>CAMZDX010000059.1 GCA_947305505.1 uncultured bacterium | reverse complement strand
AGAGCGGCTATCGTGTAGTGATTAAACTTCATGCTTAATCACCCCGCTATTTCGAAAACAGTGCTTTTCTAAGTTCGGGTCTGATGTATTCAGTAAGCAGTTCTGTAACCGATTCGTCGGTAAAATCGTAACGGAGGGCACCGTCAGAAGCTTTGACGGCGAATCCGCTTGGAAGGGTCTCGTCGCCGAGTTTTATTCCTTTTGCGCCCATTGCGTCGATCTGGCTTTTTACGTAGGAAGCGAGTTTTTCCTTAAGTGCAGCCGGAAGTTCGATTGCGAACGAACCTTTGTCGGCATATATTTTAAGGAATTCCGAAACGAACTCTTTGATAAGCGTTTCGCTCTTCATGGCATCTTTTACGGGCGCTGCGACTGTGGCAGTGAGGACCTCTTTTTCAAGAACGAGTTTGAGTTTGTCCACAGACTGTTTCGCCGCGATCTTAAGAGCCGATTCGGTGTTGTGCTTCATTGTCTCGGCCTCTTTTTTAGCGTTGGCGATGATCTCTTCAGCCTCTTTTTTGGCGTCTGAGACGATCTTTGCAGCTTCCGATTTTGCGTCTTTGATGATTGTCTCTTTCTCCTGTTCGGCAGGTTCAAGAACTGAAGATTTCAGGAAATCGGTGATATCCTTGATTTTGCTGTCCGTAACATTGAGTTTCGTGTTCTGAGTTTCGCTCATTTTAGCCTCCAAAATTATGTTTAAACACATTCAGCCAATTCAACGGCGGCTATATTATTTGTGGGGAATATAAAAGTCAAATAAAAGAAACTTGCTGAAATTGCTAAATAAAATAGCGATATTGGACGCTTTTTCGGCCGTTTTTTTTACCTTATGACTTTTTTGTTCAAATTTTTCATACACGCCCGCATAGCTGACTTGGTTAAAGTTGCCAGATTTTTAAAAAATCGTAATATCAGCGCGGTTTGATTTTTCGGGTGTAAAAATGGCGAGATATGTCGTTTCTGATGACGGCGAACTTGAAGAAGATCTTCCGTTCACAAGTGATACTTCGGAGTATGAATTTCCGGAGCTTGACAGTGCGGAGCGTGCCCGTTACAGCGAGCTGAGAACGGTTATAAAAGGGATCGAGGAACGTCCGGCGGATGTTCTGACTCTGAAAAAAGGGGAGATCGAGAAGGTTTACGAAAGTCAGCTCAATTCGGCTCAAAGTGCCGCTGTTTTTGCGCTCACGGGACCTGTTCTCGTTATTGCGGGAGCGGGAAGCGGAAAGACTCGGACGATCGTTTACCGCACGGCTTACATGCTGCAAAAGGGGATAAAACCCGAATCGGTACTTCTTCTCACATTCACGAGACGTGCCGCGGGAGAGATGACGAAGCGTGTCAATCAGCTCATCGGATCGGAGCTTGCCGACAGGATCACAGCGGGAACATTCCACAGTTTTGCAAATATCCAGCTCAGAAAATACGGGCGTTTCATCGGCATTATGCCCAATTTCACGATATGCGACACTGTCGATTCCGCCGATATGATCGACCTCATCAAAAATACTCTCGAGATCAAGAAAAGCGGCAAGACTATGCCGAAAAAAGGAACTATCGCCGAGATCATAAGCCGTTCCCGCAACCATGCGAAGCCGATTGCGGAAGTTATTGACGGCTACTATCCGAAATACACCGAATTTGCCGATGCGATAAAGCAGATTGCCGAAGAGTATGAAAAATACAAGGCTGAGCGCAACATGCTCGACTACGACGACCTTCTTGAAAAGTTTCTGAATCTGCTCGAAACCTCGCCTGAAGTACTTGAAAAAATACAGGCGCGGTACGAGTACGTCATGGTCGACGAGTATCAGGATACCAACATTTTTCAAGGAAAGATCGCCGATCTTATCGCCGGAAAAAGCCGAAACATCATGGTGGTTGGCGACGATTCTCAGAGTATCTACGCTTTCCGCGGGGCAAATTTCGAGAACATTCTCCGGTTTCCGCAGAAGTGGGAGGATGCCCGTCTCATCAAACTTTTCAGAAATTACCGCTCTGAAAGGACGCTTCTTGACTACACGAACGAGATAATCAAGAACTTTTACGTTTCCTACGAAAAGGCGCTTGTCTCCAACATCGAAAGAGTGGGGGAGAGGCCTTGCGTAAAGCGCTTTCTTGCAGCCGAAGACGAAGGGGAATTCGTCGCATCTGAAATCGAAAAACTGCTTGAAAACGGCATAAAACCTGAGGAGATCGCGGTTCTTTACCGTTCGAGTTTCCATGCCAATTTCGTGCAGGCGTCTCTTCTTAAGCGCGGCATAGATTTTGCAGTTTACGGCGGTATAAAATTCGTCGAAAGGCGGCATATAAAGGATGTTCTGAGTTATGCGAAGGTGATCCAGAATCCGAAAGATTCGGTTGCTTTGAACCGCATTTTCAAGCTCGTTCCCGGAATCGGCGCTGCTACTGCCGCAAAAATAGCCGAAAGTTTTGCCGAAAAAGGAGCTATTGCAATACAGACTCACGCGAAAAAGAAATATTATGAAGAACTTTTACGTCTCTGCGATATGCTCGAAGCGGCTTCGAACGATGAATTTAAAATAACAAAAGTACTTGAAATAATTATTGAATTTTATAAGCCGATTCTTGAAGAACTGGAAGACGATTCCGACGACAGGCTGAAAGATTTTCCCACTCTCATCCAGCTTGCCTCAAAATACAGCAGACTTGAAAATTTTCTCACCGATTTTGCCCTCGATCCGCCTGATTCAAAGCTCAGTTCATCGAAAATACCTGCCGATGCGGAAGAAAACCGCAATAAAGTTGTCCTTTCGACGATCCACAGCGCAAAAGGGCTCGAGTGGGATACAGTTTTCGTGATAAGTCTCAACGAAGGGAGCTTTCCGAGCGAAAAATCGATCTCCAGAATTGACGATCTCGAAGAAGAGCGCAGGCTTTTTTATGTCGCCTGCTCACGCGCCAAATCGCGCCTTTTCCTTACTTATCCGCAGATAAAACTGATGTACGGAAAACTTAATTCGACCGCGCTTCCGAGCCGGTTTCTGGCGGAAATATCAAATTCCTACTACGATATTCTTTAATCAGCAGATTTTCGGATCGATAAGGTAAATATCGTCCTCATCCATTGAATTCATGAGAAGCTCGACCTCTTTTTCAAACTGGCTCATCGTGTCTGTTCCCCAGTTTTTCGTGAGTTTGAGATAGAGCTGAGCCGTGACGTATGCATCGGAAAGTGCGCGGTGCATCGCTCCCATCGGCTTTAAATTGAAATGGTTTTTCAAAGTTGAAAGTCTGAAATTGGCCGAAGTTTTGACCTCTTTGCGCGAGTTGAGGAGGGTGCAGTAAATTTCAAAATTTTTGTTTATGCCGCATTCTTTCAGCTCGTAGCGGAGAAAAGAGGTGTCGAATTTTGCATTGTGCGCCGCGATAAGATCGTCTTGAACAAAATCCATAAAAAGCGGCAGAACCTGCGATATCGTCGGTTTTCCTGCAACCATTTCGTTGGTGATCCCGGTTATTTCGACGATTTTATCAGGGATTTTCCTTCCCGGATTAACCAAAGTCTGGAAAACTCCGCAAAGTTTGTTGCCGCACAGTTTTATCGCGCCGATCTCTGTTATTCTGTCACCGCAGTCCGGCGAAAGTCCCGTCGTTTCAAGGTCGAAAACTGTAACGTTTCTATTCTGCATTTTTTTTCGCCTTTTTCTTGTTCCGGTAAGCGATGATCGATTTTTTTGTGATGAAATAGGTCGGGATCATCGCGATAATTCCGATGACTGCGCCGCCGATGCACATCGGAAGAAAAATGTCGGCTCCGAGTGCGAGAAACCCTTTCGTCTGCTCGATAAAACCGTCAAGTTTGAGGACTGCTGTCATTTTTGACATGATCGTTGACGGGGTTACGACGTGGTCAGCCGGATAGAAAAAAGTTCCGACCCAGTATATGAAAGCGTAAATCGGAATGACTGTGAGCGGGTTCGTGATCCACACTCCTGCAACAGCAGCAGGTTTGTTCGCGTGCTTGAAAGGAAGGCACACAAGGCCGGCGACAACCATCTGAATTCCCATTATCGGGAGAAATCCGACAAAAATTCCGAGCGCGAGCCCGAACGCGATATCGTGCGGATCAGCATTGAGATGAATAAGATTTTTCCAAATGTTTATAATCTGCGCCTTGAGGTCATACCACTTTATTTCTTTTTTATTTTCAGTTTCTTCTGCCATAGTTCCATTCCAGTCTGTGAATAAACCGCAAAACAAAAAGCGGGGTATATTATCCAATCCTGAAAGAATGTAAATTCAAACTTGAAAAAGATCCCGCATTTAATAATATCTTGCGGTTTTATTCTTTTTTTATTTGGAGGAAACAATGGAAGCAACGAACAAGGCAGTCATCGAAACGACAAAAGGAAAGATGGTCATCGAACTTTACGGCAACGAAATGCCGATCACCGTCGCAAATTTCATCAAGCACATCGAAGCGAAATACTACAACAAGCTCATTTTCCACAGAGTCATCAAGGATTTCATGATCCAGGGCGGCGGAATGAACAAGTTCATGATGGAAAAATCGGCGATGCTTGATCCGATAAAACTTGAGAAAAGCCCTAATGTTCTCCACAAAAAATATGTTATCTCGATGGCAAGAACATCTGATCCCAACAGTGCATCGAGCCAGTTCTTCATCTGCAACACAGACTGCGACTTCCTTGACGGTCAGTATGCCGCTTTCGGAAAAGTAATAGAAGGCATGGATGTCGTTGACGCTATTTCCGATGTAAAAACCCAGTCTGTAAAAATCTATGATGATGTTCCAGTCGAACCGATAATGATCACCGACGTCTATATGGCGTAATAAAAAATTTACTTTCCCGAATAGATTTTAGTGAGTTTATCCTTGAGTTTTTTCACGACTTCGGGGGTGAAAACAGGGCTTCTCCACGCTGAAACTGAGTTGTTCTGATAGAGCGGCTCGCGTTTGAAATCGAGCTTGCTTTCCTTGAAGTGCTCCTCGAAAAGGCTGGTTTTGGGAACCGG
The DNA here is from genome assembly GCA_947305505.1 of uncultured bacterium. GTDB lineage: Bacteria > UBP6 > UBA1177 > UBA1177 > UBA1177 > UBA1177. The sequence continues at coordinate 3,707 of CAMZDX010000059.1, read as the reverse complement.
CGAATATTCGTTGAGATAAGGTCTTGCTCCTATTTCTGCAACGATTTCAATGGTTTTGTCTACTTCATCGACTGTCTGGCCGGGAAGTCCGCAAAGAAGGTAAACGCCGATTCTTTCGCTCGTGAAGCCGTGTTCTTTCAGCATTTTTACGACAGATTTAAGCTGGTTGAGCGAAGTTTTGTCCTCATATCTCGAGAAAGCGGTCTCAAAACCGAAACGGAGCTGCGGAAAGTCGTATTTTTCAAGATATTTGCACAGATCTTCATTGATTTCACGCAGGTGGAGGCCGTTCGGGGTGTGGAAGCGGTAAACTCCTGCCGGAAGTCTGTCCAGGAAATCGCGGAGGATCCCGCCGTTTCGCAGAAGAAGCGCGTCATCGTAGAATGCGACATCGCAGTGCCCGGTTTCAGCGTGCCATTTTTCAAGGTTTTCGGCAAGAACGCTGACATCTTTGTATGAAACTTTCGGGTTGAAAATGACGCTTGAGCAGTAAGGACAGCGATTCGGGCAGCCTTCGATAAGATTCGCCGGGAAAAAGTGCAGGTTCTTGAGATAGCGCATTCCAGTTCCGGTAATATTTTCAGGGATTAGCGCTTTGCCGGTGTTTACGGTGATATTTTTTCCTTCAAAAAATTCGGGCATCAGGATCGCCGAGGTTCCGCCGACGTTTATTTCGATGTCTCCGAAAATTTCTCTGACAAAATCAATGATTTTGAGAACCGAGCGGTACCAGTAGGTCATTCCGGTCGAAATATAGACAAGATCGGGTTTTTCAACTTCTGAAAGTGTTTTTCTGACAGTGTCGTCGTTTGCTCCGAAACGGTAGTATTTGCGAGGGATCATCTTTAAACACTCTGGTTTTTCGATTTCGCGCTTCCAGTATGTGTGACGTTCCCAGGAGCGGTAAACAGGCGGGGTCGCCGCATCGTCACCGACAAAACTTCCGTCAAGAAAATCGAGATAAGTCACGCTGTCACCGATATTTTCGTGGTGCTCCATGATCCTGAAAAGACCGAGCGGAGCCGCCCACAGGTTGTAAGCCGTAAAATCTTCGACAAACGGATTTATGAAAAGAAGTTTTTTAGTCACGATCTCCTCGGGTCATTCCTTTTTTCAAGCGGTTGAGGCCGTCTTCCAAAGTGGTTTTCGGACACGCGATGTTCATTCTGAGGAAATTTTTGCCTGCCTCACCGTAAACAGATCCGGCCGTGAGGAAAAGACCGGTCTTTTCCCGGAGTTCTGCTGCAAACCTGGTGCTTTCCATGCCTGTTTTCGAAATGTCGAGCCACAAAAGATAGGTTGCATCGCTTTTGACGACAGAAATTTCAGGGATTTCGTTTTTTACGAACTCACAAACCCGTTTTCTGTTTTCCGAGACATACTTTCTCATTGCGTCAAGCCATTCAGCTCCTTCGTTGAACGCGGCAACGGCGGCAGTGCAGGCAAACGAATTCGGTTCGGCGATTTCGTCCGTGTTGAGGGCACGCCATACTTTGTGGCGGAGAACCGGATTTTCGGCATAGACCGCGGCGCTCTTCATTCCTGCCATGTTGAAAGCCTTTGTCGGAGCGATGCAGCTGACCGAAATTTCGCGGCAAGTGTCAGAAACCGATGCGAAAGGAACATAGTTTTTTCCAGGCTCGGTTATGTCGCAGTGGATCTCGTCGGAAACCACCGTTACGCTGTGCTTTTTCGCAAGATATCCCACTTTTTCGAGCGTAATTTTCTTCCAGATTTTTCCTGCCGGATTCTGCGGGTTGCAGAGTATCATCAGAGTCGTCTGCGGGTCCGAAAGTTTTGCCTCCAGATCTTCGAGATCCATGCTGTATGAACAGGTTTTCCTGTCGTAGACAAGCGGACTTTCGAGAACGCGGCAGCCGTTGTTCAAAATGCTGTTGAAAAACACATTGTAGACCGGAGTCTGGATCACGACATTTTCATTCGGAGTAGTGAGTTTTCTCACGATCGATGAAATTGCGGGAACGACACCTGTGCAGAAGACAAGTCCTTCTTTTTTCATCGAAAGACCGTGTCTGTTTTTCCACCAGTTCATGTATGCTTCATACCACTCGTCAGGGATCATGGAATATCCGAAAACTCCGTGTTCAATGCGTTTTTTTATCGCTTTTTCGATTTCGGGAGCGAGCCTGAAATCCATGTCTGCGACCCACATCGGAAGTTCGTTTTCAGCGACATTCCACTTTACACTGTCTGTTCCGCGGCGGTTTATTACGGTATCGAAATCGTATTTCATCTTCACCTCAGCCATTCTGGTTTTTCTGAATGTTTTTCAATGTTTTTGCATATAATTTTTGTTTTTGCAGGGTCGGTTTTGTCACGCTCGATGATGAGCTCGCCGATCTCTTCCGCTTTTATAGTTCCGCTTTTCGGATTCAGCACGCTTTCTATCCTGGTCGAAATGTCGGCTTCGACGGAAGAATATTCGAAAGCAAGTGTCGTGTTCAACAGCTTGCAGTTTCTCATTACGAGATTTTCGATGTAGCACATCCCCTGAAGGCTTTCTATCGTGCAGTTCTCAAAAACGAGGTTCTTGGAATTCCAGCCTAAATACTCGCCCGAAATGAAGGAATCGCGGACCGTGATGTTGCTGCTGTTCCAGAAAGCGTCCTTTGAAAGAAGGGTCGAATTGCGTACTACTACATTTTTTGCGCCGTCGAAAGAGTAGTTCCCGTCCAAAGTCAGCCCTGAAACTTCGATGTTTTCGCAGTTCATCGCGAAGTAGTTCCCTTTAGCCGTCACACTTTCCAACTTCACGTTACGGCAGTTCCAGAGCGTCTCTTCGGCATGGGTAAAAGTGACATCTTTCAGGAGAAGGGTGTCGCAGCGCCTGAAATTTTTGGGTGCCTGAATTACGGCGTTTTCAACCGAAACATTGTTGGAATACCACACACCGGCGCGTGCCGTTTCAAACCATTTGCACTCCTTTGCCGTTACGTTTTCACAGTACCAGAGCGGATATTTCCAGCGGAACAGTATATTTTCAAGCTCGATATCACGGCTTTCCTTGAGAGGTGATTCGCCTTCATCAAAAACAGAGTCAATAATCTTCACATTCCTGCTTCCGAAAAGGCTTCTTTCGCCTTTCAGGAACTTTTGCTTGATTTCGTTCATTTTTCCCTCGTGATCAAAGTAAAAAAACAATTTCCGGCGGCATTATATTTATGAAAAACTGTTTTCACAATAAAAGCGCTGTTCAGCTTCACATATTGCAAAAAAAATCGTTCGCGCTATAAGAACGGGTTTTTTTCGAGCTGACGCTTTGCAAAAAGTTCAGCCTTTAAATAAATGAGGTGCGGTCATGCTTCTGGCACAAATACTTTCAGTCGTGATTTTTCTTGCAATGTTCATTCTCATGGTGACTGAAAAAATCGAACGACATCTTGTGACGCTCGGCTGTGCGGTTCTTACGGCTCTGCTCGTTTTCGGGCTCGGTCTTCACAGCACCGATGCGATAATGGAAACTCTCAACATAAAGACGATTCTCACGAAAAGTTTCTGGTACAGTGCGGGCGACGTTCCCGAAAACTCGACTGGAATTAACTGGGCGACGATATTTTTCATTGCCGGAATGATGGTCATGGTCGAAGGAATGGCTGCGGCAGGATTTTTCCGCTGGCTCTGCATGAGGCTTGCCAAACTCGTTCACTACCGCGTAATCTATATTTTTGTAGCTTTCATGATCATGT
>CAMZDX010000058.1 GCA_947305505.1 uncultured bacterium | reverse complement strand
GATCTTGAAGCAAAAAGCAAAGATGGCGAAACCGTTCTTCTTTACGCATGCTTAAAAAGAGAGGAACAGGTAGTCCTCACGATTCTCGAGAAAGGTGCGAACTTCAACATCATCGACAAACAGAAAAGCACTCCGCTCATGATTGCCGCCGGAAGAGGTTTTGAGCGCGTCGTCCAGTTCCTGATTTCCAAAAAAGTCGACATCAACGCCAAGGATGACAAGGGAAGAACAGCTATCACAAGGGCACAATATACCGGCAACTACCATATCGTTGATATGCTGAGAAGAGCCGGAGCTTACGAATAATCGCAATAAATTTAACTGGTTGCGTAAAGTGATAAGAAACTTTAGAGAATCTGATCTGCACGATATCGAAACTGTTTACGAAAAATCGAACGATGCTTTATCTCTGAAAGTAGCTCCCGATTTTTTTAAAAAAGACAAAAAAAAATTCGTTACTTCAACGATCCGTTGCTGCAAGAATTCAGTTTACGAGCACGAAGGAAAAGTAGTCGGAGTAGTTTCATCTTCAGCCGACTGCATCGAAGGGCTTTTCGTCCTTCCTGAATTCTGGGGCAAAGGAATCGGAACAGAGCTTTTAAATTCGGTCATATCAGGAAAAGACGAGCTTTTTCTGCAAGTCTACGCCGACAATAAAAGAGCCATAAATTTCTACAGAAAAAACGGTTTTGAAATAAGCGGAAGCGGAGTTTGCCAAATGACTCTCCTCCCCTACTTTGAAATGAGAAAAACACGGAAATAATTGAGGTTTTTATGAAAATCGCCTGCATAAACGTCGATGTCGACCCTTTGATCTGCTACTACGCGATCCACGGAATTGAAACTTCGGGAATCAGCGAAGATCCGATCTATCTCAAGGGAATCAGAAGGTTTATCGAACTTTTCGACAAAAATTCGATAAAAGGAACTTTTTTCATTACGGCACACGGTTTTTCCGAAAAAAACAGCGAAATTTTAAAAGAAATCGTCAGCAGCGGGCATGAGATCGCAGACCACTCATTTTCTCACAACTACCAGCTGACCAGAATGACAAAAGACGAGATTTTTCAGGAAATAAAGAAAAACAAGGATTTCCTTGAAGAAACCGCGGGTATAAAGTGCCTTGGTTTCAGAAGCCCCGGCTACAACTCTTCTGCCGATTTGATTTCAGTATTAAAATCAGTCGGTTACACTTACGATTCATCGCTTTTCCCGTCGATTTCATACTATCTTGCAAAGTGGCTTCTCATAAATCTGAAAAAACTTTCAGGGCACGAATCAAAATCCATCATTTCATCTTTTGCCGATGCTTTCGGCAGATATACGCCTGAATTTATTGATAAAACCGTGCGAGACATAAAATCAGACGGAAATTTCGTCGAACTTCCTATGACAACACTTTTTCCGCTTGCAAACATCCCGCTGATCGGCACTTCGATAATCGCCTTCCCTTCTTTCCTACTCAATTTGATGCTTAAAATTTCGAAAACCAGAACTTTCATAAACATCGAAGCCCACGGAATAGACCTCTGCGGCGCGGATGAATCGCAGCATTTTGATCCTTTGAAAGGAAAACAGCCAGACCTTGCCTTTTCACTAGATAGAAAAATCGAAAGATTCCAGCACGTTATAGATTTTTACAAAAACAACGGTTTTACTTTCAAAACGCTCTGCGAAGTAGCTGAAATGAAACTTAACGGAAATATTTAACTTTTTTGAGGAGACAAAAATGGAAAACTTGAAAAAAAAGATTGCAAAAAGGGCTAAAGAACTTGTGAAAATCCTTGAAATTCCGCCTCTTGAAGCAAAAAAAATCGAAGAAAACCTTGAATTTACATACACGGTTCCGAAAATTTCCAAAAAAACCGCCGCAAATGCGATAGACCACACGATACTTTCCTTCAACGCAGCGGAAGAAGATGTTCTCAGAATCTGCCGCGAAGCCGCTGAATTCGGGTTCCAAGCAGTCTGCATAAATCCGATGTGGGTCAAAACCGCAGCAGATTTCAGAAGCAAAAACAACGCAAAATTTCTCATTGCGACTGTCATAGATTTTCCTCTCGGAGCATCCAGCGCAGCGGCAAAAACAGCTGAATCTGTCACAGCAGCGCTTGACGGAGCAGACGAAATCGATGTTGTAATAAATATCGGGCTTATCAAAAGCAGAAAATTGAAAGAGTGCTTTGAGCTTTTAAAAAGCACAACAAAAACAAAGGCTTATATAAAAGTTATTCTTGAAACTTCAGCTCTTTCGCAAGATGAAAAAATCGACGCCGCCCTTATCGCAGTCTTTGCCGGAGCCGACATGCTTAAAACTTCAACGGGAGTAAACGGCAAGGCGACTGTAGACGACGTGAAACTTTTGAGAGCTGTTGCTGGAAAAAGGCTCGGAGTCAAAGCTGCGGGCGGGATCAGAGACAAAGAAACGCTTGTCGCAATGATGCAGGCGGGCGCCGACAGGATCGGATGCAGCAGCTCGGTTTCAATAATGGAAAACTGGTAACAGCATGATTTTAAAGATATTTTCCCTCATTTTTCTATTTTTGTCTATATTTTTTGCATCATGTTCCAAAGCTGAAAAACCGCATGACCCGGTAACGCAGTTCATGCAGGCGAGAACCGACGGAAATACGCATCAGGCCTACATTCTGCTTGACAAAACCACGCAGGAAACCTTTTCGGAGCGTGATTTTGAGGAATACTGCTTCGTTTTCAAACCGTCCGAATTCGAAATACTGCCTGAAGAGAACGGATATACGCCGATTTCCTACACTTTCTACGACAAAAAATACAAAAAAGGGAGTAACGAGCTTTACACTTTCTACATGACGAAAAATATCGAACACGTTAAACTGAATGCAGGAAAAATAGTTTTCCCGCACATTGCATTTGTTTCGATGCGTAAGGCGATCGAAGAAAAAAATATTGAAAAAGCCAAGTTTTTCTCGGATGTTATGCTCAGAATAGACCAGACCAACCCCGATGTTTTGGAAACTTCGGAAAATATGGGATTTATTCAAAAACACGACTGACGGATTTTGATTTGAAAGCATTTTTCTTTGTTTTATGTTTACTTTTTTCATTATCACTTTTCGGAAATATTTTTTTCGATGAAAATATACCCGAAGAGCTGCGCAGCAAAATCACGGCATTCTACAAAGAAAAGAAAAACACGATAAATTTCCTAATCGAAATGCCCGACGAAAACCATCTTTCGATCGTTGCCGAAAACGGTTTCGTAAGAACCCTGCCGATAAAGGAAATAACTGCCGAAGATGTCTGCAACCTCATGGAAGAGATGGTCGCCGTAATATACGAAAAAGACGAAGACCAAGACAAAATACCTAAAGATTCCGAAAAGTTGGCAAAAATCAAAAATCTTTCTTCAAAGTGGCAGAAAGACGAATTCAAAGAAAGTTTTTATGCCGAAGAAAAGCCTGAAACAGAGGAAAAACCGAAGCCGATCTTCCTTAAAGGCGGCATAAAACTGACCGACAGGATAGAATTTTTCCCGTGGGCTGAAAAAAGCGACCGTTTCGGGGTCTCGCTATTTGCAACATCGGAAGAAAAATGGGCTTTCGGTCTCAAATTTTCAGTAGGATTCTCCTTTCTGCGCGTCGGGGCACGCTTCAAAAAAGGGATAAACCTCAAACTCGCAGACAACTCCGTTCCGTGGGAATCATACGGTTTGAATCTCCAGTTCGACATCATCGACCTCTACAATGTCCGTTTCTCCACAGGCTTCGAACTTGCCCTTTACAGCGCAAAAAGCGTCCTCTTCCACCGCGAATTTTTCGTTTTCAGGCTTGCCTACCGGATAAAATGGTTTGAACTTGCAGCCTCATTCAACGTCTCTCCGACTCACATCGAACTCGGTCTTTTCGGTGCAACACACGAAATGCAGAGTTATAACTTCATGCTTTCTACAGTTTTTCTCTTCTGATTCCGCTGATTTTTCAACAAAATTCAATATTTTTCTTGAAATTGGAAAAACTCTAAATAAATTACGCGCGTTTTTTGAAAAACGGTCTTTTAATGAAGGAAACAGATGGGCAATTTAGTAAGAAACGACAAAATCAGGAACGTGGCGATCATCGCTCACGTTGACCACGGCAAAACAACACTTGTTGACGCAATGTTCAAGCAGAGCGGCGTATTCCGCGAAGGCGAGATCGTAAACGACAGGATCATGGACAACATGGATCTCGAGCGTGAGCGCGGAATCACGATCGCGGCAAAAAACTGCTCGGTTGTCTGGAAAGGCGTCAAAATAAACATCATCGACACTCCCGGACACGCAGATTTCGGCGGCGAAGTCGAACGTGCGCTTTTCATGGCAGACAGCGCGATACTTCTCGTCGACGCATCGGAAGGTCCTCTTCCGCAGACGAGATTCGTTCTCAGGAAGGCTCTCGAAGCGAAACTTCAGATCATGGTAGTCATTAATAAAATCGACAGAAAAGATGCGAGACCGCAGGAAGTTCTGAATGAGATCGGCAATCTTTTCATAGACTTAGGCGCAGACGACGAACAGCTTGATTTCCCTGTTCTCTATGCGATAGGCCGTGATGGGATCGCTCAGGAAACTCTTGAAGAAAAAGGCGAAAACCTGCATATCCTCATGGATAAAATAATCGAGTTTACGAAAGGTCCGCTCTACGATCCGGAGCAACCGTTCCAGATGCTAGTCACCGATCTCAGCTACAACGACTACTTGGGCAGGCTCGCAATCGGAAAAGTCGTAAACGGCAGCGTCCACTGCAACGAGTCGCTTGTCTGCATTAAGGAAAACGACGTTCAGGCACGCCTTAAAGTTTCAAAACTCCAGCTTTATCAGGGAGTTAAGCTTGTCGATGCCGAAATCGTAGAGCCCGGTGACATAGTAATTCTTGCAGGAATCGAAGATGTCCACATCGGAGACACCGTCGCAACGATCGACCAGCCGGTCGCCCTTCCGAGAATCAAAGTCGACGAACCGACAGTCAGCATGGTCTTCACGATAAACAACGGCCCTCTTGCAGGAAAAGACGGAAAATACGTCCAGCTCAGAAAGATCAAAGAGAGACTCCACAAAGAGACTCTGATGAACGTTTCAATCAGGCTGGAAGAGCCCGAAACGAACGATTACGTCATCGTCAAAGGGCGCGGCGAGCTCCAGATGGCGATCATCGTCGAGCAGATGAGACGTGAAGGTTTCGAACTCTGCGTCGGCAGACCGACCGTTATTTACAAAGAGATCGACGGCAAAAAATACGAGCCGATCGAGCATGTCTACATCGAATGCCACGAAATGTTCACCGGCATCGTAACCGAGAAACTTTCGGCAAGAAAAGGAAGAATGATAAATCTCGTCAACTCGGCTAACGAACGCGCTTTCATGGAATTTACCGTTCCTTCACGCGGACTTATCGGCTACCGCGACCAGTTCCTCACAGACACAAAAGGGACCGGAACTCTCAACACACTTTTCGAAGGATATGAAGAATACCGCGGCAACTTCCCCGTCAGATTCACTGGTTCTATCGTTTCGGACAGACAGGGCGAAGCCATAGCTTATGCACTTTTCAACCTTGAGCCGCGCGGCGAACTCTTCATCACTCCCGGAATGCCGGTTTATGAAGGAATGATCATCGGCGAGCACTCGAAAGATCTCGATATCGACGTCAACCCGTGCAAAGCAAAGAAACTCACCAACATGCGTGCTGCAGGAAAAGACGACGCAGTAACGCTCACTCCGATAAAACCGATGACTTTGGAAAGGGCGATACATTTCATCAACGAAGACGAACTCGTCGAAGTCACCCCGAACTCGCTCAGACTCAGAAAAACCGTTCTTTCAGCCGCTCTGCGTCACGCGATGCGCGGCAAAGAATACATGGAAAGCCTCAAGGAAAACAGTTAAAAAATTCCTTTCCAGTGTGGCGAGGGAAATGATCCTCTTTGGCTTTAATTTGACTATTTCAGCCGTTTTCTTAAAATAAATAACTTTTAGTTTTTTACTGAGATTCGAGGAAAAATGACAAAAAATCCAATGATTCCGAGATATAGATATGGATTTTTTCTATTTTTCATCCTGTTACTCCTTTTTTCCTTTTCTTCCTGCGACATTTTCAATGACTGCAGCAGCTCAAACTCCTACTCAATGCGCTGCAACGGTCTTTCTATTGAACAGTGCGTCTACAGCGACGGAGGCTACCATTGGACTGAATACAAAAGCTGCATAACAGGCTGCCCATCGGAAATCGGAAATCCGACATGTGTTGCTTCAACATGCTCATGCTCGGTTCCGTCGCAGTATGTCTGCGAGCATGGCAACACATACCGCTGCAACGGAAACAATGCAGAAAAATGCACTGGTCTTGACCACTACAACGGCTACGTCTGGGAAAACATCAGAAACTGCGAATCGCTCTTCAGAGAAAGCGATGTCATCGAAAGCGGCTCATGCACCTCTACAAGCGAATACTACGAGCCGAAATGCGTTCCGAAAATCAAAAAAGCTTTCCGCGGCAAATGGTTCAGGCTCGATGACAAAACCGACTTTTATCTCGGGACCAACGGCATCACAAGAGGCTCGTACTACGGCACTTTCGTTCCCGATTCCATCACGAAAATAGACGACAACATGCTTGAGATCACAGGCAACGACGAAACTTTCAGGCTTATCCGCAACAGCATCACCGACGCGACGCTCAGACTGAACGTAAAAAAGGCGTTCGGCTACACGAGATCGCCTTCGGGAAGCGGTGTAGGCGGAGTCGATGTCATAATCGAAAACACGCAGGATTCGGGTGAAACCTATGAAAAGCAGTCTGGGAGCGACGGCAACACCGAATTTGACGGTATAGTTTCCGGCGAATACACGATCTCGGTCGGAAACACGAAAGTCACCCAGAATATCTCCGACTATCTCAATGCCGGGAACTTCTACGTTTCGCAAAGCGGCTACATCTACAAAGCTCTTCTTAACTCGACGAACGAAGTATATTACGCCGAAGACCGAGACAACAGTGATATTGGTAACAGATACACCGTCTATCTCCGCATCCACAACCTCGGAAACCGAGACGCTTCCGCCACGACGATATCGCTCAAAACCGACGACAATGCAGTTAAAATCGAAGCGGAAGAGAAAATTTTAGGGACGATCGAACCAGAAAAAAATGTTTCCTACAGTTTTTCCCTCGAAACGATCCCTTTCAGCAAGGTTTCATCGCTGAAAGACGCGGTTTATCACGATGTTGAGCTTCTTGTTTCGCTCAAGGACATAGACAATGAAGTTTGGGAAGATGTCGTAACGCTGCGTATTTACCGCAAAGCTGTGCCGATATACCTTTATTCCATGATGTCGAACCCCTTCATCCTCCTTTCGCCTCACCGCGAGATCGTCAGCATGTCGAGTGTCGTATGGGTCCCCTACCGCCCGGATGCGAAATACAAACTCATTGCGCAGAGCCTTTCCCTCAACACAGAAGGAATCTATTCGATCGGTGTCGGCTCGTGGGATAAGGATAAATGGGATTCCGACCGCGAGACTTTTACCGATGTTTCGAACTATGAGCCGAACAATCAGGAATCTCAGGCAAAAACAGTATACATGAACTCGCAGACGACATCCTATCTGCACAAAAACGATATTGACTTCTGGATAATAGACATGAGCAAATAATGAACAAAATCAAATACTTATTTTTTATTTTCATCATACTTTCTGTTTTTGCTCTTTCGGCGAAAGAAGAAGCTAAACCGCAGAACAAATTCAGCGTGAACATCCAGTACAGCCAGACTTCGGGCTTCATTCCGGCGGCCGACATTCTCTGGCATTACACCGACACAATCTTCTCGTCGCTCTACGGCAACTACTACATCTCGGCTGAAAAAAAGAGCCTCGAAAAATACGAGAACAGCAAATATGCCCTTTTTTCAAGGACTTTCGTTATCGGAGCTGACGTTATCGGGTTTTACCTCGCGAAACAGCCGGCATTTTTCGCACTGAGCTTAGGTGTCGAATACAAACGGCTGAAAAATGAGGAATTCGGCTATTTCGACCTTAAAGGAAGCACAGTCACTTTTGAGGACACGACGCTGCTCGACATGATTTTTCCTTTCATCAAGCTCAGGATCGACAAATATTCGAAAGTGATAAATAACCGATTTCTCTTCGTTTTCTACCCGACATTCTGCCTTTTCACCGACCAGACGATGCTTTTCAAACCCATCACGGCCCGCGTCTATCAGACCGATTCGGTAAAATGGCAGGTCCCGGCGATCGAACTTTCCGACGAACTGCTTTTCGATTTCTCGCCTTTCGGCGGGATACTCTTGAGCGGAAGTTTCTCATTCTGGCAGGCAAAATACAAATCGGCCGTTCTCAAGGAAAGATCGGGAAAATACGTTTTCGACAAAGCAGATGTTAAGCAGAATTTCCTTGAATACGCTGCAAGTATGTCATACGTCCTTCCGTTTGAGATCGCGGGCAGGATCCGCCCGAAACTCGGCGCCGGAATCCTCGGTTCGGCCGAATTCAGAAACAACAACGGCTCAAAATCGACACACAAAGACATCGGCTACCTCATCGTCGCAGGGTTTTATTATTAATCGGTAAAATATTTTTACCATCTCCCCTTTTCTTTCGGCAAAACGGAAATAAATAAAAAGGCCGGATTGTTTGTTATGCGTTTTTTTTGTGGAGGAAGATATGAAAAACCTGATCAAATTCCTGTTTTTACCGTTATTTTTGCTTTTTTCTTTCGCCGGAATGAGTGCTTCTGACATGCACGGTCTCGAAGACGAACTCATAAAAATCTCGGAAAAAGCGAAAAAAAGCGTTGCTTCGATCAAAGTCGAGATCACCGAGCAGCAAAGAATGAGGGACCCGTTTTTTGACTTCTTTTTCGGCAATCCGATGCAGCCCCGCAGCAGAAAAAGTC
>CAMZDX010000057.1 GCA_947305505.1 uncultured bacterium | reverse complement strand
ATTTTGCAACGTGAACGGCGTGGGAAACAAGTTCTTCGATTCCCTGTCCTTTTTTCGCAGAGATCGGAACGACAGGCACGCCGAGCAGCGATTCCATTTTGTTCACGTCGATCGAACCGCCGTTTGCCGTAACTTCATCCATCATGTTGAGCGCGACAACGAGCGGAATGTTCAGTTCCAGAAGCTGCATCGTCAGGTAAAGATTTCGTTCGATGTTCGTTGCATCCACGATGTTTATTATCGCGTGCGGCTTTTCGTTCAGGACAAAATCACGCGAAATCAGTTCCTCGGCAGAGTAGGGCGACATCGAGTAAATGCCGGGCAAATCGGTGATCTGCGTGTCTGGATGTCCTTTTATTGCCCCAGATTTTCTGTCAACTGTAACGCCTGGAAAGTTCCCGACATGCTGATTTGATCCGGTAAGTCGGTTGAAAAGCGTGGTTTTTCCGCAGTTCTGGTTCCCGACAAGCGCAAATGTGAGAACTGTGCCGTCAGGAAGCGGATTTTCGTTGTTTTTGTCGTGGAATTTTCCGCTTTCGCCGAGTCCGGGGTGCTCCGTTGGGAACCACTCCGCACTATTTAAGTTTTGTTGAAGTGCAGGGCTTGCCTCATCAGCCTCGGTCACTTCGATCTGCTGCGCATCGGCAACACGCAATGTCAGTTCGTAGCCGTGCAGTCTGAATTCCATCGGATCTCCGAGAGGCGCGTATTTAACGAATGTGATCTCCGCACCCGGAATTATTCCCATATCAAGAAAATGCTGACGGAGCTCGCCGTTGCCACCAAGCTGTTTGACCTGAACGGTCTCTCCGGTCTTTATTTCGCGCAATGTTTTCATATTTTATGCCTTAACCCAATTGATATTAAAAGAACTCAATCAAATTAGGATTGAGAATAATTGTTAGCAAAGACTAATAGTCAAGGAAAAAATGTGATTGAAAAATCTACGTTGTAAATTAATCATTTTTTAGACGAAAAAACTTCTTGATGGCAGGCGGGCTGCCCGCGTCCGAGAAAATCCTTATTTGCTTTCTTCTTCCCAGAGAAAATCGAATGCTCCGCTCAGAGCGAGTGCGATAGAGTGAGTGTTGAGAGATTCGGAAACGGTTTCGTTCTTTTCGCCGTATCCGTGGAACGTAGCTCTGTTGAAGTCGTAGTCGAGTTCAAGTCCTGCGTAGTCGCAGAAGTTGTAGATGACGGCAATGTTCACGCCGAGATTCGAATCGTCCTTGCTTGCTATTGTTGCATCGTAGAAAGGAGCCTTGAAGTATGAAACTCTCGCCATCATGTCAACATCCCAGAGTGTTGCGTAAGGCATTGCGAAAAGTCCCCATGAAGTCAATGCGGAATCAGCGTCTTTGACACCGTCGGAAATAAGTTTGCCGTTTTCAAAATCGGGGTTGTAGAGAGCGCGGTGAGCAAGGCCGAACTCAGCTTTGAAGCCGACAGAAATGTTGTCGTTTACGTTGTAGCCTAGATCAGCGCCTATAGCCATGAGGACGTTGTTTTTATCCTGGTCAAGACTTTCACCGTTTTTGTAGGACTCTATTTCACCTTCTTCCGAAAGGTTGTAAACAACGTCGAAACCGTAGTTTCTGTAAGCCTTGCCGACAACGAGAGAAGCCGCGGCTGTCGCATAGAAATCACCGGTTTTGTTGAAGCGGAGATCAACGCCGAATGCCGGAGCGCGGAAGATGTTTTCCTCGCCGTCAAGAACGGTTTCATTTGCGCCGTTGAAGGTGAAAAGGGTGATCGCAAGGTCGGATTCTTTCGAGAAAATGAGGTCAACGCCGAGTGAAACACCGAGATCGTTGAAGGCTCCGCCGAAAAAGTCCTCCTTTATCGCCGAATTTGCGAAAGCGACTTCATGGTCGTAGCCGTTTTCGATTCCGAACGGCATCGAGAAAAGGCCTGCTTCAAGGTTTACGTCGAGACCGAAAGTTCCTGCTGCATTCCTGAAAGAGGGGTGCTGCATTCTGAAAGAAACGTTTTTGATGATGTCAAGCGTCATTTTGCCTTCGTCATCGACCGAGCCGAAATCAACAACTGCGCGGCCGTTGAACATCCTGTCGCCGCCCTGAAAGTTGAGGATCAGGTTGTCAAGACCGAATTCATAGCTTTCTTCCTTGTTCACATCGCCGTCTTCGATGTTGATTCCCGTAGAAACTCCGCCGAAAACAGTCGCATTGAAGTAAGGTTTTCTTTCGAAAGCCAGTTTGTTTTCCTCTTCTTCCGCTTCTGCTGCTTCTCCTTCAGCGGGAGCTTCGGCAGCCTCGACAGTCGATTCCTTTGTTTCTTCGTTCGCCTGATTTTCCTCTGCAAAAAGTGAAAAAGATACCGCGCAGCAAATCATTGCCGCAAAAAGAAAATTACGCATAAAAACCTCCAATAAATTAAAATTGTTAAAAAAACAAACCAAAAAGAAAACTTCAAATTGATTTCGCAATAAAAAATTAAGTTTTTAAAGAGCAATTTAATTAGCAAAAGCTAACATAGTTGAAATTTTTTGTTTGTCAACAGAAAAAATTATTTTTTTGGAAAATGTTTCAGGTTTAGAATCTGAATCCGACCGATGTGAACATTCCGCTTTTGGTCGGTGCAACAGAGAGATTGCTTAATTCGATCTTTTGATTTTGATTCGGAACTGGTCTTTTGGTTGCTGTAAAAATTATTCCTCCAAGAATGAATACGCCGCCGATTACACCCATTGCAATAGATGCATTTTTTAAATCCTTGTATTTACTTTCATCATAATCATAGTCGTCAGGATCAGAGTATGCTGCAGCAAAATATGCTGTTATCGGCATTACTTCTGTCAAAGCTATTCCTCCCAAAATAAGCAGTGTGATTCCGAAGCCCTTGTATGGTCTGTAGTATCGGACTTGATCATTATTTTCCTCAACAACACTATCGCTCTCTGTTTCCTTGAATTTTTGTTTTGTTGCTCTGTTTCTCAAATTCGCGATTTCGTTTTCAGCTTCAAAACTGCAAATTCCATTCGGAAATTTTTCGAGATACTTTTGCCAAACTTCAGCACTTCCGGCTCTTCTTGCATATCCGCATGCCTGCTGATCCTGAACATCACCTGAAGTTTCCGCAAAAAGAGTGAGAGCCGCGAACAATACGGCTGCAAAAACAAAAACCTTTTTCATTCTCTCCTCCAAAAATTAAAAAAAACTAAAGCATGGAGGATTATACCCGTCATATCAGGCACATACCGCCTGAGATAAATTTTTTTAAAAAAATATTTACCTTATCTCGGCGTCCCTGAAGCAGGGAAGCTGGCGGCAAAGCCGACTGAAGGGTCAAAATTATTTGCAGAATTTTTCGTGGAGTTTTCTGATGTTCTGGAGCCACTGTTCGCGCAGTTCAAGTGGTGAAACGATCTCACAGTCGGGTGAATGAGCCATGACACGGGCGATGATTTCATTGTGGCGTTCTCCGACAGGCAGCGTTATCTCAAGGCACTTTCTTCCGTCAATGACAAGTTCTTTCGTCACTTGGTTTTTGTGCCATTTCTGCTTTACGACATGGTAATATGCCGGCTCGTAAACGCGGATCACGGCGAGTTCCGAACTGGTCGATTTGAACATTCCGAAGCAGCTTTCGACATAGCTGTCGATCTCCGATTTTGTGAATATCTGTTCGCAGTTTTCCTTGAGCAATTCACTTTCAACGAAACGCGAAACAAGGAATATGCGCAGTTCGTTTCTTTTGCGGCAGAAAGCGAGGAGATACCACTTTCCGAAATAATTTATGAGCCTTATCGGTTCTATCGTTCTCGTGGTTTCATCGCCTTTCGCATCGAGATAGGTGATGTGAACGCACTTTTTCATTATGAAAGATTCGAGAATGTTCCTGAAATCCTTGAGTTCAAGAATATCGGTATCGGAAGAATCGTAGGTTATCTTATCAAGGAGAGTATCGAATTCCTCCGGAATATAACTCGATATTTTTGACAAGATTTCTCCTGAAATTATAGGAACATAGGGGATTCCGTTGAGCTTGAACGAATCGGAAAAGCGCTTGACGAAAATATAGTAGAAAACTGCATCGTCAAACGAGTCAAAAAGCATTTCAAAAGGCGTTACGTAAACATAGCCGCCTTTGCCTTTTTTGTATTTCAGCGGCGCGGAAAGAAAATTCCGCATGTATTCGATATCGCGCATAACCGTGTCGATATGAACTTCAAAATGATCCGCCACCTCTTTTCTCGTCACGAAACCTTTGACTTTGATCATGTGGTTTATGAAAGCCACTCTTTCAAGATTCGCCATCTGTTGCCTCCCAAAACAAAATAATCGGAGTCGATCATACTCGCGAACTCAGGCATATAACGCCTGACTTGGCAAAATCCATACTTTTTTATGGAAGTTTTTTCAAAAAAATGAGTGATGAGAATTTTTTTAAGAAAATCGGAGGATTATTTGCGCCAGAGCGGTGCTTTAACTTGCATCAGTCCTGCTTTTCCCTATAATTTTTCGGTTTTTTTTGTTCAAAATACAAACAAAAATTTCAACTCAGGCACTATATGCCGGAGTTGATGAGTAAAATGAAGGGTTTTTGTCGGGTTCTTTGAAGTTTGGATGGATGAAAAACAAGGTGCAAATATATAACTTAAATGGAGGAAAAAATGTCAGGTATTTTTAATTTTTTTGAACGCAGAAAAT
This sequence comes from uncultured bacterium, assembly GCA_947305505.1. Classification (GTDB taxonomy): domain Bacteria; phylum UBP6; class UBA1177; order UBA1177; family UBA1177; genus UBA1177. The sequence goes on along the minus strand of CAMZDX010000057.1, from coordinate 4,592 downwards.
TTAAAAAGCTCGCTGTTGATCATGGAAGCTATATAGAATTCAATGTTCCTTTTGGTAATATTCTAATGATTCAGAAAGGATTTTCTGACAAGCCTTTAAATTGGTGGGAAGCTAATGAATATGCAAAAAATCTTAATTTAGGCGGTTATAATGATTGGACCATCCCAACAAAAGAAGAATTGTGGGTAATGTATAAAATTCAGGAGATTTACGGATTTAAGGCAAGTGACGAATTTTTTTGGTCGTCTACTCTATCTCCTTATTCATTTAAAAACAAAGATATGGTTTTTTGGGAAATGTTATTTCTAATAAATGATGAGGAAGATCCATTAAAATTAGGTGGCGTAGCTCTTCCAGATAGAAGAGTAACTGATCGTATAAATTTGCGCTGTGTAAGAGTAACGGAAGAAGGAAAACAAGAAAGGTTGCAAGAGAAACTTGCGTTTGCAAGCATGTTTTTGAAGGATGTAGGATGGACTTCTGCCCAAGAATTAAATGATAATTTTATTGATTGCGGCGATTACATAAAATTCCGAAAACCGATTGGTACAATAAGAATGATTCAAAAAAATCTAGAAAAACCTATGGAATGGGATAAAGCGACTGCATATGCAAAAAGTCTTAATTGGGGCGGTTATAGTGATTGGCGTCTTCCAACGAAAGATGAATCCGAAATAATACGTAAAATAAGATATATCTGTGGAATACATTATCCTTATGATGAAATTTCATTTTGGTCATCAGAAACGTCAGGTGACGGGCGTGCTTACATGATATGGTTGCACAACGGAATCTTTACATTACAAAAATATTCTAGTGGTGTCTATTGTGTCCGATAAATAGCATTGTCCAGCCATTTTATTGATGTTAATAAAGAAGTTCTAAAATTTAACGATTAACGACATATTGCGTTCGCATCAACTTTTTCCACAACATCTTGATTTTTTCTCATTTTTGCGTAAATTAATCACAATTTAATCCGCATTGGAGTAAGAATGTTGGAATTGAAGGATAGGAAAGGTGTAGGATTGATTGAAGGAGATGAAAAATGGGCAGCCTAGTTTTGGAACTTCAAAAAGAAGTGATGAAGGAAGATTGCGATGTTTTAAATCTTTTAAGAAAAGCGCATCTTATTGCTGCAAAACTTGACTTGAAACAATTTGATGAATGGATTAAGTCTGAGTTAAATGGTTATAGAAACGATAATTATCTAACACCTAAATATCGATGTATAATCGCATCTTTAAATGAATGGATTCCTTTTGTTGGTTGGCATCATGTAGATAATAGGCAAATAGAAGAAATGTTTTGTACAATAGAAATTAAAAATTCAATTGGTTGGTTGGTTGAACTTGGCAAAAAACACAAAGAACTGTTTCAGATTTATTCTTTTGATCAAGACAATAATTCAAGAATAAATTCCTTGCGTGGAATGATGAAACAACAAACAAAATATTCGTTATATTGTAGCGTGCTTCAAATAAAATCTATAATTGAACATGTCAAAAACACCATTTTGGATTGGACAATTAAGCTTGAAAAAACAGGAATCTTTGGAGAAGAAATGCAATTCAATTCTGTAGAAAAAGAATCAGCAAAACAGATTCCTCAGCAGATAACTAATTACAATTATTACGGTAGTACAAATGTTATCAGGGGAGATGCTCAAAACTCTGTATTTGTTGCAGGCAATGAGAACACGATTAAATACACTATTGAAAATGCGAATAAAGCAATCTCTGAAATAGAGTCTTCTTTGAACAAGGAAAATATTCCGTTTGAAGATAAAGAAACTGCGATGGAAATGATAACAGAGATCAAAGAAAAAGTGTCGCAGAATAAAAAGCCGAGTATTGTGAAATCAGCACTTGTAGGTTTGTTAGAGTTCGTAGGTGAAGTAGGAGCCAGTCTTACTGCAGCACTAATTCAATCGAAAATACAGGGATTGTTTTAAAACACAAACCTGTCCAAATCCTTCGCACTAATTTCACATCTATAGGAAACATCTGAATTTATTAGGAAATATGTACAAGATGCCAATTTGGCATCTTAGAAAACCTGCAGGCGAGCCGCCAGCGCTCCGACAAAAATTTCACCAATTCCATTTCTTTGAAACAAGTACAAGAAATGGATTCACTCCGGCACTGAAAATATAATCAAAAAAATCGATTTCACCGAGAAGCTGAAAAGCCGATTCATCAAGCCATTTTATGCATTCAGCCAACTGTGCATGCTGAGATTCCAAGTCCTTCCAATGAAGGATCCGCTCGTAATGGGAAACCCTGTTGCGAAGAACGCGGATTCTCTCAAATATTTTTTGCAGATTCTTAACACTTCGCAACTGCACCGGACACTTTTTCAAACAGGTTTTTATAAGATAACTTTGAAAAGTCTGTTCTGAGTATTTTGCTGTAATCAGCGAAGTCCAGAATCCAAGCGATAATTCAGGAATAACGCGGTCGTGAGTAGGATTTTTTTTCTTTTTCTCCAGTTTGCCTTTTGCTTCGGAAACTTTCTTTCTGCTGTGATCATCCAACGGGAGAATTTCATACCAGTTTTCACCGGCAAAAGAAGAAAGAGCCTTGTCAAAAGCATTTCTCAACGAAACCTCAAAAATGTTCAAAGTCACATAAAGCGAACGGCAAAGCTCAATGTTGAAAAGATACCTTGCCAATGCCGTGGATTCATCTGTCCCGTCCTGCCGATACACGGAAAGCCGTGCCGATGTGAAGATTGTTTCCAGATTTTCGTAAAAATCTTTATTCATATTTTGCCTCATTTTTACTTGATTATAGAAAATTTTTACCTATAATACCCGACGTGTGCCGCAGAGATCCTTCTCCTGCTATGCAGTGCCAGGGCCTGCGGACTTCTTTTTTATTCCAATTCATCAGTTTTTAAAGAGCGATTTCGAAAGTTGAAGTTTTATTATTTTCAAATTTCAAAATATAACAACAATAAAAGTCAAATGTATATATTGATATGTTTGAAAAAATCAAGTTTTTTGTCTAACAATTATTGTAAAATCGCAAAGATGATTTTGAGCGGAAAACAAACCGGCAGGCGAGCAGACCTAAGCTCCGACAAAAACAGCCTGAATTTATGGGTGAATATGTTTTTTATTAATAAAATCAAGTATTTTTATGAAAAATGCCGATTTTTCGACATATCGCCGCAAGTTGGAACATTAAGAAAAGGGAAAGAATCAAGAAGGACGGTGCGGTTTATTAGTCCGAAAAGTTCTTTCCCTTTTATTACACGGAGGAGGTTGTTAGTTTTGTAAATATCAACGTTTTGCAATGCTCTTTATTCCGTATCCTGTGCTTTTGATTACTTTCCTCAATTCTTCCTCGTCGAGCGGCTCGTCGCTTGTTATCTGCGTGATGCCTGTTTTGTGCGACGATTTGACCTCTTTTACCTTGAAATTGTTGCGGATCGCGTCATTGACATGGCTTTCGCACATGCCGCACATCATTCCTTCGATTTCAAGGACGGTAAGGTGTTGTGAAGTGTGGCAGCTTCCTGACATCGGGCAGCAGCCGCAGTTGCATCCGCATGAGGATTTTCCCTGTTTCTTGTTTTTTACAAGATTGAGGATGATGGCGGCAACCACCGCCATCAATATTGCCAGCACAAGGATTGTTCCCATTATTTACCTGCCGTAACTGAAAGTTTTGTCGCTTCGCTGTATTGCTTGAAGAAAAGCATGTAGATCATTCCTGCAAGGCAAGCGAAAGCGGCTATCATGAATATTACATTGAAGAGAGAGAAGTTGCCTGTGAACAGGTTGCCGAACTGGTTGATCATAAGTGCGACTGCATAAGCGAAACCGCACTGATAGCCGATTGCAAACCATGTCCATTTCGTGTTGTTCATTTCACGCTTGATAGCACCGATCGCAGCAAAACACGGAGCGCAGAGAAGGTTGAAGACCAGGAACGAATATCCGGTGATTCCCGTGAATGCCTGAGCCATAGCTTCCCAAGCCGTCATATCGCCTGCGCCGTAGAGAATGCCCATCGTGCCGACGATGTTTTCTTTTGCGACAAGTCCGGTGACCGATGCGACAGCCGCCTGCCAGCTTCCCCAGCCGAGCGGAGCGAAGATCCATGCAATGCCTTTGCCGATATATGCTAGGATCGAAGAATCGAGCTGATCTTCGGCGAGCATTCCGAAACCTTCGTCAGTCCAGCCGAAGAATGAGGTGAACCATACGAGGATCGTCGAAACAAGGATGATCGTTCCAGCTTTTTTGATGAACGACCAGCCGCGCTCCCACATCGAACGGAGAACGTTTCCGAGTGTCGGCATGTGGTAGGAAGGGAGTTCCATTACGAAAGGAGCGGGGTTTCCTGCGAACATTTTTGTCTTTTTAAGCATGATGCCGGAAATGATGATCGCTGCCATTCCGACAAAGTATGCGCTTGTCGCGACCCATGCCGAGCCGCCGAAAATCGCCCCTGCGACCATCGCGATGAAGGGAACTTTCGCGCCGCACGGGATGAATGTCGTTGTCATGATCGTCATACGGCGGTCACGCTCGTTTTCTATAGTTCTGCTTGCCATGACGCCGGGGATGCCGCAGCCGGTCC
>CAMZDX010000056.1 GCA_947305505.1 uncultured bacterium | reverse complement strand
TTTGTTTGTTTGTTTGTTTGTTTGTTTGTTTGTTTGTTTGTTTGTTTGTTTACCGGACATCATCTTTTTATAAAAACAAACGAGTTTTTAAACAAAAAACGCGGTATTTTAGACGGCATAACGGCAAAGGCAAGTTTTTGCGGTTTTAAGAAAAGATGTTTCGCTTTGCTCGAGATGACAGTCCCTCGCCACACTGGAGAGGGATTTAGGGTGAGGTTGTGGTTTGCGCGCGAGCCGCGTGCTCTCCGACAATCATAAACCGATGTGGGCGGCTTTATTTCCAGATCTTTTCAGAAACTATAGCACCTGTTCCGAGAAGTAACATTACGAATCCGGCGATGAAATATGCTGAGAGTTTTTCACCGAGAAAAACGACTGCAAAAACAGTCGCGACTGCCGGTTTGAGCATGAAAATAAGCGAAGAACTGACCGGCGAATACTTCTTTATCGTCGCTAAAAACGTGACATAGCCAAGTCCGGTCACGATGAAACCGAGATAAATGAAAGCGATCAGCTTTGCGTAATCGTTGAAGAAAACAGGATTAAGTGCAAAACTTTTATTCGTTGCAAGCATAAAGACTGCAAGCGAAACGACACCGAAGAAAAAGGAGACTAAATTTACCGAAAACGGCTTGATTTTTGAAACCGTTTTCTTGCTCAGCACTGTAAATCCCGCAAAAATCACAGCCGCCGAAACAGCGTAGATCGCACCGTAATTCAGTTTGAAGCCCTTCTCCCACATGATGACGAATATCGCCGCAACACCGATGAGAAGCCCAACAATTTTTCTCGCGCTGATCTTTTCAAAACCCGCAATAGAAGAGATTATCATGACGAAAAGCGGGTTAGAACAGAAGATCGCCGCAGCGGTTGCCGGTGTGCTTTCCCTGACTGCAAGCTGAAGCAGGCTCATCGAAACGAACGCGTTCAGAAATCCCAGCAGAAAGAGGAAAAACCAGTCACTTTTCGAGAAATTTTTTATCTCGGCAAAGCGTTTTTTCATGCCCGGATAAAGCAGGAAAAAAACAAATCCCATGAAAAACCGCCAGAAAGTGAGTGCGAACGGGTCGATGTAGGGCATGAGCGGTTTGGAGACGACTTCAAGGGATGCGAAAATGAGCAGAGTAAGAATAAAATAAAGCATGACTTTTAAAGAGTTAAGACATTGAAATTATTAAAATTTACGAAAGTTCTGCGAGAGTTTTCATAGCGTCGGAAAGACCTTTGTACATCTTTTTGTACTCTTCCTTGCCCCACTCTTTCGGATCCTTGCGGATGAAAGTCGTAAGATCTTCGCGGTTATCGAACCTTGCGACGGGGATATTCCATTTTTTGGTTGCAAAAACATCTTTTCCTTTCTTTTTGACAGTGACTGTGCGCTCTACTTTGACGGTGTTGGGCTTGTCGCTCGTTTCGATGAGGTAAGCCATATCGTCGCAGCCGTATTCGCCGAGCATTACTTCAAGCGGAACGCCGTGGTTGAGTATCGAGCTTTCGCCGTTCGGTTTAGCGCGTTCGTAGTTCTTTCTTCTGCTCTCTTCGGGCGTTACCCAGACGTAAAGTATCGAAGCTCTGTTGAGGATGTGTTCCGAGAACATCTCAAATGCAGCAGCGTATCCCTGCGGAGGAGTGAGAGGCATCGTCGCGCCGTTTGCTCCGCCGCGTGCAAGCTCGATGACTATCGTTTTATTCTTTTTGTCAGCAGCAGCCGTCGCGTTCTTTTCTTTGAGGAATTCAGCGACTTCAGCTTCGATCGCCTTTCCTGCTGCAATTCTTATATCCCACGGAATTTTTCCGAATTCGCGGCCGAGATCGAGTTTTTCGCGGATATTGTCCATTCTCTCAAAAAGCCACTGAGCAGCAGACGGAACGTTGATGATGTTGGAATTGACCAAATCTTCGTAATCTTCGTTGAGAAGTTCGATCAGAGTCGACCACTCCATCGGATCTTTAAAAGGACGCGTCGCACCTTTGTAAAAAATATAGTGCCAGCCGAGTTTGCTGAGCTCGTCGTCGATCCTGTGCATGAAATGAACATAGGGATAGTCGTCAAGCTGAAGCGTCTCACCCATGTGCATGTCGTTTTCGCACTGTTTGCGGGTAAGATGTTCCATAAATCTGCGGACTTCCGACTTTCCCGAAGCGGGAAGAGCCAGCAATAAAACGGTGTCAAGCAATTTTTTCATCTTCATCTCCTCTGTCAAAAAATTAAAACCGTTATTTATAGCAATATTCGGAAAAGAGTCAAAAAAGCGGTGCGAATTTTTCTTCTACATCGCTATAGATTTTGTCAATATCGAGGTTGCCGTTAAGATAAACAACTTTGAGTTTGTCTTCGAATTCTTTGATGACTTCGCGGTAGTTTCTGTCGATCTGCTGCAAAAGCTCCCGTTTTTCGTAAATTTCGGTCGAAGCACGGAATTTCGTAAGTCTCTCCACTGCCTTATCGACTGAAACATCAATAAAAACAAGGACATCAGGCAGCGTTGCAAAACGATTTATCCCCTTTACCCATTCGTAACTTACGTTGAGCGACTGATACGCGACAGAGCTGAAAAAGTATCTGTCTGTGATGACTGTCTGTTTTTTCCTGAGCGCAGGCCAGATCTCTTCACGCAGATGATTTATCCTGTCGGCGGCAAAGGCTAAAGCAAGCATTTCGTGGATAAGCGGAGTATCGCTGTTCGTTTCGCTGAGGAAATTTCTAACGATTTTTCCTGTTGCAAGCGTCGTCGGCTCCGCGGTGAGATAAACAGCCTCCCCTTTTGATTCCAGGTATCTTTTTATTTCGCGGATAGTTGTGCTTTTTCCGCTTCCGTCGATTCCTTCGACTGCGATAAACATTATTTTTCCTCCAAAGCGTAAATTTTCAAATCGTCGAACTCGACATCAGACCGCCAGTTTGCAAAAGAGAGCTTTGAATAGCCGTCAGTCACTTTGAGCGGTGTTGCATCGTTGTATTCCAAGAAAAGTTCTCCGTTTACGAACCAGCTGATTTTATTTGACATTCTAACGACTTTTACTTTATAGGCCTTCCCTTTTTCAAGACCGGCTTTTCTTTTTTCACTTCTGTTTTTTTCGTGTTCATCGAGCTTGGAAATTATCGAAACACGATTTTTCCAGCCGCCTAGAATGAAGGTGTAGCCGTCACCGTGATCGTGCGGTTTCCCGTCTCCCCAAAGGTTGAATTTGACATCAATATCATCGCTGTTGCTTTTCATCGTCATCTCGATCACACCATTCTGCGGCAGATCAACTGATTTGAGAACAAGATTTTTATTTTCCGCTCTTCTGCTGTTCAGCTTTCCGTTTCTGATTTTCCAGTCGCCGCCATGAATTTCGTAATTATCCCCTATTTCGGCGCGGTCAAAGTTGTCTTCAAAAACAAGAACCGCTTTTTTTTCGGAATTACATGCAAAAAAAACTGAAACCGAAAACAAAAAAATCACAAATGTTTTAATAATGCGCATATCAGCACCTAAAATTTTATCACCGTTACCGAATCGCCGCCCTCTTCATTGCTGCCGGGCGTGAATGTAAATTTGTATTTTTTCTGCAGGTCCGGAAGGAAATCGCGGATGAATTTTTTGAGTTTTCCGCTTCCCTGACCGTGGATTATCGTAAGCGATACAGCTCCTCCGCCGAAAGCGGTGTCAAGCGACTTTTCAATCTTCTCAGCCGCATCTTCGACGAACATTCCGCGAACGTCGCACATTTCGATATACTTCGATTCGACCGTGTTTTTCGAGGCTTTTGTCTTTACTTCCTTTGAAAATTCAAGCACTACAAGCCTTTCTGTCGGAACGACAAGCTGTTTTCCGCTGCTTGTGTATTCCGCCTTTGCACCTTTAACTTTCTGAAGAACACCTTCCAGTTTCAAGAGCTTGTCGTAAATCACGGTTTTTCCAGGAATGACTTTGTCAAGAACATCTTCAAGTTTCTCACCTTCTTTCGTATCGAGTGCGACGGTCTGCCTGTTTATCGCGTCCTGAAGCGTCTCCTTCTCTTTTTTGAGGAGAACCACTTTCTGCGCAACATCCTTTTCCGCGACTTTTTCCACTTTTTTCTTCAATTCGGCTTCCTCCATCTCGACAAGTTTTTTGAGCGAGCGAAGACGCTCTTCTTCAAACCGTTTTTCTTTGGTTTCGAGCTTTCTGCGAAGTTCGGTTATCTCCTGTTCCTCCGCTTTGATTGTGGCTTTCGCCGCCTCGACTTCTTCTGTCAAAGCTGCCAGCTGCTCCTCTTTTTTGTGGAGACGGTTTATCAGAGGTTCGACTCCGCTTTCCTTAGCAAGTAGAAGTTTTTCCAGCTTTTCGATAAACTCCTGCGGAAATCCTATTTTGCGGACAAGCGAAAGTGCGTTGCTTGAGCCGACGATGTTGTATGAAAACTTGTATGTCGGCTTGTCCTTTGCTTCATCGAAACCCATTGCGACCGGAATGAATTTCTTATTCTGCAGCGCAATCGACTTTACTTCGGCAAGGTGGCTCGTAACGACTGAAAAACACCCTTTTTCCGCGACAAATTCAAGGTAAGCACCTGCGATAGCACCGCCCTGAAGCGGATCCGTTCCCGTTCCGATCTCGTCGATAAGGACTAAATCGCGGCTGTTGAGCTTTTTCGCCGTCGCGCTTAAGAGACGCAAATGGCTTGAAAAACTCGATTCTCCCGCAAATGCGTCCTGATTGTCACCCAAAATCAGGAAAATATTCTCGAAAAACGGAAGTCTCGCGTAACTTGCAGGAACGGGAAAACCTCGCACCGCAAGCTCGGCGATAGCCGCTACAGTCTTTATCGAAACGGTCTTTCCGCCTGCGTTGGGGCCGCTTACGACCATGATTTTTTCTTCATCCGAAAAGATGAAATCATTCTTTACCAGATTTTCGCCGCGGCTTAAATAAACCGGCGGGAACCACGCCTGTTCAAGCTTCATCGAATCTTCGGTAAATTCCGGGATCGCGCAGCCGTTTTCCTTCATCCAGAAATATTTCGTGAAGACGTTTTCAATCCTGACCGCCCTTTCGACGCACTTTTCAAGGTAGTTGTAATTTCTGAAAAGAAGTCCGCGAAGTTCGCGCAGAATCCTGATTATTTCTTCAAGTTCACGCGCCGCTAAAAGCGAAAGCGAGTTGTTGTGCTCAATAAGAGTCATCGGTTCCAGAAACGCCGTCTGACCTGTGCGGCTGTAGTTGTGAATGACGCCTTTCACCGTTCTTTTGTAGACCGATTTGAACGGAAGAACATATCTGTCATCGCGGATCGTGAACCAGTCTTCCTGCAGAAAACCGCCGTATTCGGGCGAATTTATCATCTTTTTGATTTCTTCGCCGATATTTCTGTGCGTATCGGCAAGATGGCGCCTGATCGCGGCAAGTTCGGGACTCGCGTTGGAATTTATCTCACCTTTTTCGTTGACGACCTGCTTTATCGTCATTTCTAAGCTGACATTGTATTCGAAATTGAGAAGTGAATGGATTTTCGGCGTGAATCCGTGCCTTTTAAGCTCTTCGCCCGTCTTTCTGACAACGCCTAAAAAGTCGCCGATCACCCTGTAATCCGCAGCTTCAAGCGGTTCATTGTCCTCAAACTGCGACATGACGCGGCGCACGCTGTCGAGATTGAACGAAAAAAGCGAGCGGTATTCAGCCGAAAGCGCGGCAGCTTCGCCGATCAGCGCGAATTCTTTTTCGCAGTCATCCATTGAGAGCCTTTCAGTTTCGTGTAGAGAGGCTTTTCCGTATTCAGAAAGTGATTTTTCACCGATCCAGTCGATTATCGAATTCCATTCAGTCAGCATTTATCCTCCGAAAAGCAGTCTGAAGCAGACAAGAGATTTAGATAGCGGCAGTCATCTTTTTGAGCCATGCCTTCTCCTCTTTGCCAAGCATCGGAGACAAAGTTTTGAAGACAAGTTTGTGGTAGTCGTTGAGATATTTCTTTTCCTCGTCGCTCATAAGTGACGGTTCGATCGCACGGATGTCTATCGGGCACATCGTCAGGTTCTCGAAACCGACGAACTGACCCCATGCAGTCTTCTCTTTCGGAACAGAAAGAACGAGGTTTTCGATCCTGATGCCGTACTGGTTCGGCTCGTAGTAGCCGGGTTCATTCGAAACGACCATTCCGGGCTCGATCTTAGTGTCGCTTCTGCGGACTGAAATGCTCATCGGGCCTTCATGAACGCTGAGGTAAGCACCGACGCCGTGACCTGTTCCGTGGAGATAGTTCTTGCCGTCTTTCCAAAGTGCCTCTCTTGCGAACGCATCGATATTGGCACCGGTCGTGAATCCCTGCGGGAACTGCGTGATGGCGATCCTGATATGACCTTTGAGAACGAGCGTGAAATCTCTCTTCATGTTCTTGGTGAGTTTTCCCATAGCGACGGTTCTCGTGATGTCGGTCGTGCCGAAATAATACTGAGCGCCGCTGTCAACGAGGTAAAGTCCTTCCGGCTTAAGTTCGCAGTCTGTCTCCGGAGTTGCGCTGTAGTGGATTATCGCACCGTGTGCACCGTAGCCCGAGATCGTGTCAAAGCTGAGCCCTGCGAAGCCTTCGCCCTCTTTGCGGAATACTTCAAGCTTGTCGCTTGCCGAAATCTCGGTAATTTTGGTTTTGCCGATATTCTTGTCGAGCCAGCAGAGGAATTTTACCATCGCAACGCCGTCGATTACATGAGCTTTCTTCATTCCTTCGATTTCTGTCGCGTTTTTGATCCCCTTCATTATCTGCGAAACGTTTTCGCCGTTTACGACTTCCGCTTTTTTGCAGTCAACTGCGTCAAGAAGGCTCTGCGAAGTTCTCGCCTTGTCGATGAAAATTTTTCCCTTGAGTCCTTTGATGAAAGCATAGATTTCTTCGTATTTATGAATAGTTACACCGTCTTTTGCGATAGCGTCTGCATCTTTTTTATTGAATTTGCCCTCTTTTACGAAAAGGTCGGCAGTTTTTTTGCCGATAACGCCGAAACCCATGACAACCGGATTGCATTCGACATCGTTTCCGCGGATGTTGAAGATCCACGCCAAATCGTCAAGAGAAGCAAAAAGGTGATAGTCAACACCGAGTTCAGCCATTTTTCCGCGGATCCTTTCAAACTTTTCCTTTCTGCCGACGCCGGCATATTTAACCGGATGCTGAACCGCTTTTCCGCTCGGGAATGCAGGTCTGTCCTTCCATATTTCGTCGATAAGGTCTTCGCTCGAAGCGACTTTGATCCCTTTCGGCTCAAAAGTTTTTTTCAGATCGTCAACGTCGTTGATCGACATTACAGCCGCATCAAAACTGACCGTATCGCCTTTTTTAAGTTCGCCGCCGATCCAGTCGGTATAGCTCGGAGTTTCGGGAAGTCCCATTTTGAAAAGGGTTATCGTGCTGCCTTTGAGCTGGTTTTCAGCCTGAAGGAAATATCTTCCGTCAGTCCAGAGCCCCGCTTTTTTCATAGTGACTACGACCGTTCCGGCTGAACCGGTGAAACCGCTTATCCACGCTCTCGATTTCCAGCGCGGCGCAACGTATTCGCTCTGGTGCGGGTCGGCACTCGGAATGATGTAAGCCGCAATGTTTTTCTTCTTCATCAAAGCTCTGAGCTCTTCAAGTCTAGACGTGATCTGCATGATACCCTCCTAAAAAATTGATATAAAAAACGAAACTTTTCTGTCCATCTTTAAATAAGCGACAAAATGCGTGACAATATAATATCTTTTAGAATTTTGTGTAGTTTATTTGTAAAAATTACCTGAAAATCCGTACTTTAAAAAGCAGCGAAAATGTAAAGAAAAGCACTCCGAAAACAAGTGCCAGCGCCGAAAACGAGCAGAGTTCGCAGATTTTCTGCGGTAGAGAAACAGTTTCGAAAAATGTGTAGACATGACTTTTGAAAAAGAACTCAGGCAAAATAGAAACAACTGAAATTATTGATATTTTGGCGAAGCAAACAAAAACTTTTCCGAGTTTCAGACTTCCTTTTAAAAAGAAGAAATAACTGCCGAAAAGAATCGCGGCACATGAAAAAGCAGCTATTGCCGAAGCAAGTGCGATTCCGCCGCCTGCAAGAGAACCGACTAAAAAGTATGCCGCGACAAAATTGACGACAATCGAGGTGAGCCCTGCAAAAATCGGCACATTTGTTTTTTCGAAAGCGTAGAAAAGCGAAATCATGATACGCGAAACCGCGATGAAAAAGAGCCCGGCAATGCGGAATCTGAGCGCATCGGAAGTAAGTGTTACCGATGTTCCGTCGAATTTGCCGAAACCGAAAAGGAGTTTCACCATTTCACCTGAATTGAAAACGGTAAAAATGACTGCCGGAATCGAAACAAAGGCTACGAAATTCAATGCCGACGAGAGATTTTTTTCCAAAGCTGCACTATTTCCGCTCTTCGCGTTTTCAACAAGTTCCGGAAGAATTACAGTGCTGAGCGAAACAACGAAGATTCCGAGGATGAGCTCTTCGATACGCGCCGAAAAACGGAGGCTGCTTACAACTCCGACGCCGGCTTTACTTGCAAAATTGGTGGTGAGCAGAATGTTTATCTGGTAGGCACCCGTTCCGAAAAGTGTCGCTAAAATCATCTTCGACGACTTTTTTATAAGCGGTTCAGCAAATGCTTTTTTCAGGCTGACAAAGCGGAATTTAAAAAGCGTTTTCGCCATGAACGGAAACTGTACCGCCATCTGCATGAAGCCGCCTGCGAGAACGCCTATCGAAAGAGCGCGTGCCGGATCGGACGAAAGCGGAGCAAGCAGAAACGCAAGGGTGATGAAAGTAATATTGAACACTATCGGCGAAGTCCCGCTCGGCCTGAAAATTCCTGAACTGTTGAGAACGCTTTGGATCAGCGCGGCAAGAGTGATGAAAAAGATGTACGGAAACATTATTTTGGCGAGGAATGCCGTTTCTTCGGCACTTTCGGCATCAAACGACGGCGAAAGCACGGAGACCAGATTTCCTGAAAAAACCATCAGGATGACGACCGTAACGAACGCAGAAACCGTAACGATGCTGAAGACCGCATTCAGAAACCCGGCGGCACGCTCCCTTTTGTTTTCGGTAATAAGCCCTTTGAACTGCGGAATGAACGCGGCAGACATAACCCCGTCGGCAAAAAGTCTTCTCACCATATCCGGCACGATAAATGCGACACTGAATGCGTCCGCAAGAACGCCTGTGCCGAGCAAAGCCGCCGTTACGGATTCGCGGACCAAGCCTAAAATGCGCGAAATTACCGTGAGGATCGCCAGATCAGAACTTTTTTTGAATATCGAGGGAGTTTTTTGAGTCATGAACCTCTGCAAACTTACTTCAGAGCGTTTATGTTGAAAATATAGAATTGAATTTCACTGCTTATTCCGGCAGGCATTTCGGCGGATGGATTTGAATAAAATTCCTGATCCGGATCTTCCGGTGCTACCATTTTACTGGAAAAAAGATAATATTCGCAGCCTTCCGATTCAACAACATCACCCATGCTTACCAGAACTGGTTCTTTTCCCTCAAAAGTGAACTCAATCGGCGGGAAATAGACGTAATCGTAATAAGGTTCCTCGT
>CAMZDX010000055.1 GCA_947305505.1 uncultured bacterium | reverse complement strand
GAATATTTATTATATGATTTGGTTTTTGTTACTGAAGTATTAGGAGATATCAACTAAACCAATTAGAAAAGGGAGAAGAAAATGACGAAAATTATCGTTGAAAACACAGAAATTAGGGTTATGCAACAAGGCACAGAGGATTTTATTTCATTGACAGACATGGTTCGCAGTCAAATGCAGGAACACATAATTTTCCGCTGGCTCAGCCTGAAAAGTACTATTGAATATCTTGGTGAATGGGAAATGTTGTATAATCCAAAGTTTAATTGTATCGAATTCGGTACAATTAGAAATGAGGCAGGCAAGAACAATTTTATTCTTTCCGTCAAAAATTGGATAGAACGTACAGGTGCTATAGGCATTGTGTCCAAAGCAGGAAGATATGGTGGTACCTACGCAAACAAAGATATTGCCTATCATTTTGGAATGTGGATCAGTCCGCGCTTTCAACTTTTACTTGTTAAAGAGTATCAGCGTCTAAAAGCTGAGGAACAAAAACAACTCGGCTGGAGCGCGAAACGCGAACTTGCAAAAATAAATTATCACATCCACACGAGCGCAGTCAGTCATAACCTGATCCCGCCGGAACTTACAGCAGCTCAAAAATCATTTGTTTACGCAGACGAAGCTGACTTGCTGAATGTCGCTATGTTCGGCATGACCGCAAAAGAATGGCGGGATTCCAATCCTGACTTAAAAGGCAATATCCGTGATTATGCCTCGATAAATCAGCTTATCTGCCTTTCGAACATGGAAAATCTGAACGCAGTATTCATAAATGACGGATTTTCGCAGTCCGAGCGCCTTGAAAAACTCAACAAAATCGCAATCAGTCAGATGCAGGTCCTTGAAAATATTGAAGAAAGAAGACTGCTGACGGATAAAAAATAAGGTTATATATGGAATGGTATTGAATTTGTGATTTATCTTTCCTGATTACAGTGCGTATTCGACTCTGATGTCGATCGGGATCTCTACGAGTTTGTCGAGAGCGTCGAGAATGTCTCTGCCCGGTTCAGCATACTTTTTGAGGAATGCCTCAGCTTCTTCCGGAGTAGCTTCGGCTTCGATCCTGCAGAGCTCGTAAAGGAGTGATTCAGCCGCTTCGACGAGGTTGGTGGCATCTGTTTCGAAATCGCCGTTCGGAAGGACTTTGATGACGCCCTTCTCTTTGAGCCAGTTGTATTCGACAACGTTTGCCGCGCCGTGAGCTTCGTGAACGCCGAATCTCATCGAGCGGAAAAGACCTGCGAAGAAGCTGTTGAGGATCCTCTCTTTGTCGAATCCCGGAATTCCGTATTTTCCGCCGCATTTAAGAAGCGAGTAAAGGCTTCCTGTGTCGGCTTTCGCCTCTTCGACAGCGGTGTAGTTCTTGCCGATAGCCTTTGCGACAGGCGTTCCGTCCTTTCTGTATGCCGGGCCCAAGCCGTGGCTGACTTCGTGCATGAGAACGAAGTAGAAGTAAGGATCGAAATCGGCTTTGATCCTGCCGTGGGAGACTTTTTCAGCGATCTTTACGGTGCAGGTGTCGAATTTGGCTTTCATGATGTTGTAGATCATGATCTGTTTCCAGCCGACGTTTCCGCGTACCCATGCGTCGTTCGGAAGGTTGAACGCGCTCGCCATGATGCCCTGAGCCGCTTCGCCGCCGGTGTAGATCTGGTGAACGACGATCATCGGAGCCATGCCGCCGACAGCTGCTTTAGACTCAGCCGGAAGCGGGAAAATCTCCGAAATTTTGTTAAGGTTCTGCTCGATTTCGTGAAGTCTCGCCCCTTTTTCGTGGTCAACGACCATGAGGAAAGCCTCGTAAGTCGCCTTGATTCCCATGAAATCGTCTGCATAGACTTCAAACGGGCCGATAACAGGGTCGATCGGAACATTTTTCATGCGGACCCATGTCGCGTCGGAATCACGGTAGTTGCCAGTTACAAGACCTTCGGCGCGTGCAAGCAAGTATTCTTTAAGTTCCTGATTTTCAACGACATTTGCAGCAGCTTCCATATTGTCGAATATGTCTGCGAGCTCTTCAGCAAAGTAAACGTGATAAGGAATAGCCTTGAGTTTTCCGTTTTCGCGGACGATGACGGAATAGTTGTCCATCATAAGCTCTTTTTCCTCTTCGGTCATTCCGGCAAGAGCCTCTTCCCATTCTTCCTTCGTTATATCGACCGGGTAGAAAGCGCATGTGCGCGGTCTGTCATTGTATTCCGGGAAAAGTGATTTGTAGTTTTCAAGCTGTCCCCACGGGCCCATGAAAAGTTTAAAGAATTCCTTCTTTTCCTCGTCGTTTCCGGCCATAACCTCGTCGTAAACCTCGGGAAGACCTTCGCTCTGCTGGCGGAGAAAGATCCTCGTGATGCCGTCCATCGCCTTTTTAAGGTAAGGAAGCGCGTTTTTAACGTCATCCGTGAGACCCGAATGATCGTAATCGATCGAAACTTTTTTGAATTTTGCTACTGCTTCTGCAACCTTTGACATGATTTCCTCCAAAAAATCTGTTGTTAAAACTATTCCTTATACTGCTGGTAAAAATCGCCGGGCTGAGGTCCTTCGTCGTATTTTCTAATCCATTCCTGATACTTCTCCGTATTTTCAAGGAGAGCAAGAATCTCTTTCATCTGCGTTTTGAAGCGCGGCATACGCCTGTTGTCAAGCTGCGGAGTCGCGATCATCTTTACTTTCAGCGGATTGAGCCAGTTTCCCTTCGGATCTTTGATGCCTAAATGAAGATGCGGGCCTGTGCTTCTTCCGGTGTTTCCGACCGAAGCTATCCTCTGACGCGCCGAAACCGCCGTTCCGACACTGACATTGTAGCTGTTCAGGTGAAGATAGTAGGTTTTCGTGTTGTCGGCGTGGTTTATCGTGATCTGCTTGCCGCCGAGCGGAGTCTGCTTGACTTCGATGACTTTACCGGGAGCGACCGCATAAACAGGAGTTCCGACCGGCGCGCCGTAATCGACACCGTGGTGATTGACCATTCTTCCGGTTATCGGATGGCGCCTCATGCCGAAGGGGCTCGTAACACGTATCGTGTCGAGAGGAAGCCTCATCGCGCTCGGAATAAGCGCCTTTCCTTTGTCGGTATAGTGCGCGTTGAAAGCCGATTTCGGATCTTCGTCCTCATACCTGAAAGCCTCGCTGAAACCAGCCTGTTTGCCGCGGTATGAAGCGTAAAGTACTTTCGAACCGGGCACCATTTCCCCTTTGTAGAATCTGTCTTCGACTAAAATCCTGTATTCGTCCCCTTTTCTCGCATCTGTGCTGAAACTTACGATGCACTCAAGGATTCCGACCGTGACGGCGCGGATATTTCTCGTGACATCGTCCCTTTTGACAAGAGATTCGTTGAGAGTCGAATCGATCCTGCCCTCGATTATCCTGAATCTGCGCTCTGTCGGCAGATTTTTTGCCGTGTATTTCAGCTTTTTCTCAACCGGATCACGCTTTAAAATGTGGAAAGTGACGATGTCAGGATAGTAGACGAATTCTTCGACATTGCCCTCTTTGTCAAATTTCACTTTGAAGTCTTCGCCTGCCTTTATCTGCGTGAGATCGACATCGTATCTGATAGCATTGCTTATTTCCATCGCGTGCTTGAGCTGGAGTCCCGGAACTTTGAGAAGCGCCTCTTCTATACCCTTTTTCGGAAGGATTTTGCCGTGCAGGAAACCTTCGGAATCGGCCGTTGCATATTTGTCCTTAACGACCTCGGCATCGGCTCCGCCTGAGATTTCACTGGATTCTATATCCTCTGCATCTTTCTGCGGCTCTGAAGGAGTTGATTCCGGTATCGCGTCTCCTGCGGTTTCCTCGTTTTCACGCATTTCCGCGTTTTTACGGTGTGAATCGTCCTGTAGAGACGTTTCATGAAACGTCTGTACATTTTGTTCTACGGGTTTCTGTTGTTCTGCTGGTTTCGATTCTTTCTTAGACGTCTCAGGTGACGTCTCAACGTTTTTTTCCGCAGATTTTTGTTCAGCAGATTGTTCCACCGTTTCAGCTGGACGCGATTTGTAGAAAACGACAAGAAGAACAAGCAGCACGATCACCGCAGCGAAGACCCAAACCGTAAATTTATTTTTCTTTTCATTATACATTTACAACTCCGGCAAAATCAAAAACTACATAGGTCTGAATTTCTCGCGCAAAGCCTTTTCAACATTCGGAGTTACGAAATGGGAAAGATAAGTTCCGTTTTTCGAAGCGACTTCCTTGACGATGCTTGAAGAGAGAAACGAATATCTATCGGAAGTCATAAAGAAAACAGACTCGATTTCCGGTTCCATCGCCCTGTTCGTCGAGGCCATAAGGAATTCGTACTCGAAATCGGAAACGGCACGAAGACCGCGGATCACTGTAAAAACATTGACCTGACGCGCGAAATCGACAAGAAGGTCATTAAAAATCATGACCGTTATAGCAGGATCGTCCTTGAAAATCTCTTCGATCTGAAGTTTGCGTTCCTTCGCGGTAAAAAGGTTCTTTTTGCTCCCGTTCTCGCCTATCGCGATATAGATTTTGTCAAAAATCGTCTTGGCGCGGTTGACAATGTCGAGATGACCGAGGGTAAAAGGATCGAAACTGCCGGGATAAATCGCGGTTTTCGTCATTGTTACTCCTCTATCTCGTCCTCTTCATCTTCGCCTTCTTCGGCTTTGGGTTTTGAATGTTTTTTGCTGGGAGCCGTCTCGTTCTGCGGCATATTCTGCTTTATGTAGTAAACCTCGTCCTGGATCATGCTTCTTTCATTATGATCGCTGATGTGCTTGAGGCAGCGCTGGAAATAGCGGAGAGCTGTAGGCAAATCGCCTCTTTCCTTATAAATATATCCGAGTTTGCTCATAGAATCGACATCTTTTTTGTCGCCGGCAAGAACTTTTTTGTAGTAGGTTATCGCTTTGTTGATATCACCTGACTCATAATATATTCCGGCAAGGAGCTTGACGGCTGCGCGGTTGCCCGATTGTTCGGCTTTTTTGAGATACTCCATAGCTTTGCCGCGGCTGCCGAGCTGAGAATAACTCTCTCCGATCTCGAGATAAGCCTCTTTTAACAAAGATTTGTCCGTAACTTTGTTGAAATATCTGAGAGCGCTTCTGTAATCATCGAGATTTTTGTAAATAACGCCTTTCATAAGCAGAAGTTCCTGATCAGCAGGGTCGATTTTCTCAGCAGCTTCAATCTTTTCGACCGCGCCCTTGTAATCGCCGCGCTTCGACAAAATCTTAGAATAAAGCATGTAGTTGTCGAAATTCTTCATATCGAGAACGACTGCCGTGTCGATATCTTTTTCAGCTTCGGGATAACGCTCCATAGCGTAGAGAATCTTTGCTTTGAGATAATAAACCGACGTTTTCTGGAAATCGAGTTCGAGTGCACGTTTGATGGCAGCGAGCGCTTTTTCATACTCTTTAACGTGGTAATAGGAATTTGCAAGCGAAACATAGCTCTTATACATTTTCTTGTCCACGAAAGTTTTCTGTTCAAGTTCCGCAATAACGCTCTGCCATTTTTTCTCTTTTTCGAGACTGTCGACATAGGACTGCATATAATCATAGTTTCCGGGATTTATCTTGTGCGCTCTGGCAAGCATCTTGCTCGCTTCTGCGTATTTTCTCAGGTCTTTGAGGAATTCGCCGTAGAAGAAGTAAACCCTTTCGTCCCCTGCAGAATTCTTTTCGTCGGCAAGTCTGAAATGTTCCGCAGCACTCTTGTAATCTGCGTTTTTGTGATCGATTATCGCTTTTATCAAATGATACGGATAACGGTCTTTTCCGAGTTTTTCAAGAACTATAAGTATCTGGTCAAGATCTTTTACTTTGTTGAAATCAAGAAGAAGAATCTGTGCTTTTGCGATGTAGGATTCTATGTACGAAGGATCCGATTTTATTGCAAGATCATAGAATTCTATCGCCTTAGCCTTGTCGCCGATATTCGAATAAATCTTTGCGACTCTTGCAAGAAGCTGCGGATTCGTCAGAGTTTTGATGTCAAGTTTTGCAAGTTCGAGATAAATTTTCTCTTTCTGTCCCAACAAAACATAAATCTCTGTCTTTCCTATAATCGAAGCAGCGTACTTCGGATCTATTTTCAAAGCCATGTCGTAGTATTCCATAGCCTTTGTCGAATCGGATATCTGAACGTAAAAATCGGCGATTTTCGTTATAGCTTCGGTATCCGTCTGGTTTATTTCTACAGCTTTTTCATAGTATTTTATAGCTTCCTTAAATGCGCCCCTTCTTGTTGTTACAGTCGCAAGCATCTGATAATATTCGGCTTTTTGGAAATCTTCCGCTTTTGCTATAATATTATTGTCTATACCTTTGAGGAACTTTTCGGCTTCGGCCAGTTTGTTGTCGCTGTTCATCAGAATCTTCGACTTAAGCAGATAAGCCTTGATGTAGTTCGGAGATTCCGAAATCATTCTGTTGATAAACGCCATCGCCGACTGAGTATCGCCGTTCTGGTATTTCATATTTGCAAGAGCATACATGATTTTTACGCTTTTGCCGCCACCCTGGATGAAACCGGTGTTGAAGAAGTTCTCTGCATTTTCAAGATCGTGTTTTCCGCTCGCCAGAAGACCGAGAATATAGAAAACCTCCTGATCGTTTTTGTCGGTAAAAGGCTGGAGAATTTCAGCAGCCGCATCGTATTCCTTCTGCGCGTAAAGATAGAGAGCCTTAGCTTTGACAAGGTCGATATTGCCCTGCGCCTTCTTCATGGCTGAAGATATCTTTTCGTTTATCGATGCCGGCGATTCCACTTTTTTGTTGTATGAAATAAGAAGATTCATCTTGACCTGACCGTCGAGACCGACTGCGCTCGGAGCTGAATCATCGGGCTTTATATACTGTTTCAAAATGCCGATGCTGTTGATGTAATCTTCCGGTGTATCCTTGTCAAGCGCTTCTCTGACATCGGCCAGAGTTCCTGTGTTTACCGCGATCTGCTCGCTTATGTTGTCGAGAATATCGGCCGAATTGTTGCGTTTCATATAGAAATAATAAGCTCCGCCGCCGATTATCGCCAGTATCGCGAGAGTCGCAATGGAAGTCGCGATATAAAACATAGCCGAACTGCCGCCGCGTTTTCTCCCGCTTTTCGGTTTTACCGTCAAAACACCTGTCATAGTGTTGTTGAATTCATCGGGGATATAAACATGTTCGACTTTGCTTTCTTCCGCAGCGTCATCGAAACTTATCTCTTCCTCAGCGTTATCTTCTTTGTGTATTGCAGTTCCCTCTTCAAAAAGAAGCGAATCCATAGCATCTTCAGACCCGAGACCGAGTTTCAGATCGTCCGATCCCTGTTTCCCTGCATCGGAAGAAACTTCTCCGCCATTCCAGTTTACACCGTCATAGCTGATATCGTCGTCTTCCGTAATTTCGCCGTTTATCATAAGTTCATCGACCTGGGATTCATCGACCGGACCGATGACTTTGCCGGTATTTCTGTTTCTGAAATAGATTTTCTGACTCTCCTGAGGTTTTGAAGAAGCGGCAGATGAGAAAGAAGGAGAAGGAGACGGAGATGGAGAAGAATGAGCGTCACCGAAAAGTTCTTTAAGAAAATCATCGGTATCGCTGTTTCCGCTTTTATTATCCGAAAAATCATTGAAAAGATCATCGTTCGCATCATCACCGAAAAGATCGTCTTTCTCTTTTTTCTGACCTGCGTCTGCACTTTTCGGAGCATCGGCAAAAAGATCGTCAAGATCCGGATCCGCCGAACCGCTTTTCTGAGGTTCTTCGGCAAACAAAGGATCGACATCGGAAGTTTCATTTTTAGGTGTGTCGGCAAAAAGATCGTCAGCACCGTCGAAACGGTCGTTGGACAAATTAAGATCGGATGTTCCGCTACCGCCGCCTAACGAAACGCTTTTTGCATCGGAAGAATGTCGGGAATCAGATATTTCGTCGTGATATGAAGCTATCTCGACACCGCCTTCTTCCACAGGACTTTCTTCATGAGCTTTGTCTGAAGCATTTTCCTTATCGAAATCGCCGCCGAGCAGAGCATCGAGATCATTGGCAGCCTTATTGTTGTTGGAAGGCATCGAATCAAACAGAGAATCCATATCGGCGGAAGCGTTTTTGTCTTCCGGAACTTCTTCTGCCTGTTTTGCTCCGTTTTCCTGTTCTTTGAAGACTCTGAATTTGTTCCCGCAAACAGAACATTTTACCGGAAGCCCCTTCTCAGGAACTTTCGAATCGTCTATCTGATAGTTCGTACTGCAGTGAGGACACACGATTTTCATTGTTACCACCATTTCTTAAGTTTATATGTTTGTCTTTGCATTCACAACGTTCAAAAACGATAAAACACCCAATCCTTTTTCGCCTTTTGCTCCGGCAAAAATCCTATTACGGTTATAGTCTTTAAAAAGCGAGACGAGTTTCTCTTTTCCACAGGTCAAAATCTTCCCTTCTTCCAAAGTAACATAACCGAATATTTTTGAAAAATTCAATAAATCCGTCAACTTATCCGTTGAAAATTCAATTTGTGAAGCAAGAGTTTCAATATCTATTCCCGCTTCATAAACCGGCTCGCTGCCGCTTTTTTCGACAACATAGGGAAGAACACCCGCAACAAGCCGGATGTGCTGAGGACTCATTTCTGTCAAAGGCTCCTCTTTTTCGTTCGCTCTCGCTGAATTTTTTATGAAAAGTCTAAACGCAGCCTTAGGATCAGCGGCAAAAAAATCTTCCGCTTCCGTACTCTCCATAAGCTGCAGGAGCGTTTCTTCACCGGCCGTCACACTGAATCGAGACGGTTTTCCGAAAAAACACCCGTCTTCGCCGAAGAAATCATCCTCCGAAAGGAAAAAACTCTCCCCGTTACCCTCAAGTTTAACGCGGCCGCGCTTTATCAGAAAAAGGGAAGACGAAACTTCGCCGGCAAGAATAACTGTTTCTCCAGGAAGAAACTCTTTTTCCATTATTTGACCTCTTCCTTCTTTAATTTCAACGAATTCGGGCACTTGCCTTCACATTCATCGGCGCGTTTTATAAAAAGTCTGAACTTTTTCAGAGCGTTTCCGGAAACCGTGTGCTCGATCTTGCACGCGACTTCGTCAGCTTCGTCTTCTTCAAGGTTGAGAATGTCTCTGAAAAAATGTTTGAAAAGCTCATGTCTGGCAAAAATATCCTCTGCTATAGCCTTTCCTTCGTCGGTCAGAGTGACATATCCGTTCATTTCGTGGTTGACAAGCCCTTTCTGCGTCAGAAGTTTGAGCGCTCTCGTGACTGTCGCGCGGCGCACACCCAGTTTGCTCGAAAGCTCCATGTTTCTCGCCACTACCCTTTTTTCGGTAAGTTCGAGGATAGCCTCGAGGTAATCTTCCTGAGTCGAAGTCAGGTTTTTATCGTTAGTTTTTTCTGCCATGGCGCTTGACCTCATACAGATTTAAAGCGTTTTTAACAATAATATCGGCAAGTTGCGATTTTTCTATATTTTTAAATTCTTCAACTCGGTCTGCAAAAACGATTTTTACCGTGTTGGTGTCGGCACCGAAAGGATTGAACTCGGTCGTAACCTGGTTCGCTACAACGAAATCAAGATTTTTCTTTTCGAGTTTTTTCCGCGCGTTTTCTTCAAGATTTTCTGTTTCTGCCGCAAAACCGATTCTCACTGCTTCAGGCTTTGTCCAGTTGACCGATTCGGCAAGAATATCTTTTGTTCTGAAAAATTCAGCAGTTACCGAGTTTTCTCCTTTTTTGATTTTCTGA
>CAMZDX010000054.1 GCA_947305505.1 uncultured bacterium | reverse complement strand
AAATTAGTTATTAAAACCCAAAAAACGATTTTTATTTACACTCTTCCAAAATTTTGAGAAATGCCTCTCTGCGGTTTTCCGCAGCCGTGATCGGGCGGCCGATAACAAGGAAATCGGCTCCTTTGCGGAGAGCTTCTGCAGGAGTCGCGATGCGTTTCTGGTCGTTGACTGCAGCAAATGCCGGGCGTATCCCTGGAGTGAGAATTTTGAAATCTTTGCCGCAGGTTTCGCGAATCAGCTCGATTTCAAGCGGACTTGCGACAACGCCGTCCATCCCAGAATCTTTCGCAAGTTTTGCGAGTTTCGCAATCTGTTCAGGTATCGTGCGGTCAAAACCGACTTCGCGGATGTCTTCTTCGCCTAAACTCGTCAAAATCGTTACGGCAAGCACAAGCGGCGGATTCTGGAGTTTGTTCATTTCTTCTCTGACAGCTTCCATCATTTTTCTGCCGCCGGAAGCGTGAACATTGAATATTTTGACGCCGAGCTGCGCCGCCGCGGCACCCGCTTTTGCGACAGTGTTGGGAATGTCGTGGTATTTAAGATCGAGAAAAACGTCTTCCCCCATACCGACTATTTCGCGGACAAGTTCAGGACCGGTCGAAGTGAAAAGCTGCTTTCCGATTTTGAAGCAAGCACCCAAGCCGCGCAGATCACTTACTATCTCAAGAGCTTTCTCTTTGTTTTCGACATCAAGTGCGACAAAGATTTTTGATTTCATTAGCTCCTCTCTTAGTTTCCGATTACCAGACTGCCGTTTGCCGGAACAGTTACGCTGCCGTTTGAAACCTGAACAGCAGAGTCGGTATCATAAGAATAGAAGGTGCCGCTTACTCCGCTGCATGTCGCGGTGTATGCCGAAGAGCCTTTGTTGATTCCGACAATTACCGTTTTGCCTTCGTAAGTGAGTTTGTAAACCCATGCATCGTCCGTACTTGCACAAGTAGAACGTGCTCCCTTTCTCAAAGCAGGATGTTCTTTTCTGAATTTGCCGAGATTCTGGATATGTTTCAAAGCATCTCTTTCATTATTGTTAAGGTTGTCGAACTTCATGACAGCACGTCTTCCGCCGTCGAATCCCTCTTCGGCTTTGCCGGTCATACCGATGTCGTCACCCTGATACAACATCGGGATGTTGATCGGGGAAGTCATAAGGAATGTCTGCGCGTGTTTGAACCTCGTATAGTTGCCGCCGCATTCGGTCAGAGCTCTGTCCTGATCATGGTTGCCGAAGAAGTTGCCCATTACAGCTCCGGGGAAGCCGCCGACTCCACCGTTTGTCGATTTGGGAGTGAGATAGGCTTTATCCCAACTTTCGTTGACAGAACTTGCGAGATCTTTGTAGTAAGCGGGAGTATTATTCTCATATTTTCCTCTTAAAATGACATCTCTTGCCTTGTAATAGAAATCTTCGTTTACCTGTCCCTGAACCATATCGGCACGTGTGTGGTATCTCGCCCAGCCGCCGAGAGATTCGCCGACCATATAGAAAACTTCGGCCTCATCAGGCATGTCGTGATTCTTGACAGTCGTTTCAACCTTAGCTTTGATCGCCTTGCGGAGTTCAATTGTAAAGATGTCATCCATGTGCTTGAGAGCGTCTGCACGGAAACCGTCCAAATTGAAGTTCTGAATAAGCCAGAGCGCATGACTGATAACAGCTTTTCTCGCTTCCGCACTACCTTTGTAGTTGAAATCGGGCATATAAGGCGTAAACCAGCAGTCGATCCTGTGGGAATCCCAGTTGCCGTCGCACGGATAGTAATCATAGAACCAGCCGTCGTTTTTGTGCTGCTGATAGAGCGGAGCATTGATATAAACATGGTTTGCAGCAAAATCAGGAACGACTCTGATTCCTTTTTTGTGTGCCTTTTCAACAAGCTCGCGAAGTTCGTCGGCTGTTCCGAAAGCAGGGTCTATACCTTCATTGCCTTCCTCGTCAAAACCATAGTCGTTGTCGAAAGAATATCCCGTCGCAAGCGGATGGTAAGCGTGGTAACTTGTAAAGTAGACTTCGTTTTGTGAAGAGGAAGTGCCGCCCTTGCTTTCGTAGTGAGGATTGCGGACAGGAGAACTTATCCAGATTACGTTTACACCCATATTGTTGAAGTAACCGTCTTCAATTTTTTGAATTATTCCTCTGAAGTCTCCGCCTTTCCACTTCTCAAGGTCTCTATATACATGCGAAAATTCGTCTGCAGAAACATTGTTATTCGGATCACCGTCAAGGAAACGGTCTGTCATAATCTGATAAATGAACGCGTCACGCCAGCTGAAATCTGCATAGTCAACACCTTCACCGATCCAAATAGGAATCATGATCGGGTCACCTCCCATGATCGGGTCGCCTCCCATTATCGGGTCACCGCCGGCTGTCTGCATTATCGGATCACCGCCCATGATCGGGTCACCGCCGGCTTCAAAAAGCCTGAAGAGCCATGTATATTTGTTCGGTTCCAGGTTTTTCTGTGTGATTGTGAAAGTCTTTGTCGCCTCGTCATAATACTGCGTTGCGTCAACAGATTTGCCGTTTAAAGTTATTTCCGATTTTTCGAAATCAATAGCCGTAATATTTTGGCATGCAAGGGTAAAAGTGTACGAATCATTTTCTTTTTTCAGGTTTTCAATAACACAGTATTTCCCGTATTTTCCGGTGATCGTCGCCTTTCCGGGATGATTGTCGGCCGAGGTAATAAAATCAGGTCTTGGCAAATCGCTGTTTTTAGGTCCTACGCCTTTGTCGGCATACCACCATGTTTGTCCGTTATCAAGCGAGAATCTGAAAATATAGATGAAGTCTCCGGCTTTATTCTGCGGGAATTGCGCCATATATTCATGGTTTTGGTAGCCCTCGTTGCAGGTAAAACCACTATTAAAACCCGCTTCCACCCAAGTCCAAGTGCTTGCAATTATTGGATATTCTGCCTTCCCAGTTCCTTCTTTGTAACCAAGCTGCGCTTTCCAGCTCTCCTGTTTCGGATGACTCGTAATCGGGCAGCCGGTTTTATTCGGAACATAAATCTGACCGTAAACTGTGTATGGATCGTTTTCCGGATTTTCAGTGTCATAATTCGGAATGCTGAAAGGCCACTGAACGCCGATCCACATATCTTCACTTGGTTTAGTCATTGCCGAGCAAGTTCCGTTGTTGTCGTAGTAACTGTCAGGGCAGTTGCAGACTGCTTTGCCGCTTTCAACAGTGCATACGCCGCCGTTTCCGCAGTTTACGTTTTTGCAGACATCTTCAACGCATTTGTGTTCCGCAAGGTCGCAGACTTCGCCGCTGTGACAGTCAGTGTCGCCGTTGCAGTTCGGGTAAACGACGATGCAGCTTCCGTCAGACGGTTTGCATTCCTGCCAATTTTCACATGTGACATTTTTGCACTTGTCTTCAATGCACTGTTTTTTCGGATCATTGTCTTCATTGAGGTAGCCTTCCGGACATTGACATTTCTGGTTTCCGTCTTCGAAGACGCAGTTTCCGAAACCGCATTCAAGGTCGCACTTCACGATGTCATCATCCGTATCAATAGTTGGAGTATCTTCGTCATCATCATCATTCGGATCATCTACCGGAACACATGTCGGCTTGCCATTGACTATTTTCTCCTCATAACCTTCCGCACAAGCACAGTAAATGTCACCGCTCTGGTAGTCGCTGCCGCTGCCGTAACCGCTGCCGTAGCCTGCACCTTCTTTGCATTCGCCGTGACCGCCGCAGTCTATACCTTGGCAAGGTCCATCAACGGCAAAGCAAAAGCACGTTTGAGTATCGCATTGCCTACTGCCGCCGCAGTCAGAATTGTCGAGACATTTGCCCTGTTTGGCATGACATGCACCATTTATATATTCTCCGCATTCTCCGCACATATCCGCAATGACATCATCGTCATACGGCTCAGCGCAGTCGGGGTTTCCTTCATCTAAGACACATTCGTCCGTACCGCTCTGGACATAGCACGTATCGCATTTGCAGACAGCTCTGCCGCTTGAATCGTCGCATACTCCGTGTCCACTGCAGGTAATACCGTCGCATGGAGAGTGACTTTTGGATTTGCTGCACGCTACAGCGAAAACCATTAAAAAACAAACGAGAATTAACGATAATTTTTTCATTTTTTACCTCCAACATAAAGACGCATTATTATGCAAAAAATGGGGGTTTAGTCAAGGGTCGAGCCGATTTTTCAGAGACTCATTCTGTAAATTTCGACGACATCTTCCTTTTTCAGCTCTTTGAATGTTCCGATCTTTGAATTTTTAAGTGCAGAAGCCGCCATTTCTTCAAACTTGGAATCGTCTATGCCGATGTCGGAAAGTTTCTGCGGAAGTCCAAGAGATTTAAAGAAATCAGCAGTTTTTTCAATAGCCTGCAAGCCTGCTTTCATGTCGTCTTTTTCGGTTATATTCCATACGTTTCTGCCGTATTTCGCGAATTTTGCGCAGTTTTTCTCATCAATTACTTTTTTCATCCAGCCCGGAGTGAGTATCGCAAGGCCGACACCGTGCGTGATGTCGTATTTTGCGCTGAGTTCGTGTTCTATCATGTGAGTCGCCCAGTCGCCGTCTTTTCCGAGTTCCAGAAGTCCGTTCAACGCGACGGTTCCCGCCCACATTATGTTTGCGCGGGCATCGTAGTTTTCAGGCTCTTCAAGAACGACTGGCGCATTTTCGATCACGGTTTTAAGCACCGCTTCCGACATATAATCCTGCAAAGCCGCTTCGGGATAGCTGAAATACTGCTCGAAAACGTGGCTCGTGATGTCTGCAATGCCGGCAACCGTCTGATTTTTCGGCAGTGTGAAAGTATAGGTCGGATCGAGAATGCTGAATTTCGGTTTCAGTCTGACGCTTCCCATCGGAAGTTTTTCCTGTGTTTTCTCGTTTGTCAGAACGCATCCGCCGTTCATTTCGCTTCCGGTAGCTGCCAGAGTGAGAACAGCGCAGAGAGGGAGAGCCTTTTTCACGCTCGTTTTACGGATGAAAAAATCCCACGGATCGCCGTTATAGTATCTTGCCGCCGCAATAGCCTTGCAGCAGTCGATAACGCTTCCTGCACCGGCCGCAATGATGAGATCGACTTTGTTTTCGCGGCAGAGCTCGGCACCTTTTGCGACGCTAGTAATTCTGGGATTCGGGTCAATTCCCGGAAGTTCGGTGATTTTGACTGAGCTTTCATTCAGAATCGAGACGATTTTGTCGTAAAGACCGCTTCTTTTGATGCTTCCGTGACCGTAAGCGAGAAGAACCGATTTGACGCCGTCTTTTTTAAGCTGTTTTGAAAGGACTTCGATCTGATTTCTGCCGAAAAAAATCTCAGTCGGCATGTTGAGCCAGAAATTTCTCATTGTTTATTCTCCTTCTAAATGCGGCACCTGAAAATTTGCCGTACTTACGTATTCTGTAATAACGTAATTACGACGGCACCAAACCATAGTATTAAATTGTTGTGAGATGAAAAGGGATTTTTAAAATTCGCCGGTTTTATTGACGCTGTAGCCTTGATCTTCTTTCCAACCTTTGATTTTTTTAAGGTTTTTCAAAGCTTCGTTCTGAGCATCTTCAACCGATTTTGAGCTGAAACCGAATGCAAAGCTGTTTCTAAGAACGCCTTCAACCCAGTATGCCGAGTATAAAACAGCAAAAAAACCTTTGTTCAAAGTGGTTGTTGCTCCGGCTTTGACATTCGAATGCCCCTGCTGTTTAAGCTGTTTTATTGCATTGTTTTTTGCTTTCGTGACATTTTTTCCGTCTTCAAACGAAAATGTCCACGTCACTGAATTTCCGTTTTTGTCAAGCGCTTCGGCAAATGCCGCAGCACCGAAAACAGGAAATGTGAAAACAAAAAGCATTACTGCGATAAAAAGCGATTTTTTCATGGTTTTCTCCTGAAATTATAATTTTTCCAAAAGCTCTTTCGCCTTTTTATAGCGTTTGCTTGCAGGATCTACCGAATTGATGATTTTCTGAAGCATTTTCTTCGCTTCTTCAGGATTTTCGTCTTTCATGGCATTTGCTTCCATGTAAAGAGTTTTTGCTTCTTCTTCGCTCATCGTTGCTTTTTTAGCCTTCTTTTCAGGAGCAGGTTTCGACTCAGCTTTTTTAGGCTCGGCTTTCTTAGGTTCCGCCTTTTTGGGTTCAGCCTTCTTCGGCTCTTCCTTCTTAGGTTCAGCTTTCGGTTCTTCCTGCTTCGGCTCAGCCTTTACTTCTTCTTTCGGCTCGGCTGTAGGTTCTTCCTTCTTGGGTTCAGCCTTTACTTCCTCTTTTTTTGGCTCAGCTTTTTTAGGTTCAGCCTTCGGCTCGGCTTTCTTCGGAGCTTCTTTTTTCGGTTCCGCTTTTACTTCTTCCTTTTTAGGTTCAGCCTTCGGTTCTTCTTTCTTCGGTTCAGCCTTTTGCGGAGCTGAAAGCAGAAGATTCTGCGCATCCTTGTAGAAAATCGAGGAAGCCGGAATCGATTTCAGAAGGTCTGCACCTTCAGGATTTTTCTGCGCAAGTTTTGCTTTGCCGTTATCGAAAGTTATCTGGTTGGTTTTTTCTTTGCCGATAAAGACAAGCTGTTCATTGAGCCACGATTTGTATGGATTGTCGCCGGAAGTTCTGTCGTTTGCCGCAAGAACCGCCTTTTCAGCGTTTTTAAGGTCTTTTGCAGCAATAAGTTTTTCTATGGCTGCCTTGTCTTTTTCACCGAAAACAGCCGATACCGCAGAAGTTTTCGGCTGACTGTTCTGATTGTCGAACAGCATGAAGTAAGCTACGCCGCCTATTCCGAGAAGGACAACCACTATGATAGCGACCAAAACAAGCGGAGAAGAACCTTTCTTTACCGGTTCTTCATCTTCAGGTTCCTCGTAATTAACCGGCATCGTCTGTTTCGGCGTTCTCTGCGGTTTCGCCTTAAGCTCCGGATTGAGTATTTCGAACTTTATCTGGCGGGCACCGACTGAAATTATATCTCCGTCGGAAAGGGTTGCAGAAGTCGTTTTCGTTCCGTTGACCTTGATTCCGTTTCCGCTTCCCATATCGGAAATTATGAAACGGGTTCCGTCTTTCGTGATTTTGAAGTGTTTTCTCGAAACTGAGATGTCACTGATCACGAAATCGTTGTCAAGGCTTCTGCCGGCGAGGATCTCGTCTTTCGTGATTTCGATGTTTTTACCGGAATCCTTACCGTCTACGATCGTAAGTTTTGCATCGGCAGCATGACCCGAAAGAGCGGAAAGATCGATGATCGCAGTCTTTTCGGAAGCGATCTCTTCTTCGTCATCATCTGAAAGATATTTCGACGAAATAGAAGAAATTGGCGGCGGAGTCGGCACTGAATCGGGCTTTTTGCCGAGTGCTTCCTTTCTTGCCTTTTCAGCTTTGATTTTTTCGGCAAGCTTTTTCAGGTACTCCTTGTCGATAGTCGGTTTTGCATTGTTTTGCTTGTTTTCGTCCATTTTTTACTCCCGAAATTGAACAACTAACAAAAAAATCCTGAGTCCATACTTTAAAAAGGGGAAAAAGTCAAAATAAATATTGATTTGCGCTATCCTTTCTGTAAAATAATTTGCTCTTTTTTGGAGAGTTTTTGTTTTAGGGAGAGAATAAATGAGAAAAAACATTGTTTGTATGACACTGCTGGCGCTCATCGCCTTTGCAGGATGCGGTTCAGTATCCCTTTTCGAAAAAGGAAATGCCGCAAGAGAAACGGACAAAATCAAAGCGCGCGGCTACTATGAAGAAGCATGCGCAAAAGAAAACCACTTCGAAGCGTGCCACAATGCCGCACTGCTCTGGCAGAACGGCGACGGCATAAGCGCGGAAAACACGAAAGCGAAAGAACTTTTCAAAAAGGCGTGTGAAGGAAAGTTCAACGAATCGTGCCTTATTCTTGCCGATATGTGGGCAACCGGAAAAGGCGGCGTTTACAAAGATACGAATTCGGCGTTGAAACTTTACCAGGAAACATGTGAGCGCGGCATGGGTAAAGCGTGCAGAGGCATCGGCCAGATCTATGCGAAAGGCGACGGTTCGATAGCAAAAGACGTCAAAAAGGCAAAAGAATACTTTGAACTTGCCTGCGAAAGAGACGACATGAAAACATGCGTCGATCTCGGCGAAACATGGTCGAAAAAATTCGACGAAGAAGAAGGTTACAACAAAGTCATCACCTTCTGGGGCAAAGCTTGTGAAAGCGGAATGCTCGACATCTGCGAAAAACTTGCCGACATGATCGTTTCGACCAAAGAAAAGGAAGAAAAAGTTCCTCTTTCCAAAGGTTACTATGAAAAAGCGTGCAACGGCGGTTCCAAAGAAGCATGCTACAAACTTGCACGTGCAATGGTCGAAAATGTCGAAGGTTCTGACGGAGAGGCACAGGTTTACTATCAAAAAGCCTGCGATGCAGATCATGCGGAATCATGCTACTACATCGGAGTTTACCTGAGCGAAGCTTACGGCGAAACACTTGAACTCGACAAACTGAAAGAAATGCACTCTTTTTACGACAAGTCCTGCCAGAAAGGCTTTGAAGCGTCATGCTCAAGTGCATCTTCATTGAAAACCACTATAGACGAACAGGAAGAAGCTATCCGCAAGCAGGAAGAAGCTGAAAGACTTGCAGAGGAAGAAGCAAGAAAAGAGGCTGAAAGACAGGCTGCTGCAGAAGCTGAAAGAGAAAGACTCGAAAGAGAAAAAGCGGAACTTGAGGAAAGACTTGCCGAAGAAGAAGCCCGCAAAGAGGCTGAACGCGAGGAACGCGAAGAACAGGAAAGAATGAGACGCGAACGCGAAGAAGCTGAAAGAGAAGCTGCCGAAGCCGCTGCTGCAGAAAAGGAAGAGGAAGAAGAGGAAGAAGAGGAAGAAAAGGTCAGCAAAAAGAAAAAAGCTGAACCCGAAGAAGACGAAATAGACGAAGATGAAGAGGAGGAAGAGGAAGAGGAAGAAGAGGAAGAGGAGCCTGCTCCTAAGAAGAAAAAATCCAATTCAAAATCAAAGTCCAAGTCTAAATCTAAAAAGAAAAGCGCTGAAGAAGAACTTGACGACCTTTTCGACGACTAATTAATCACAATAAATCAAAAAATCCTAAATAACCTTATTAAATTCAACGATGTAAAGACGCTATATTATTACGTCTCAAAAAAAACGATTTCCGTAAGGTTTAGAACCAATCCTTTTTCTTGAAATACCAGACGACGAGTCCGGAAAACATTATTGAAATTATTACGAAAACTGCAAATGCATAAGGCGATTTGTCACCGGGAAGCTGAATATTCATGCCGTAGATCGAAGCGAACATGACGGGAACGGTGAGGACGATCGTGATGATGGTGAGAAGTTTCATGATGTTGTTCAGTTTGTTCGAGATGATCGAGCTGAAAGCCGTCATCATCTCGCTCACGATGTTGTTGTAAATCGAAGACATTTCAATTGCCTGCTTCGTCTCTATAACAATGTCGTCGATTTTGTCATCGTTTTCCTCGCTTTCGGGAACCAGACCGATTTTTCTCAGTTTCATCGCCATGAATTCGTTCGATTTCAGTGCGGTCGTGAAGTAGACGAGACTTTTTTCAAGGTTTAAAAGTTTCGCCAGGTCTTCGTTTCTGCTTGTTTCCTGAATCTTTTTCTGAACGATCGTGATGATGTTGCTTATCTGTTTAAGGTAAAGCAGGAAAAGCTGCGTCGTATCGTATAGAATCGACAGGGTGAAGTCATCTTTAGCGAGGCTTCCCAAGTATTTTTTCTGCATGTTTTCAATCATTTTAGAGATAAGCTCGGTCGACATATTGCAGACGAGAAGGATCGTGTTTTCTGTAAAAATGATGCCGAGCGGAACCGTTCCGTACATCTCGTCCTCGTCGGTCGAATCGTAGTACGGGATTTTGACGATGACGAGTTTGCAGTTTTCGTCTTCCTCGATTCGCGCCCTTTCATCCATGTCGAGAGAGTAGTCGAAAAAGTCTGCCGGAAT
>CAMZDX010000053.1 GCA_947305505.1 uncultured bacterium | reverse complement strand
CTTTTGCGCAGACCTTTCGCGTAGCTCCAGATGATGCCGATGAATGCGAGAACGGCACCTGCTCCTAAGGAATAAGTAATAAAATCAACAATTCGCAACTTCTTCTCCTAATTTCTGACGCACATTACGTTATATGAACTGGTTTTCGTTGCAGAACTCGTAAGACCTGTTTTGGTTGCCATTTTCCAAGCTGATGTTGAAGAACTTGTCGCTTTTTGCGGGGTTTTTGAAGTTGAACTCCAGAGAGTGATATTGTCAATATCCGGGAAAACAGTTGCAGGAGAATATTTTGCGTAATCCATGATGGAAATAAGTTCGTTGATATTCGGAAGTCTCCAGTCCGTGTTACCGCCGAAAGTGAGGTTTTCGCAGTATTCAAGAGCTTCGAGCCATTTTTTGCCCGTTACATTTGATTTTGTCCACTGAAGTCCGCTTGCTGTATCGGTTATGACAATGCCGCCGTCAACCTGTTCCGATTCAAAAAGGATCATTCCTTTTCTGAAAACTTCGCCTCTGACGCATACAGCGTAATTGGTTTTGGTTTCAGCATAGTCGTTGATTCCTGTCGTATTGTTAGGTGTAAAGTTTATTCCGAGACGGGCAGCAGTGCTGGAACCCGAAGCATAGAGAGTGTTAGACCAGAAAGCGCCGCTCGTCGGGAAATCCGGGAAAACCGAATCATCGACGAAATTGTAGAAAGAGTAGTCGATTATTGTTACAAGTTCCTGAATCTCCGGAAGTCTCCAGTCTGTATATCCGCCGTATTCAAGACCTTCGCAGTAACTTACCGCTTCTTCAAACGTTGCAAGCGTGCCGTTATAGGTTTTCTGCCATTCAAGACCGGTGTTGTTGTCTATGTTGGTCGGATTTGTATCAGTGCCGCCGGTTGTGAAGTTTCTTGCCGCGCAGGTGTCTGTATGCTGTGCATCCTGTCCGAAATATCCCGATTCAGGATCGTCTCCGCACTCTTCGAGCGGTTTGTTGTCGGTTCCGTAGCACATTGTCTGACCAGTGCAGGGGAGAGTGTAGGATTCTTGTACCAATTCGGGCTCTTCGGTAGGATCGTTTGTCGGTTCTTCAGTCGGATCGTCCGTCGGATCATCGGTTGGCTCGTCAGTCGGCTCACCGGTGGGTTCATCGGTCGGCTCAGTTGTTGGTTCGATCGGGCTTGTTCCGGTTTCAACCAGTATGAAAGCGTAACTTGAGAAGTGTCCTGCATTCATCATTATCGGGTCACCTGCCATGATCGGATCTCCAGCCATTATCGGATCACCGGCCATTATCGGGTCTCCAGCCATTATCGGGTCGCCGCCCATGATGGGATCGCCGCCTGCTTCGCGGTGAGACCACTTTGTTCCTGCGAGGAATGCCGGAACTACAGCCATATTTGCGGGAACTGTCGTATAGGTCGAGTCGATCGTCAGCGTGATAGTTACGTCTTTGTTGAAGATAAGTCCTGTTGGCTCGAAAGTTACGACCTTTGAAACGAGTTTGTCTTCATCGGGGAAACTTTTTTTCTCGAAAAGAGTCATTGTGATTTCGGTGTCCTGATCAAGTGCACCGGCCGGGATCTCGATCTTAGCGGCTCCGTCTTTAGTGACGATTGTTCCGCCGTCTGTTGCCGAAACAGTTGTTTTTTCAGAGGTGATCTGCTGTTTTTCGCCGTTGTTTTCAGGCTCTTTTTCTTTTTCGCTGCTTCCGCATGCAGAGAGAACAAGAATCAAAACCATGGAAATTGAAATCAGGAACTTTTTCATTTTCTCCTCCATTAAAAAAATAACGTAAAATTATAGTTATAACGGTTCTTAAATCAAATTTAGCGCTGTGTCGTAGAGACGTGGCCTGACATGTCTTAAATTCCTCCCCTAAGCTAGGGGAGGTGCCGCTTGCGGCGGTGGAGTGTGTTGCATTTTTTGCGTCTGTCTTATTTGCAATCTTCCGAATAAAAACTATACTTTCCCTCGTTTTTTGCGGAGTCTGAAATGACAAAATACTCAAAAATAATCGTACTTTTTCTGATTTTTCTTCTTGTTTCATGCTCCTCGTCAAAGTCGCAGAACGACACCGACATGATTCTTGATTCAGATGCGGATTCTGACGACATTGAAACAGTCGATGATGATTCCGATTCACAAAGTTCTGAAATCGTTGATGATTCTGATGAAACACCGGATCATGATACAGACAGTGCAACCCCCGAAGAACCTGACGAAGAAATTTTTGAAGAAACTGAGCCGATCAACGGCTACAAACGCTGTTACGACAAAATTCCTGCAGGACCTTATGAAGGTTTTTTCGCTTCTTCGAAACTCGAATCTCAAATCAAGGAAGATCTCGGATATGATGAGGATTATGAACTAACAGAAGAAGATTTGGAAAAAATCAAAGAAATCACTTTTTTGTCTGTCAAAGATATTCGCGGTATTGAAAAACTGATAAATTTGGAATCTGTTCAAATTTCAACCGGCAAAATATATGATTATACTCCGCTTTCCAAACTGAAAAAATTAAAAAAAATCGTAATTGATGCCAGCAGCATGACATGTCTTGACGGCTCGATTTCACTTCTCACGACCCTTGAAACCCTTAATATAGAAGAAACAAAATTAAAAGAGGTTTCACCTGTGGAACAACTTGTAAACCTGAAGACTTTAGACTTAGGGAACAACCAGATTGAGTTTTTACCTGAAAATATAGAGAATTTACAGAAACTTGAATTTTTCTCTTTTGTTCACAACAGAGTAAAAGATATTACAGCTTTGAAATTTTTAACAAATTTGAAAGAATTGTTTTTTCGTAATAACTATGTTGAAGATATTTCACCATTGAAAGACTTGATAAATTTAACCATGCTTAATGTTAAACATAATAGAATAAAAGATATTCCTGCTGTCACAAATTTGACAAAATTGACTTATTTGGGATTGAGCGAAAACCAAATTGAAGAAATTCCAGGAGAAATAATCAATCTAAAAAAGTTACAGACTCTTGAGTTAAGTTTCAACAATATCAGCAACTTGCCAGAGTTAAACGGATTAGATTCTCTTGACACTTTGTGGTTTGACAATAATGAGTTAAACGATAACGATCTTATGAAACTTGATGGATTAGAACATGTCCGATTTTTGGATATTGCTCTGAATAAAATCACAAAAGTTCCAGTTATGAAGAATGTGAAATCTCTTTATGAATTGCTTTTGACAGGGAACAATATCAATGATTTGAGCGGTTTTGCAGACAATGAATCTTTTCCTGCACTTAAAAGATTGGATGTCGGATCAAATAACATAGATAATGCTGAAGCATTCAGGAATAGAACTGGTTTATCGAGTCTGTGGGTTGATAAAAACTGCATCAAGGATTTCTCTCCTCTTGAAGAATTGAAGAAACGCGGAACTTATGTCGGCGGAATGAATGAGCAGTTGGAAAGCTGTGAAAGAACAATAACATTTGTAGAAGGAGACTGAAAATGAAGAAAATCTTTATTTTGCTTTGGGTGGTGATCGCTCTTCTCCTTTTTTCCTGCTCTTCGTCTCACTCTTCAAATGATTCCGACTCACAAGATTCTGAAATCGTTGATGATTATGATGAAAAGCCGGATCATGATGAGGATGCGGATTCCGACGCATCTGAAAAGGTCGAATGTCTTGATCTTCGCTACAACGAAAACACGATCAAAACTCTGTTTCCCTTCAAGGATGCAAACGGCAAGCCCACTTTCTGCCGTCCCGGCTGCGACACACCGACTGAAAACGATCCGCAGTGTGTCCGCAATATCTGGGAATGGCAGAATTGGGAAAGTTATCAGCGTTACCTTACGGAACAGGAAAAAGATCCACGACAAACAAAAGAGCATGAATGTTATCCTTGGCCGTGTGTTTTGCCTGATATGCACGCAAAAACAAAAGAAACTTTGGACACTTTTATCAGCAGCTGCGACAGATTGCTAACGGTTAATAATTTTACTGTAGGTATGGGAACTGTTTGGACTCACGGAATGTATGACGGTGTTGCAGGAATGGATTTTGGTTATCATTTCGGTGTTATACTCGAATATGATCCTGAAAAAGATGAATACAAAATTTTGGGACAAAATCGCTATCTTGCATTCAACGAAGGCCGCTATATTTTTGAGGTTTATGACCGTGTTCCAATTGAGAATCCAGACACTTACAAAACTTTTACAGTTTCTGTATTACGGAAAGAAAACGGTTATTACTACGAGTTGATCCGCGATAATTACGGTTACAAAGACAGATTGAATATGCCGCCGTTTGCCGGAAAGAACTGGGCATTGTTGCGTCTCACAGACAAAACGGTCTATGCTTCTTCCAAAGATTGGTTTTGGCATGAACTTTCAGGAATCAACAACTATGCCGGAGAAGGTAATATTGTAGGAGACCATTTGACTTTTATCACAAACAACCGCGAACTTTATTACTGCGATTTGCGGAAATATCCGAAACACATTGACGAGTGCTTTAAGCTAAACCGCAAGGATGAATCAGGAAATGAAGAACTCGGTCACAGTCCGAGAATCGACTTGGATAATGAATACCGTGTTGTTTATAATGTTTACGAAAAACCAGTGTTCGTCGAAGTAGATCTGAAAGACTTGAATAATCCTAAATATTTGGAACATGCGATAGATAAAAACAAAGAAACTACTTATAGTTGGGAAATAGATATGCTAAAAGGTAACCGAATTTCGTATAGTGATTTTTTCACAATGTCAGCCGGAACTGTTGATGAGATAGCTTGTTTTTACCGCTTTGACAAGCAGAAAACATATTGTCAGCAAGAACACACTTTTTCAACAGATTCGGCAGATTTGATGGGGTACAATGTTTTTTGGGGGAAATGGCACTTGTGGAAACGCACAACTCGTCCAACTGCGGTTATGAGAGATTGGGAATGCTATTGTAATGAAACAGGTGTATGCCCGCTTGAGGAATAAAATGCAATACACGACCGTAAATACAACACACTCCACCGCCGCAAGCGGCACCGAGTCAACTTGCCACTGGCAACTTGACCCTAACTTAGGGGAGGAGTTGAGATAAGAGGGAATCATGCAGATAAACGAATTCATTCCGGTTGATAAAAGCTCGGCAATAAGGGCAATTCTCTTTTCGCTTCTGACTGATGACGATGTCGAAGTGAACTGCGGCAGCGTTCTGCCTGAAGATGTGCTTTCTACTCTCAACTGCTTGAATTTATTCGGTAAAGTCGTAAAACAAAATGGCGGAGTTTACAAAATCTCAGGGAAAACGAAAAAGCCAATGAGTCCGATCGACTGCGGAAATTCGGCGACGATGATGCACATTCTGATGGGGATTTCGGTTTATCTCGGAGATGATTTTGAACTCACAGGTGACAAATCCTTAATGTCGCGCAATCACAGCGATTTTTCTGAGGCTGCAAAACTTTATCACGGAAATTTTGTTGAAACAACTCTCACGAAAGAGAGTGCCCAGCTCAAGTCTTTTCACCTCATTTCGATGCTGAAATCAGGCGGGAGAGTTCATTTTAAGAGCAGGACACGCAGGAATACTGAAGATCTTCTCACCAAAATGGGTGCTAAGATCGTTGAAAATCAGAATTGCATTGAAGTTTTTTCCCTTGAAACTCTGCACGGCTATTCAGTTGAGATCAAACTTGATCCGTCGTCAGCTTTCATTACCGCGTGCGCCGCTTTTGTTTTCGGAAGATCGTTTGAAATTTCAAATATTTATCACGATGGATCGCGGATGGCTCCTTTCATTTTGCTTCAAAATGCCGGTTTTGACATAAAGATCGAAGAAGATGCTGATTCTTTCAAAGTTTCGGGAAATCCGGTTTGCAAAGAAGCACACGACATAAATATTGAAGAAGATCAGGTCGCCGAGATCATTGATGAAATACCTTTTATTGCCTTCATTGTGGCACGAATCGGAAAAACTTTCACAGTGAGAAATGCCTCGTGGCTGAGAAACAAGGAGAGCGACCGCATCAGCGAGAGCGTAAAGAGGTTTTCTCTTACGTTTGAAACTGAGGAATTCGCCGACGGTTTCAGCGTTTCTGGTGTGACAAAACACGCTTTGAAAGGCGATATTCCGCACAGTTTTGATCACAGAATGGAGATGCTTTCAAGTTTGATTGCTGTTGATTCCGGCGTAGATTTTAAAATGAATGACTCCTATAAAATTTCATTTCCAAAATTTTACGAACTTTTTAAATATTTAAAAAATGACAAATGAAATCAAAGAATTAAGGGGAAAACTCGATTCGCTCGACGACCGGATCTCTGATCTTCTTCTGCAAAGAGTTGAGACCGGAAAAAAGATCGTGAAACTGAAGAAGGAGGCGGGGATTTCCAAGGACGATCCGAACCGCGAAAAAGAGATCCTTGAGCGGATAACTGCCGGAAAAAGCGAGATCGCCGAGCTTCTGAAAAGCCTTTACGGGAGGATCTTCGATTGGGTGAAAAATCACTAAGTAAGGGAAAATATTTAAGAAAAATTGAATTTCTTTTTATAATTCTTGTCTCTTTTTCTCTCTATTTTCTGCTGAAGGAAACTCCTCAAAAAGAAGAAATCCCTGAAATTCAGGAAGCGGAAACTGCAGCTCCTCAGATCGAGCCCGAAAAGCCTGAAAGTGAAGAAAAAGTTTCAGTCTATTTCGACAGAGAAGTTCAAAAAATAGTCGAAAAAATGATAAAAAGTGCCGAAAAAACGATAGATGCGGCAACTTATACATATTCAAAAAACGAAGTGACGCTCCTTCTGGAAAAACGGGCTTCCGAAGGGGTGAAAGTGCGTCTCGCGGCTGGAAACAACAAGGATAAGACTCTTCCGGCGTTTGATTTTTCGCTTGCAAAAACGGATAAAGGGATCTATCACCCGAAATTTTTCGTTTTTGATGACAAGGATGTGCTGATCCTTTCGGCAAATATCTCTTCTTCGGTCGATGCTTCGAACAATGCCGTACTTTTCAGAAATGTTCCCGAGGCTGCCGCGATACTTAAAAGCGAGATCGACGATGTTTTTGCAGGAATTGTCGGAAAAAGGTGCACTGACGGCTGTGCCACTGAGATCGGAACGATAATTTTCAATCCCGGAAAGGGTTGTGTGAAGGTGCGTGACGAATTTCTTGCCGCAAACAACTCTATAAAAGGGGCCGTTTATACCGTGACGCAGAAAAATCCGCTCATAACGGGGCTTAAAAAAGCGGTTAAGCGCGGTGTAAATGTGCAGCTCATCATCGACAACTGGCGCGGAGATGACGGAAAGATCGTGAACAAAAAAGCATCGAATTACCTCGAAAGCATCGGTGTTAAACTCAAATACGACGAACCGGAAAACACCGATTCTCATCTTTTTCATCATAAATTTGCAGAAATCGACGGAGAAACTGTCGTGTTCGGATCAATGAACTGGACAACTTCGGCGTGTTACAGAAACCGTGAGATAATCGTCATTTCAAAAGATACGGCGCTTGCGGAGTCATTTGAAAAATATTTTGACAGCTTCTGAATATTTATCAGTCTTCGGGGTTTTCGATGTAGCAATGGCAGTCGTTACCGCAGTAGTATCCCAGATCACAGTCTCTGTTGCTGCTGCATTCCGAGTTTTCTCCGCTGCATTCGGAACTGGAGAAGGTTTCTGCTTCGAAAGAAGTTTCTATTTCAACACAGGCACCGTTTTCCACAGTGTGTGAAACCCATTCGTCGATTGTGGATTCGACGAGAACGGCGGAAAGTGTTCCTTTGAAATTGTATTCTTCGTCAACTGATTCGATAGTCAAGGTGCCTTCTTTCTGAAAATAAATTTTTTGCGAATCGGACGTGTAGTCCTGAATGACTAAAACACATTCCCAGCATGACCAGTGGTTGGTGTTATGCCATGAATCTCCGTCAGAGAGGTCGTAAGTTCCGGCAGCAACGAAAGGATCACCGTCGAAGCGCTTGTGATCAAGTCTCAGTTCGAATAAGTCTTCGATGTTGGGATCGCCCAGAATGTTGCCTTCGATTTTTGTGGTGTATGTAGTAGAAGGAATCGAGCCGTGAAGTTTCTGGTCGGGATCAAGTGAAAAACCGGTGCAGTTCTGTGGTTCGTTATCGTTGTCATCAATCTTTGTATCATCGTCATCCGGTGTTACATCTTCGTCCTTTTCATTTTCTTCATCTCTTGGAATATCTTCTTCATTGTACGGATTTTCGATGTCGTCTGCTGTCTCACGGTCGGAATCAGAGATGTTGTTTTCATCATCTTTGTCATTTATAACATCATTATCGGTTGTTGTCTTGTTTTCGTCATCCGGCGAATCGGAATATTGTCCGTAAATACTCTTGTCTCCGCCGCACGAAGCTAAAAACATAAGAAAAAGGAGAAAAAACAACGACTTCAAATGGCTTTTCATATCAGTGATTTAGAATTCAGCGTTTTTCGGAGTTCTCGGGAAGGGGATGACGTCACGGATGTTCTGCATTCCGGTGATGTACATTATCATGCGTTCAAAGCCGAGACCGTAGCCTGCATGCGGGTTCGAACCGAATCTGCGGAGATCGAGGTACCACCAGTAATCCTCTTTTTTGAGACCGAGCTCTTCGATCCTCTTGAGAAGTCTGTCGTAGCGCTCTTCTCTCTGGCTGCCGCCGATGATCTCGCCGACACCGGGAACAAGGAGATCCATTGCCGCAACGGTCTTGTTGTCCTCGTTCATACGCATATAGAAAGCCTTGATCTCTTTCGGATAGTCGATGACGAAGACCGGTTTTTTCAGCAGTTCTTCAGTGATGTATCTCTCGTGTTCGGTCTGAAGGTCGCAGCCCCATTCGACCGGATATTCGAACTGTTTGCCCGACTTTTTGAGAAGCTCTATTGCTTCAGTGTATGTGATTTTGCCGAAATCGGAATCTTTAATGAAATTCAGTCTTTCGAGCAAAGTCTTGTCAACAAAGCTGTTGAAGAATTCCATCTCTTCCGGAGCTTTTTCAAGGACGAAGTTGATGATGTATTTGACCATGTCCTCGGCAAGTTTCATATCGTCGTGGAGGTCTGCGAAAGCGATTTCGGGCTCGATCATCCAGAATTCACTTGCGTGACGCTGCGTGTATGAGTTCTCTGCTCTGAAAGTGGGGCCGAAAGTGTAGACGTTTCTGAATGCCGCGCAGTAGTTTTCAACGGCAAGCTGGCCTGAAACGGTGAGGTTCGTCGCCTTTCCGAAGAAGTCTTCGCCGTAGTTTATGGTACCATCGTCTTTTTTCGGCAGGTTGTTGAGGTCAAGCGTCGTTACCTGAAACATTTCACCGGCGCCTTCGCAGTCGCTTCCCGTGATTATCGGGGTGTGGACGTAAACGAAGCCTCTTTCCTGGAAGAATGAGTGGATCGCAAAAGCTACCAGACTGCGGATCCTGAAAACTGCGTTGTAGATGTTCGCTCTAGGTCTGAGATGGGCGATCGTCCTCATATATTCAAGGGTGTGTCTCTTTTTTTGAAGCGGAAAATCCTCGTCGCTGGTTCCTACGACTTCGACTTTTTCAGCCTTGATCTCGAACGGCTGCTTGTCACCGGCGCTTTCAACGACTTTGCCTTCAACCCTGACTGCGCTGCCCGTACCGAGCTTTGTTATTTCTTTGTAATTCGGAAGATCCGACTCGAAAACTATCTGAATATTTTTGAAAAACGAGCCGTCGTTGAGTTCGATGAATCCGAAAGCGTTGCTTGCGCGGATCGTTCTGACCCAGCCTGAAACCTCGACAACTTTGCCCATATACTTTTCAGTTTCTCTGAAAATTGACTTTACAAGAACCTTTTCCATGTTTTTCTCCATAAAAAACTTTCAAAACGGGCGGTAATATAATCTCAAAAGCGCGATTTTCAAGTAAATTACATTCAGAAATAATTTGTTCTCAATATATCCAGACAAAAAAGGCGGCCCGAAAGCCGCCTGAAATATTTAAGACTAAGGAGGTCCGACTACATCATGCCGCCCATTCCACCCATGCCGCCCATGTCAGGCATAGCGTGGTCGCAGGTGTCTTTCTTCGGAGCGTCAACGATGACAGCTTCGGTGGTAAGAAGTGTCGAAGCGATGCTTGCAGCGTTTGTAAGTGCGCTCTTCGTGACTTTTGTAGGATCGATGATGCCGTTTGCGATCATATCCTTGTATTCGTCTTTCGCAGCGTCGTAGCCGTAGTTCTCGTTCTTGTTGCCGAGAATGTTGTTGATTACGATGCTTCCGTCGATTCC
>CAMZDX010000052.1 GCA_947305505.1 uncultured bacterium | reverse complement strand
TTTCCACCAGAAAGTGAGTCCGATCGAAGCCCTTAAACCGGAATTTGCGGCGATTATCGGGATGCCTGCGACGATAAGTCCGGAGGGACAAACGTATGCGCAGAAGCCCTGAGCGAGCCCGAAAGCGGGAATAAGCAAAACGAAGAAAAATAAGTTAAACCACTTTATATAGCGGAATTTCTGCGGTAATTTTGCTTCTATATTTTTCCAAGGCGATATCGAATAAAAAATCTCCTGAAAAAAGCCGAACGGACAGACGTATGCACAAGTCGCTCTTCCGAGTATCGCACCGACTGCGGAGAGAGTTCCGAGTGCGAAAAACGGGATCATCGAGGCATATTTTATGACATACTGTAAAGTTCCGAGCGGACATCCGAAAGCCATCGACGGGCAACTGTAACAGTGGAGACCTGGAGCGCAGAGAGTCTTTGTCGGACCGCTGTAAGGTTTGCCTGAAAGGAAGTTGGAGAGAAACGGGTTTTGTATTATAAGAAAAAATAATTGTATTAAATTACGTTTTAAGCCAGCACTTTTTAATTTGTTTAAAAAAGAAGACGTGTTTTTTGTCATTTTGCCTCCTTTTTCTCTTCTGTGCCGAATTTTTCGAGGATCTTTTCAAAGATGTTTTCATCGTATAAACCGATGCAGCTCATGCAGATGTTTTTTCCTGCGGCTTTGACGAGATCAGTCTCTTTTGTGCCGTATTCGTCAATTTCGACGGTGAATGTTCTGACGATGAAAAAGACCGAAATTACTAAAAGTATCAGCGGAATAATGATTTTTTTCATGATTTTGAATGTGATGTTATATAATGTTCAGCCGCGACAGCCGCGATTGCGCCGTCTCCGACTGCGGTTGAAACCTGACGT
Source organism: uncultured bacterium (assembly GCA_947305505.1). Lineage (GTDB taxonomy): Bacteria > UBP6 > UBA1177 > UBA1177 > UBA1177 > UBA1177. The sequence continues at coordinate 9,555 of CAMZDX010000052.1, read as the reverse complement.
ACTAGTTTTTCTCTGATATCGCCGGCAGCAAAAAGGCCGTCAGTAGAAGTCCTGCATTCGGAATCTGTCAGAATGTGGCCGCTGTCTGCAATTTTAACAATATTTTCAAGTGGTTTTGTTTCGGGAATATAGCCTAAAAATATAAAAACACCGTCAATCGCAAGTTCTGAAAGTTCGCCAGTTTTGACGTTTTTGACGACGATTTTTTCGACAAAATCCTTGCCTTCGATCCTTTCTGCAACCGAATTGAGGATAAAATCTATTTTCGGGTTGTTGCGGACTTCGTTCTGCGTGATTTTTTCGGCCCTGAATTCGTCTCTGCGGTGGATTATTGTCACTTTTTCTGCGAATTTCGTGAGATAGAGCGCTTCTTTCAAAGCACTGTCTCCGCCTCCTAAAACGGCTACTTTAAGTCCGCGGTAAAAAGCTCCGTCGCAGACTGCGCAGTAGCTTACTCCGTTTCCGGTGAACTCTTTTTCACCCGGAATTTCAGCTTTTCTTGGAACTGAACCTGCGGCGTAAATTACTGTTTTTGCTAAAAAATTTTTATCTGAAGTCGTTTTGATAGAAAAGTTTCCCTTTTCTTCTTTTTCCACTTTTTGAACTTCTTCCGAAACAAATTCACAGCCTAAATCAAGAGCCTGGGCGTGCATTTTTTCAGCAAGTTCGTATCCGGCAATCGACTTTTCTCCCGGCCAGTTTTCAAGCTTGTCGGTTAAGGCCATAAGTCCGCCGTAAGCATTTTTCTCGAAAATTATTGTTTTAAGCAGGGCGCGTGAAGCGTAGATTCCGGCTGTCATTCCTGCCGGACCGCTTCCGATAACGGCGACATCGTAAAGTTCGGGCATGAGACCTCCCTATGCGGAATTTAAATAATAAAATCAGCGAATTTGTTGTAGTAGAGATGAAGTTTTTCTATTTCTTCAACCTGATACGGGTTATAAAGTTTTGAACTTGCGAAGCGCTCTTTTTTCAGCATTAAGATTGCGATGAGAAGCTGGAGATAGTTGTTTGACGGGAAGTAGTGTTTCTCGTTCATCAGAGTTCTCAGTTTTTTGAAAAAAGAGGCCGCTTTCTGCGGAATGAGCAGGGAAGAGCGGCTTTCGACAAAGTGGATCCCGTCATCTTTTTCGTGAAAATACGATAAAATGAAGTCACGTTCGCGGTACCACGTCAGGCTGTTTTCTTCGTCTTCCGAAAGATTAAGTTTTTCTCCAGTGAAGAAATCCTCTCCTTTAAGCCGTGAAAAAAGAGAAGGAGAGAAAAGCATGATCCGCGCCTTTTCAAGTTCGCGCTTGTCGGCGAGAGTCATTTTATTGCCGATGTCGAAGTGATAAATGAAAAAAAGGTTGAAAAACTGCTGCCAGAAATCGTGGTTTTTGAGGTCTTCGCCGGTAAAATAGAAACATTCTTTTTTGAAATCCTGCAGTGCCGCAGATTCAAAATCGTCAAAAGATGAGTAAATTCTTGTTTTTACGGCACTCATTAAAAATCTCTGAAGTAAACTATTTTTCCGTTCACGATCGTAGCCGATACAGCTCCTTTTACGTGGAAACCGTGGAAAGGAGTGTTGTGGCTTTTCGATTTGAACATGTTCTTGTCGACTGTCCACTGGTAGTCAGGGTCAAAAACGGTAATGTCTGCCGGAGCACCGGGTTCGATTTTTCCGCCTTTGAGTCCCATGATTTTGTAACCGGCAGTGAAAAGTTCGACTATTCTTTCGATCGTGAGTTCTTTGTCGTGGTAAAGTCTGAGAACGAGCGGAAGTGCCGTCTCAAGTCCTACGATTCCCGAAGGAGCGTTGTTGAATTCGACCTCTTTTTCTCTCTGGTGATGAGGTGCGTGGTCGGTAGCGATCGCATCGATTATGCCGTCTTTGAGAGCTTTGATAACTGCAAGTCTGTCCGCTTCGCTGCGAAGAGGCGGGTTGATTTTTGTGTTCGTGTCGAATCCGCCCAAAGCTTCGTCGGTCAGTGTGATATAGTGCGGAGCCGTTTCGGCCGTGATTTTTGCACCGCGTTCCTTAAAGAATTTAATTACATCGACTGAAAGAGCCGCGCTGACGTGTGCAATGTGGATCGGGAGCTTAAGATATTCAGCCATCATGCAGTCACGTGCGATCTGCGATGCTTCGCCGACAACGGGGCAGCCTGTCATGCCGTAAACTGTCGAGTAGTAGCCTTCGTTCATCTGCGCTGTTTCTGAGAGGTAAAGATCTTCGCTGTGTGAAACGTACATCATGTCGAAAGTCGAAGCGTATTCCATTACTCTCTTGAGAAGATCAGTATTCTGGATCGGTCTGCCGTCGTCGCTTATCGCGATAGCGCCGCCTTCTGCAAGTTCGCCGATCGGAGCGAGCGATTCGCCTTTAAGTCCTTTTGTAGCTGCAGCGATAGGATAAAGTTTGACGCCGTTTCCTTTCGAAGCGCGTTCATACATATAGCGGATAGTTTCAACGTTGTCAGCCGCCGGCTTTGTGTTCGGCATAGTGCAGACAGAGGTGAATCCGCCCGCTGCAGCAGCTTCGAGACCTGAGAAAATGTCTTCTTTGTATTCGAAGCCGGGATCTCTGAAGTGGACGTGGATGTCGATGAAGCCGGGAGCGACGAAAAGACCGTCGGCATCAAAGACTTCGGCATCTTTTGTATCGGGATTCTTAGTGATTTCGGTTACCACACCGTTTTCTATAACTATTGAAGTTTTCTCGGTTTTTCCGACAAGCGGATTGACAACCGTTCCGTTTTTAACAACTAATTTCATTTGTCTGCCCCTCCGAGAAGAAGATAAAGAACTGCCATTCTGACATTTACTCCGTTTGATACCTGCTCAAGGATTACCGACTGTTCGCCGTCCATGACGACATCGTCGATCTCAACTCCTCTGTTTGCCGGTCCCGGATGCATAACGAGCGCATCTTTTTTAGCGAGTTTGAGGAGTTCCGGAGTGAGCATGAAGTATCTCGAATATTCTCTGACATCGGGGTAGAGCAGGTTGCTCGCGCGTTCGTTCTGGACTCTGAGCATCATGACGATGTCGGCATCCTGAACCGCGTATTTCGGAAGTTTTTCAACTGTAACGCCCATCTTTTCGACTTCTTTCGGAAGCATCGTTCCGGGACCCGAAATCGAAACGTGAGCACCCATTTTGTTGAGAAGGTAAATATTCGATCTTGCGACTCTGCTGTGGTAAATGTCGCCCAAAAGCGCCACTTTGAGCCCTTCGAATCCGCCTTTTTTCTGCCAGATCGTGTAGGCGTCAAGCAGAGCCTGCGTCGGATGCTCGTGGAAACCGTCGCCCGCGTTGATTATTGAGCAGTCCATGATTTCGGTGAGCAGCTGCGGCGTTCCAGAAACTGAGTGACGGATGACCATCGCGTCGGGGCCCATAGCCTGAAGGTTGAGCGCGGTGTCAGCAAGAGTTTCGCCTTTTTGAATTGCGCTTCCCGAAACAGCGATGTTGTACGTGTCGGCGCTAAGACGTTTTTCAGCAACTTCAAACGAAGTTCTCGTTCTGGTCGAAGGCTCGGCGAAGAAGTTGATGATCGTTTTGCCTTTCAGAGTCGGCACTTTTTTGATCTGTCTCTGGTTGATCTCCGCGAAACTTACAGCCGTTTCGAGGATGTTCATAATCTGATCTTTATTAAGATTTTCGATTCCAAGAAGATGTTTCATTGTTTTTCTCCGGTTTATCCAAGAACAACTTTGTCTTCGCCGTCTGTTTCCTTAAAGAAAACAGCTACTTTGTCTTCCGGCGAGGTCTCGATGACTTTGCCGACGATATCGGGATGGATCGGAAGCTCTCTCAAACCTCTGTCGATGAGCGAAACGAATTTTATCGATTTCGGTCTGCCGTAGTCCATGACCGCTTCGATTGCAGCTCTGACCGTTCTGCCGGTATACATTACGTCGTCAACTAAGATAATGTGGTATTCTTCCGGGTCGAAGTTGAGTACCGACGGACCTGTTTTCGGCGAGGAAAGGCCTTTGCAGAAGTCGTCTCTGTAAAGCGCGATGTCGATAGTTCCGGTAGCGAGTTTGACATTCTCTTTTTCTTCTATTTTCTTGATAAGCCTTTCAGCTAGAATCACGCCTCTCGTTCGTATACCTACGATTGCGACGTTTTTCAGCGTGCTGAGCTGCTCGATCATCTCATAGACCATCCTGTCAATGATTTTAGCCATTTCTGATTCATTCAGAAGGACTTTTTTTACATTTATGCTTTCGCGTTTCACGAGAGTCTCCTTAAAAAAGTTTGTCGACTTGAGCTGCTTCTTTTATGATTTTAAATTCAAAATCTTTGACTTTCTGACCGAAAATCCTCATTTCGTCGAAGTAAACGAAAGTAGCGACAACCTGTTTGGTGTCATTGTCTTTATCAAGGTGAAGTCCGCCGCGAGTGCCGTCTTTCATCGTTCTGGTTGTGTCTACTTTGCCGCCTAAATCCTGTTTGAGTCTGTTGTCGAATTCTTTGATACTCTCATCTTCCGAATGGATCGTTGCATACTGAGCTATGTTGTCGACAGCTTTTGTTACCTTATACTTAAGTATGAAGGGTTGAGCGACGCACCAGCCGACGTAAATAACCAAAACCGCGATAACTACTTGAATTGCCTTTGCCATTTTTTCCTCCTGAGAAAATTGATAAACTAAAAACCGCGGGAAGTTATCAAAATAGTTCCGTGAAGTCAAAAAAAACAGAGCCTTCGGAAGTGTTTTTTAGATTTTTTACGCGACAAATTATTTATTAATGTTTTTATTGAAATAATGCGCTCTTTCCGTATAATATCGCAGTTTTTTTAGGAGGTCACAATGAAGATAATCTTTTTCATGCTGCTTGCGGCGCTCGTTTTCGGCTGTTCCGATTCCAAGCACGATACTGCCGAACTGAAAATTTCCTATGCTCTTGAAGAAGGCAAGACTTGCCAGACATACCTTGCAGATCATTTTCTTATTACGGTTTATGATTCGTTACAGCGCAAGATCAGTGAAAAAAAGATTATGTGCGACAGTGAAGAATCCGGACTGAACCTTGTTGTTGACAAGGGTTCATATTATGTTTCGGTTGTTTTGCTCAGCAGTGACGATATGTGGCAGAGTTACGGTGCAGGCAAGGTTGAAGTGACCGGCGACGAAGAAATTAAGATTGATTTGAAAACTTATCTCGGCGGAATGATTTTCAAGTGGGAGACTTCCGATTGTGACAAATACAATATTTCTTTGATGGCGATGGATCTGACTATCAACGGCGAGCCTGTTTCAGCCGTCATCTGGGGCGAAGATGTCGAAATGGAAAACTTTCAGATCCCGTGCAGCGCCGGTCAGATCGAAGTTATAAACATTTCACCGGAACCGACTTATACTGCTGTTTTCCGCGGTTACAGAAATTCGCTGAAAAACGAGAGCAGGGTCGTTTATGAAATTCCTGAATTTATATCAGGTCACGGTCAGAACAAAAAAGTCAATATAAACGATTACGGCGTAGTTCTTGTTTCAGACATGAAAGTTTCATGGGAATTCGACAGTAAAAGTATCGATTCGTGCGAGACCGCAGGCATTACGAAGGTAAAAGCAGAACTTGTTTCTGATGACGGTTACACTGTTTCGGAAGAACAGGAATGCGACAATAAATTTTCTGACATTTACCTTTATGAGATAACAAAACACAATTACACGCTTTATCTTTACGGAAGAACCGATAAAGACGAAACTTTGTTCGAATCTTCGCTCGAATTAGGCGAGATCGAGCCGGGTTCCATAGGAAAAAATATTCTTGAAAACAAGATTATGCTCAAAGAAAAGTAGGAGGGATCATGCTGACAGCTGAACAGTTGAACTACATCAGAGATCTGCTTAACAAAGAACTTGCAGAGATCGAGGAGCGGAATCGCGAAAAAATGGGCGAAATGGAGTCCATGCGCAACGATTCGGAGACATTCCACGGCGACGAGGCGGATCAGGCGAATTTCATGGAGGAGCGCAACAGACAGCTCCGCATGAGAGACCGCGACAGAAAACTTATCAACAAAATCCGTGAAACGCTTCACAAGATGGATATCGGTGAATACGGCGTCTGTGAATCGTGCGGCTGCGACATCGATTTCGAGCGTCTCAAACTGCGTCCGGTAGCATCGCTTTGTATCGAATGCAAAAAAGAGGCCGAAGAGCGCGAGGAACGCGAGCATTTTTCAAGATAGTTCCGTGAGGTAGAGCTTTGAAATTTATTTTTGCATATTTGATACTGTCACTCCTTTCTCCTTCCGAGATGATAATGAAAATGACAGATTCTCTCTATATCCCCGATAAAAAAATCGTCCTCAGCGGCATTGACGGTGAAAACAATCCGGTTCAGCTTGAATTCGACAAGGAAAAAAAGGTTTTCTTAAAAACCGAAAAAGGGGAAAAGTCGGAGATCAAACTTGCCGAAATGCCTCTGTTTCTCAAACTTTTCTTTTTCACTGCCGATAAAACAGCGCCTGAAACATTCTCCGTTTCAGTAAAGTCGATAGCAGGAGCGCTTCACGCAGCCGGAATAAATACCGAAGTGTCTACGGTCAGTGTTTCTGAATATGACGGAAGCGCGGTTTTGGCGATAGGTAAGGAAAAACGCTTTACCGAAGCCGGTGTTCTTGAACTTTCGAAAGAGTCGATGCGTCCGATAACGCTCAAAACCGGAGACGAAACCTATATCTTTTCAGATTATCACAGAAGTCAGCTGCCTCTTGCTTTCCCGGGAAACATCAAATTTTTCAAAAACGGCGCTTTGCAGGGCGAATGGATTTTTTTAAGAGACGAATATAAGCAGAAGTGAGCGCCGATTCTCGAAAATTTGCCGTTATAGCGGTTCCCAGACCCGGAATTTCACTGCTTTTCTACAAAAATCCTTCTTTTTTAAACTGCTCAAAAGGCGATTGCGTCGAAATAGAGCTCAAAAATATAAAAATATGGGGAATCATTTCGGATTTCTGCGATGAACTTCCAGAAGATCTCGATGAAAAAAAGATAAAGCCTATCCTCGGAAGGATCTGTCAGAGTCCGGTTTTTGCTGATAGAAAAGAGACCGATTTTCTGAAATGGGTAGCCGATTACTATATGTTCCCGTTTCACAAACTTTTAAAGCAGATATTTCTTCCATTGATCGGCTCCGATAACGCTCTCATCGGTGAGAGTACGCCGGAAAAACACTTGAATGCCTTATGCAAAGCCGAAAAACTTCCCGAAACAGAGCTCAATACGGCGCAGACGCGCGTTGTAGGTTCGATTCTTGAGCGTTGGGAAAAGAAAGATTTTAAACCGGTCCTTCTTTACGGAGTTACAGGCAGCGGAAAAAGCGAGATTTTTGCAGAACTCTGCCGCGACGTTATAAAAAAAGGAAAGCAGATACTCTATCTCGTACCTGAGATCGGGCTTACGACGAAAACTCTGCAGCATCTTGTAGGCAGGATAGGGGCACCGGGAGTCATCCTACACAGTTCCGTAACCAAAAAAAAGAGATTTTCGGCGCTTTACTGCGCTCTCCACAAATATGCTTCCATCATTGTCGGAACTCGCTCTGCCGTCCTTTATCCTTTTTTTGACATAGGACTCATCGTTATTGACGAGGAGCACGACGGCAGCTTCAAAAATTTCGAGCCGCCTTATTACCATGCCCGCGATGTCGCCGTTATGAAGGCAGCGGCAATGAAAATTCCTGTCGTTATGGGAAGTGCAACACCTTCAGGCGATTCGTGGCTCAATGCTTCAAACGGCAAATATTATCTTGAAATCATTAGGGAAAGAGCAAACAGCAAACCTCTTCCCAAAATCGAAACTTTCGCATACCGCGGCGATTTGTACATTCCGTCGTACTTGGTCGATATCGTCTCAGATTCGCTCAAAAACGGGGAACAGAGCCTTTTTTTTCTTAACAGACGCGGCTTTGCGACTATCGCCAGATGCACCGAATGCAATGAAATAGTTAAATGCCCGAACTGCAAGACGGCTTTGATTTACCACAAGAAAAAAGAAAAACTTGTCTGCCACCACTGCGGCTTCAGCCTGAGCCCTGAAAAGTGCGGAAAGTGCGGCGGAAAACTCGTTTTCGAAGGGATCGGCGTTGAAAAACTGTTTGAGGCTATCGAAAGTTATTTTCCCGGCGCAAAGGCTTTATCCTTTGATAAGGACACTCTCGGAACGGCTGCGTTGTTCGACAAAGCACTTAAGGATATCTCCGAAGAAAAGTTTCAGCTCATCGTCGGAACCGTTATGATCTCGAAAGGTCACAATTTTCCGAAATTAAGAAATGTCGTAATAAAATTTGCTGACTATCTTTTGGGTTTCAGAGATCCCAGAGCTTCCGAAAAGTGTTTCCAGCAGATAACTCAGGTAGCGGGGCGCGCCGGAAGATTCGGTGTCGAAGGGCGCGTTTTCGCCGAGACGATATACCCCGACCACTACATCTGGAACTACATCAAAAACAACGACTACGAAGGTTTTATAAATGAAGAACTTTCGTGGCGCGAGCAGCTCGGATTCCCTCCGTTTACGAGAATGATAACTGTGAGGATATCGGGAAACGACGAAGAAAAAACTGATAAATTTGCAGAAGAATGCTTTGAAATTATTAGTAATTTTATTGAAAGCAGCTCTTTTGAAGACGTTCTGGTCTATCCTCCGGCCGAGCCGATGCTTTCTAAAGTTCAGAACCGTTTCCGAAAAAATATTTCTATCACTTTTCAGAAAAACGCGAAAGTTGCCGCTTCAATTAAAAAATGTCTATGGAAAATAGAGAAAAAATCAGACGTGACTGTAACTTTTGATGTTGATCCGATAAGCGAAAACTGATATAAAAATATCTTAAAATTTATTCTAAATTTGACTTTATCCTGAAAATCAGTAAAATAATTGTTGTTTATTTGTCTTTTGAAGGTGAAAACTATGTTTACGATATTAAAAAGCGGTTCGGTTTCAGGGATCGACGGCAACGTGATTGATGTCGAAGTCGATATTTCTAAGGGAATGCCGGCGTTTTCGATAGTGGGATTACCCGACAATGCTGTGAAAGAATCGAAAGAGCGCGTGAGAACAGCGATAATCAACAGCGGACACCTCTTTCCGCAGAACAGGATAACGATAAATCTGGCTCCTGCCGGGATCAGAAAAGAAGGTGCAGGCTTCGATTTGCCGATCGCGACTGCTATAATCGCTTCGATTTACAGCATGGAAACAGACAAAGTCGACGGTTTCATGATTGTCGGAGAGCTTGCCCTAAACGGCGAGATAAAGCCTGTCACAGGTGTTTTGAGTCTTGCGATAACCGCGAAAGAATGCGGCCTCAAAGGGATAATCGTGCCTTTTGAAAACGGCGGAGAGGCAGCCGCGATAACCGAAATAAACGTCGTTACGGTGAAAAATCTCGACGATATCTTTTACCTTTTAAAAGAAGGACCGAAAGAGTTTTTTCATTCGGAAACAAAAGCGGAAGAGAAAAAATATATCGTCGATTTCTCCGAAGTTAGAGGGCATGAGCAGGCGAAAAGGGCGATTGAGATCGCAGCTGCCGGCGGTCACAATATTCTTA
>CAMZDX010000051.1 GCA_947305505.1 uncultured bacterium | reverse complement strand
AGCGGCAGGTCCGCACAATCTGGGACAAAGAGAAAGAAGAATGGTATTTTTCGGTAGTTGATGTCATCGCTGTTTTGACAGACAGTCCAAATCCGCGAAATTATTGGAAAGTTCTAAAGCATCGGCTTCTCGAGGATGAAGGAAGTCAAGTGGTTACAAATTGTAACCAGTTCAAAATGGTTGCCGCAGACGGAAAAATGCGACCCACCGACTGCATGACAACGGAGCAGCTTTTCCGCCTGATCCAGTCCGTTCCGTCACCAAAAGCCGAACCTTTCAAACTTTGGATGGCGCAGGTCGCAAGAGAGCGGCTTGACGAAATCAAAGACCCGGAAATTTCAATCAACCGCGCACTTTTCAACTACCGTCAGCTCGGATATTCCGAAAGCTGGATAAACCAGCGGCTGAAAAGTATGGAAATCCGCAAAGATCTGACCGACGAATGGAAAAAGCACGGATTGCAGGACGGAATCCAGTTTGCGACCCTGACCGACATAATTTACAAAACATGGGCAGGCAAAACTGCCAAAGAATACAAGGAATTCAAAGGATTGAAGAAAGAAAACCTGCGTGACAACATGACAAATCAGGAACTTGTTCTGAACATGCTTGCAGAGCTTTCGACAAAAGAAATTTCAGAATCAAGAGATCCTCAAAACTTTAAAGATCACATCCAAAACGCTGTTGACGGTGCAACTATCGCAAAAAATGCAAGAACGGAACTTGAGAAAAAAACAGGTAAAAAGGTTATTTCTCCTTCAAATGCCTTAAGCAACGACCGGCTTATCGAAACAAAAGCTTCTGTTTTTGACGAAGACGAGGAATCAAAATAAACAGAGTTGTCCGAAAAAATCGGACAACTCATTCTAACATGAAACCGCAAAAAATCTTTCACTACGACGCTATATGTCGTAGCGGGCTTCTACAATCCGTTTTCAGGTCGGGCGACAGTTCCCGTGTTTTTTAAATGCTAAAAATTGGAGGAGAAAAAGATGAAAAAAATTCTTGTTATTTCGGCTGTTTTTGCAACGGTCTTCTTTCTGTTTTCCTGTGATTCCGGAAGAACAGCCGACATTTCCCAGAATGATTCAAACGAGAGCGAAAATTCTGAAAACAGCGAATCAGATATGTCTGAACAAAACGATGACAGCGTCTCTGAAAACGAAAATTTTTCTGAGGATGACAGCGACGATTCAATCTCCGAAAACTCGGAAGAAGCGGATGATTCCGACACCGGAGAATCCGAACACTATGAACAAGGCGACCTTTACGGCGAATGCTATCCGAATGAAACATGCAATACAGGGCTTGTCTGCGATGCTGAAAACAATATCTGCATAAAGGATCCCGGCAATTCAAGCGGAAACAATGACAATGAGCCTGAAGAAAATCCGTGTAAAAACAATCCATGCTCGGGAATTTTAAATTCAACAGGAGCGTGCAACCCCGTTGGAAGCAGTAAGTATTCATGCGGATGCTACGAAAATTACACTTGGAACGGCTCGTATTGCAAGGCTGATTCAAGGACTGTAAACTGCACCGGGCTTCCTGCAAATGCAAGCTGGAACACAGCTTCATCAATAACGCAGATTTGGACCGGATACAGCTGGGTTCCGTCAAATATCGGGACATACAGCAAAACATCAAGCAGTGAAGAGTGCTACTTTCAATGCAATTCCGGCTACGATTGGAACGGTTCCCAGTGCGTAGAAGCAATAGATCCGTGTGATCCCAATCCATGCAACGCCAACTTTGTCGCAAATGCAACAGGAATCTGCATTGCAGCAGGAGCAGCTTATGCATGCGAATGCAAACCAGGATACAGCTGGAAAGATTCCGCCTGCATATCAAATATTCCTGCGTGCAGTAAAAATACGCCATCATTTCCATGCAAGGATGAGTCAAAAGGTTATCTCTGGTCGGCAAAATCAGTTGATCGTATTGATTGGGAATCGGCAAACGAACTTTGCAGCAATTTAAATCAAGATAACTACGGCGGTTTCAACAGCGGCTGGCATATGCCTAATATTGATGAGTTAAGAACACTTCTTATAAACAGCAATACAAGATACTGTAATGTTTCGGAAAGCTGCGGTTCCAAGGATCATTGCTGGAACTGCGAAAACTGCGCGGCAGAAGCTACTGCTTCAACAAGCGGCAACCAATGCGCACTTTGGGGGAATGATTACAAAGACGGAAGGTACAGTAAATTAGGCGACACAATCAGTTTGTGGTCATCGACCCATGTATACTCTTCTGCCCATCCGTCAGAAACTAATTTATGGGTTTGGGATGTAAATTTCTTAAACGGCAGCATAAAGGATGTGAAAACAACCGGCACTCTCTATGTCCGCTGTGTCAGAAATGCGGAAGAATAGAGTTAAAATCACTAAAAATCGACTCTCCCCGCCTCTGCCGCACGACGGACAATTTCGAGGAACTCTTTTCTCGGGATAAATTCGGCTCCGAGCGATTTCAGATGCTCGGTTTCGACCTGGCAGTCGATTACGGGGCAGCCAATCTCGCGAAGTTTGCCGACAAATGTGATAAAAGCGGCTTTTGATGCGTTCGGATAAGTCGAAAACATGCTTTCTCCGAAAAAAGCCTTCCCTATCATCACGCCGTAAAGTCCGCCTGCAAGAATGTCTGTTCCGGCAAGCCAGCTTTCGACACTAACCGCATAGCCCAGAACATGCAGTCTATTATAGGCCTTTTCCATGTCGTCTGTGATCCAGGTTCCTTCCTGATGGACCCTTACTTCGTGGCGGCAGCGGCTTATGACCTGCGGGAAGGCGGTGTTCACTGTCACCGTAAATTCTCCAGATTTGAGGACTTTTTTCATGCTTTTCGAAACATGGAGTTTTTCGGGAAAAAGGACAAAACGCGGGTCAGGCGACCACCAGAGGATCTTGCTTCCCTGATACGAGATCCTGCTTTCTTCGGAATACCACGGAAAAATTCCCGATTTGTAGGCAAGAAGAAGCCTTTCCGGTCTCAGATCGCCGCCGATCGCCAGAAAACCGTCAGGATCGGCATTCTCGACCGGAGGAAAACCTATCGAATTTCTGGATAGATAATAAATCATCAGATCGACTTGAGGATATCAAGAATAGAAGTTCTGATGGTGTTTCCGAACATTCTGTAAAGAAGCGGAATTTCGATATTCATATCGATCACGCCCTCTTTGAAAGTCATAAGTCCGGCAATGGTTTTTCCTTTAAATTCAACAACTTGCCTCGACTTGTCGACAAAAAGTCTTATGTTTTCGGACGGAACTTTTCTCGCTACCATCTTTTCAAGGTTTTCGTCGATCCACTTCCAGACATATTCTTCCGGTTTTTCCGGTTTGTAGCTGATATTTACCGTTGACATTACTTTTCTCCGTCTCCTCTGAGTGCTTCAAGTTTTGCATCTATTTTTTCAAAAACAGAACCTTTCGTGAATTTTCCGTCCTTGCCTCTCGTTCCGGCAGGAACACCAGTCAGGATCTCGATTCCTTCGAGAACATTTTTGATTGCATAGATGTGGAATTTACCATTTTCGACCGCTTTTACAACTTCATCGCTTAAGTTGAGGTTTGCCACATTCTGAATCGGGATCATAACGCCCTGTTCTCCCGTGAGTCCGCGGAGATTGCATATCTCGAAAAAACCTTCGATCTTTTCATTTACGCCGCCAATCGGCTGGATCTCACCCATCTGGTTGATCGAGCCTGTGACTGCGATCGACTGCTTTATCGGAACATCGCCGAGTGCCGACATAAGCGCGTAAAGCTCTGTCGAACTTGCACTGTCGCCGTCGACTCCGCCGTAACTCTGCTCGAATGCAATTGATGCCGAGAAAGAAAGCGGTTTTTTGACAGCAAAAAGTCCGCCCAGATAACCAGCTAAAATCATTGAACCTTTATCGTGAATAGCGCCTGAAAGCATTGCTTCGCGCTCGATGTTTACGATCTCACGCTGCCCTGCAAAAGCCTTCGCCGTGATCCTCGACGGGATTCCGAAACTAAAATCTCCGATCTGATAAACCGCAAGACCGTTGATCTGCCCTACTTTTGCACCTTTCACGTCAATCAGGATCGTTCCTTTCTTTATCGATTCGAAATAGTGCTCGCGGAATCTGTCATACCTCTTTTCGCGGCTTTCTATCGCGGTGATGACCATATCTTCCGAGACAACTTTTTTCTTGTTATGCTGTGCCCAGTAAACAGCTTCGACAATGATTTCGACGATATCGCTTGCGTGGACTCTGTATTTAGTCTGGTCTTCGGCACGTCTCGAACTGTAGAAAAGAAGCCTTCTTATCGCCGACAGATCGAACGGAAGTTCGCAGTCTTCGTTGACGATTCGCGAAATGAAACCGATCAAAGTGTCAGTCGTTGAAGCGTTGACATCGACAACCGATTCAAAATCTGCTTTGACTTTGAAAATGCGCCTGAACTCGGGATCACGCTCGTAAAGCAGGTGGTAGATCTCTTCATCGCCGATAAGGACAACTTTGATTTCAAGCGGAACCGGTTCGGGATTCGGCGCCGAGATAACACGGTATTTGAAATCTGCATCCATATCCTCAATTTTTATCAGCCTGTTGCGTACGGCGCGTTTCAAAGCAGTCCAGGCATAGTAATTTTTCAGAATATCGTCCGCCTGGATAATCAGGAATCCGCCGTTCGCTCGATGAAGAGCACCCGGTTTGAGCCTTGTAAAATCAGTAAAAAGCGAATTGTGGTTTTCTTCATATTCAAAGTAACCGATGATGTTCTGGAAAGTCGGGTTCGTCTCGTAAATTACAGGTGCACCCTTCAGATCCTTGTTGTTGATGAGCAGATTGACCTTGTATTCCTTAAAATCGGGAATTATCGTCTTCATCGGATCGACTTTTCCTTCAAGGAAATCGCGGTAAGTGAAAAAATCTGAAAAATTGTTGATTGTAAACTCAGCGATCGAATCAAGATATTCCTTAACTCCTTCGTTCTTGCCGTATTTTTTAGCAAGGTCATTCAGCGGTTCTGAAATTATCTTTTTAACAGTCGTGCGCTGAAGATCACTCATTTTTTCCTTGTATTCCTTCTCGGTTTTTCTGTCCTGATGGAAGTAAGCGATAAGTTTTTCCTGAAGCGCGCTTTCATTCTGCCTGATTTTTTCCTTTTCGTTGTCGCTTAAAGATTCGTACTGCTCCTTGCCTATCGGTTTTCCGGCAACGATCGGATTCAAAACAAGACCGTTTTCGGTCGAACTGAGCGCGAAATCGAGTTTAGCCGCTTCTGCTTCAAGCTCATTGTAGCTTTTCTGCATCGCATCGCGGTATGTCTGGGCAACTTCCGCACGCAGACTTTCAAAGTTTTCACTTTCCATCTGTCTCGGGATCTGCTCTATGAAGCCGTCAAGAAGCTCGTCCATGTCTTTGATGAACTTTTCGCCGCTTCCGGCCTTCATAAAAAGCATGTTCGGCGAATCGTAATCCTCGAAATTGTAGACATAAAGGAGATCATCCGGAACCGGCAGATGTTTTGCCATATCCTCGATATACTTTTTTACATTTGAAGTTTTTCCGCTTCCCGGGTCTCCTGCGACATAAATATTAAATCCTTTTTTGCGGACATCCATGCCGAAATCGAGCGCCTCGAACCCTCTTTTCTGAAATGAAAACAGAGAAACCGGCTTGATATCTTTGGTCGTTTTGCCTTTGTATTTGGCAAGTTCCGGATAGTATCTCAAATCTTTCGGTTTAAGTTCTTTGATCGCTGACTTCATTTTTTCCTCCATAATCTACTAAAAAACAGAGCACTTTATATTCTTTAAAAATTTTTACAAAGAAATCGGCAAAAACCGACAGATTTTCCGTTTTACAGCTCTGAAAAAGCGGTATGTTTTTGATTTTGCCGCTTCAACGGGAATATTTTTAACCAATCCTACAATGTCGAACACACTTATGGGAAAATCAAATTTTCTTGAGTTGTCACCGGCCGTAACCGCAACGAATCCTTTGATTTTCACAATTCTGTGAACGATATACTTTGAATTTCTGCAGTAAACTACCACCTGCCCTTCTCTCAAATCTTCAATATTCACCGGTGTCGCAGTCACTTTGTCGCCTATTTTGAGCACTGGTTCCATGCTTGAAGAAACAACTGTGAAATACTGCGGAAAATTTTCTGTTTTTGTCTCGATATTCATTTCAAAAGTCCTTCAGCCCAGGCGGCTTCATCAAATTTTTCCCTTTTTGCAGCTCCTTCGGAATATATCTTCACTTTCTTGGCTAGAACTTCTTCTACAGCCTTTTTCTGCTCGTCACTTAATGCAGCGTTTTTACGCAACATATTAAAAAGACTAATGATTCTGTATTTGTCAAGACAAGCTGAATTTGAAAGCTGGTCGGCGTTACCGCCATATTTTATAATAAGAGCTTCATCAATGAGACCGAATTTTTCTTTGAGAGACATTCGAAGCCAGAGGTCGTAATCTTCGCATACAGGAAAAGTTTCATCAAAGCCGCCGTATTCAAAAAAAAGTTCCTTTTCCATCATCACGCTGCTCGGTGTAACGGCGCACACTTCAAGACAGTTATAAAAAATATCGCCGCTCGGACGGATGTATTTAGCCGATTTATTTACGAATTTTCCGTTTCTCACCCATGTTTCGTCAGTCTGTGAGATGCGGGATCCGCTTTTCTGCATGAAATCAAGCTGTTTCTGCAGTTTCCGGGGTTTCCACTCATCATCGCTATCCAAAAAGGCGATATACTTTCCGATTGCGAGGTTTGCGCCTGAATTTCTTGCAGCTGAAACACCTCTGTTTTCAGTTTTAACCACCTTGATTTTATCGGCAAATCCGCGCAAAACCGAATCTGTTTCATCAGTCGAGCCGTCATCAATAACGATGCATTCAAAATCCTTGAAAGTCTGGTTCAACACCGAAATTACGGCGCGGCTAATGACTTCTGCGCGGTTGAAAGTAGGAATTATGACTGAAACAAGCGTGTTTTCCATTACCACCTCGAAAAACCGGTTATTTTAGCTGATACTGAACACTTGGCAAATATTTGTGCAGCCTTGACATCTCCGCGGCTTCACCTATTATCTTATGTTTTATGGTTGCCTTTTTGGGAGAAATTTATGAAAAAAAACATTTTTTTGCTCTTGATTGCGTTTTTTGTGTTTTTCATTTCTGCATGTGCTGATGACGAAGAAGAAACTGTTGCCGGAAGTTCCTGTTCTTCGGAAGGAGCTGAAATCTGCTCGGACAACGGGATAGAACTCCTTTTGTGTGAAGATTCGACATGGACACTGAAAAAACAATGCAATATTTCCATCGGGAAAAAATGCAGACAAGGTGCGGACGGTACACTTGGCTGTTACGGTGACGGTGAAGACGGCGGTTCCGGAAACTCAAGCGGCGGCGGGCAGGAAGACCACGGGATTTCTGATTCTGACCCCGGCCAAAATACCGGAGAAACAGATGAAGACAATTCCGCGGACACGGATATCGACACCGAAAATCCTGACTATGACAACACATCTGAATATAACGACAGCATTGAAACTGATACCGATGATTCTGACAATCAGCCGCAGACTGATACGGAGCCGAATGATACTGACGATGAAACTCCCGATGAAGAGACAGACAATGACTCATACAATGATACAGACAATATTCCGGACAATGATAACGACAACACTGAACCGCCGGCAGGTCAGTGCTCTTCCAATTCCGACTGCTCAGGCTCTACGCCGTACTGCTCGATTTCAACTTCGCAGTGCATAGCAAACGCCGTTTTTATCACTGAATACGTCGAAGGAAGCGGAGACAATAAGTCGATCGAAATTTACAACGGTTCAAAATCATCAGTAAATTTAACTAATTTCACCATTCAGCAGTCAAACAACGGTAAAGGTTATGGAGCTACCGACTATATTTATAGCATTCCTGCTTCCTCAATTTCTTCCGGTAAGATTTTTGTATTCTGCAATGCAAATTCAACCATAACCAATTTTGACAAGGACTCAACAAGTGCAGTTTTCCAATTCAACGGTAATGATGCCATAGCTTTGTTTGACGGCACACTTATTGTTGACCAGATAGGTAACGCCGACGAACAGACTTCATGGAGCGTCGCAGGTGTTGCAAAGGCAACTGAAAATCACACTTTGAGAAGAAAAACTTCCGTAATCCAAGGAACAGCCGACTGGGCGGCATCCGCAGGAACGACGGCTGAAAACTCTCAGTGGGAAGTTTTGGATCAAGACACTTTTGACGGTTTGGGAACAAGATAACAACTTAATCAGAGAGGTGGACATATGAAAATCGCGTTTATCGCTTCAGAATGTTACCCGTTCGTAAAAACGGGCGGACTTGCCGATGTCGTCGGTTCGCTCTCTCAGGCTCTTGCAGACCTGGGCCACAAAGTCGTCGTGATCCTGCCATTCTATCAGGCTGTAAGCTCAAAAAATCTCGAGATCAGCGCCTTTTTTGACGAAATGTGTGTCCACATGGGTTGCGGGATCGAAGAGTGGTGCTCGGTCAAAAAAGGAAATTCAGGCAAAAATGTCGAAGTTTTTTTCATTGAATCGAATAAATACTTCCTGCGTGAAGGGATTTACTGCGACAGTTTCAACAACGATTTTCAGGATAACCCCTACCGTTTTGCCTTTTTCAGCCGCGCAGCGCTCCAACTTCTGCGAGACATGGATTTCAGACCTGACGTGATCCACGTTCACGACTGGCAGACGGCCTTTGTGTGTGCCTACGTCAAGACCTGGGACTGGGGCGAAAGCGGGATCGACAGGGTAAGAACCGTCCTTACCATCCACAACATCGGCTATCAGGGAATTTACGGCGCTGACTGCCTGGATTACTGCGGTTTTGACTGGAAATATTTCAATAGCGGCGTTTTTGAAGACTACGGCAGAGTCAACTTCCTCAAAGGCGGAATCCATTTTGCCGATTATGTCACGACCGTAAGTCCGAAATATGCGGCAGAGACCCTAGACGGATCACAGAGCTACGGTCTAGCGCCATACCTTAAAAACAAAGGTGAGCGCTATGTCGGCATTCTCAACGGCGTTGATTATTCGGTGTGGGATCCGAAAACCGACAAAACCATTCCCGAAAACTATTCGGCGCGCAGTTTCAAGGGAAAAGCTGTCTGCAAAAAGGCTCTGCAGCAGCGTTTCAGCCTTTTTGAAGACGACAATATACCAGTTATCGGCGTCGTCAGCCGTTTCGCCCACCAGAAAGGACTTGATATTTTGGCAAAAACAGTTGAAAGAATCGTCGATTCGATGCTCGTCCAGTTTGCGGTAATGGGCTCGGGAGACAATGATCTTGAAAACTTTTTCAGGTGGCTCTCTTACGAAAGAGCGGGAAAAGTCGGCTGTTTTACAGGTTACAGCGATGAAATGTCTCACTTAGTCGAAGCAGGAAGCGACTTTTTCATAATGCCTTCGCGCTACGAGCCGTGCGGACTCAACCAGATATATTCGCTTAAATACGGCACTCTTCCCATCGTCCGCAACACGGGAGGCCTTTCCGACACGATCACGCAGTATGACGAAGCTACCGGCAGCGGAACCGGATTCAAATTCGACTACCTATCGCCCGATGCGATCTTTGACACCGTCGGCTGGGCAGTCAGCACCTACTTCGACCGTCCGAAACACTTCACCGCTATGCGCAAAGCGGCGATGAAATGCGATTTCAGCTGGAAAAATTCGGCAAAGGAATACGAGAAGATCTATACAGCGTGACATCTTGGAGGCTTAAATAAATATTTTCAGCGAACGCAACAATCTTTATTATTTTTAATTTTTCAATTCAACAACATCATGTGTTTGCAAAGAGTTCATTTTGAGAGCATACATGGAAAATGAAAATTGGAGATCACGATTTGTGACTTCCAATTCTGATAAAATAATGCAGGAAAGAACAACTTTATTCTTTCAAAATTTTGAGTTTTCACAACAGGGAAATATTGTTGCAATCGGCTTTTAATATGCTATATTTCCGCGCTTTTATTCATTCTGTTTTTTGGAGGATCTTATGGAAAAAGTGAGCGTCCTGATACTGACAGGATACGGAATCAACTGCGATGTCGAAACAGGTTGGGCTTTTGAGGCGGCAGGTGCCGACAGAATCGAAAGAGTCCACGTCAACCGCGTCGTAAACGGCGAAGTCGACCCCGAAGATTTTCAGATCATGGTTTTCCCTGGCGGATTTTCGTTCGGCGACCACATCGCTTCAGGCAGGGTTTTAGGGCTCAAAGTCAAAAAAGAGATGGGCGAAAAGCTCAAAAAGTTCATACTTGACGGCAAACTCGTCATCGGAATATGCAACGGCTTCCAGACTCTCGTAAAAATGGGTGTTCTCCCCGGAGACGAAAAGGAAGTCTTCAAAAAACAGGTCGCAACACTCACCCACAACGATTCGGCAAAATACGAAGACAGATGGGTCAGAATCAAAGCAAATCCCGCAAACCCCTCGCCTTTTCTTGAAGGAATCGACATTTTTGATGTTGCGATCCGTCACGGCGAAGGCAAGTTCATCGCGCAGCAGCACGACCTCAGAATGATAAAAGAGAGCAACATGATTGCGTTCCAGTATGTCGATAAAAACGGCGAAA
>CAMZDX010000050.1 GCA_947305505.1 uncultured bacterium | reverse complement strand
ACGAAAAAAGTCGTTGACAACTACGACAATATCTACGAAGGCGAAGTCTACGGCGGATACGCTTTCCTCAAAACAGACAAAGACAACGCCCTCAACTGGAAAATCGAGAAATTAAACTGCGAAACTCTCGAATGGACGACGGCTGTTCCCGAACACGAAAAGGACGTCATTGAATATTTCTCTATTTCAAACGGCAGGATCGTCGTTTCAAAGATGCACGATGTCGCAAGCAAACTCGCTATTTACGACCTTGACGGCAAAAACGAGCGTGAGATCCCCCTTCCCGCTTTAGGAAGCGCGGAATTTATCTCCGATCCGGTAAACAAAGAAATTTATGTTGCATTCTCTTCGTTTGCGTTCCCTCCGGCAATTTACGAATACACCGAAGAAGCCGGAATGAAGCAGCTCTGGCAGGCAGAAGTGCCGGTAAAAACCGACGACATCGTCACGGAACAGGTTTTCTACACCTCGAAAGACGGCACGAAGATCCCGATGTTCATAATTTACAAGAAAGGATTGGAAAAGAACGGAAAAAACCACACTTTCCTGCGCGGTTACGGCGGTTTCAACGTCAACTACCCGATGTATTTCTCGGCAGTTAATGCAGTCTGGATCGAAACAGGCGGCATCATGGCGATCGCAAACATCCGCGGCGGCGGTGAATACGGCGAAAAGTGGCACAGAGCGGGAATGCTCGACAAGAAACAAAATACTTTCGACGATTTCGCCTATGCGATGAAATACCTTGCCGACAACAAGTACACCAATCCCGAAAAACTCGCTATCTGGGGCGGCAGCAACGGCGGACTTCTCACCGGAGCAATGGTAACACTGTACGGCGACCTTTTCAAAGCGGCTGTAGTCGCGGTTCCTCTGCTCGACATGCTCCGTTTCCACAAATTCCTCATCGGAAGATACTGGGTCAGCGAATACGGCTCAAGCGACGACAAAGCGCAGTTTGAATACATCCTCAAATACTCGCCTTACCAGAACATCAAAAAAGACGGCAAATTCCCGGCAGTTCTTCTCACCGCAGGCGAACACGATTCACGCGTTCACCCGATGCACGCAAAGAAAATGGCGGCTGCCCTCCAGTATGAAAACAAATCAGAGAACCCGATATTCCTCTGGGTCGAGACCAAAGCAGGTCACGGTCAGGGCAAATCAATGCAGGCAAGAATCAAAGAATCGGCAATGGAAATCGGATTTTTCCTCAAAATGCTCGGCGTAGAATAAATGGATAAGCCGTTTCATGGAACGCCTCTGCAGCGAATCCTTTTTTGACATCTGATAATGAATTACTAAAATGCCTCGGTTTTTGAGTCAGGTTCAAGAATCTTGGAGGCGAAATGGCTCTGCTTTTTGTTTCAACTTTTCCGCCGTTTGAATGCGGAATTGCAACCTACACGAAATATCTTGTCGACGAACTGATTGAAAACGGCGAAAAAATCATAGTTTTTACGGAAAGAAGTCAAAATTATTCAGGGAAAAATCTGGAAGTAAAAAATGTTTACGACCGTAACGGAAATTTTGCTCCGAACATACTCAAAGCGGTGGAAGAACTGCCTGAACTGCCTGAAACAATTCATTTTCAGCACGCTCCTGATCTTTTTCCCGACAATGCGGCCTTTATCTCTCTTTTAAAATCTCTTTCTGAAAGAAACATTCCTATCGCTGTAACTCTTCACACAGTTTATGACGACGAAAAAAACAAACAGTTTTACAGCGAAATCCTTAAATATGCCCACATTGTCGTTCACAACGATATATGTCGGAAAATACTGGGTAATCACGACAAAGTTTCCGTTATTTTCCACGGTACGCTGCTTATGCGGAAAAATCCTGACAGAGAAGAACTCCGACGCAGCATCGGCTTTTCCGACCAGGATGTCGTTTTTCTTTTTGCCGGATTCATACATCTGCAGAAAAACCTGCACACCGCCGTAAGAGCATTCAGACAGCTTCATTCGAAGAACAGATCTTTAAAGCTGATCGTTGCAGGAAGACCTGGCGGAAACAGATGGTACAACAAATTATACCTCGGACTGTGTAAAATCTTAGGTTTCGGCAGCGAAATAAAATGGGATATCGCATTCATAGAAAACAAAAAACTTGAAGAATATATGCAGGCATCCGACATTGTTCTTCTTCCCTACTGGCAGAAATACGCGTCGGCAAGCGGAATATTCCACCTCACGATCGGAGCCGGAAAACCGTTTATATGTTCAGACAGCGCAAAATTCGACGAAATAAAGAAAATCATTGACGATATTCCTGTTTTTGTTCCGGCTATGTCTGTAAACAAATGGAAAAGTTCCATGGAACTGCTTGCCGAAAATACTGAAACCAGAAAAAAAGCAGAACAAAAAATAATAAGTTATGCAGAACAGACTTCTTGGAAGAATGCTGCAAAAATGCATCAAACATTTTATAAAACCATAAAAGAAGGAGAAAACTGAAATGGCAGAAGAACGCTCGATTATTCCGTTTATTCTCGTCACTAAAGACGATGTGCCTACTTTCGCGGCAGTTCCGCTGATCGAAAGATGGCAGCGCGCCGTAGAAAAAATAGAAGTGGAAAACAAAAAGGAAATAGAAATCGTCAAATACGGCGATATCCGAAACACTCTTAAAAACACCGATCAAAAAAAGATTGTAGTTTTAGCTGACTATGTTCTTGACGATATGACACTCGAATTTGCGGCAGAAAAACTTTTCAACGAAATCAAAGATGACGAAATCGCTTTTCCGACTTACAACAATGAAAACGCTCCGATATTCGTCGCCGGCAAAAATACTTTTGAAAAGATCTCATCCTTTGATTTTCAGGCGTCATCCGATCCGTCAAAAGAATTTTCAGAGTTTTGCAAAAACGAATCAGGAATTTCAGCAAGTTATCATCCGGTTGAGCGTGCATTCTGGGCAAAACTGACTGATAAAAAATCTGCGAAAAAGGCTCAATGGGGAATGTTGAAATATTTGAAACACAGACCGGGCGGACTTGTCGCGAAATACATCAACAGACCTTTTTCAATGAGAATATCACGCGTTTTGGTCAACTTTCCGTCCATAACACCGAATTTTGTAACAATCTTCGCTTCCCTGATAGCTCTTGTAGCTGTTGCAATGCTGTTCCAACCTGGATGGTTCTGGGCAGTCATGGCTGCGATCATAATCCACATAAATTCGATTCTTGACGATGTTGACGGCGAAATAGCAAGGATGAGAAAGCAGGAATCTTCCCTGGGAGCTTGGCTTGATTCGATATCTGACGAAACTTTAGGGCTTCTTATCTATATCGCCATAGGTTATCATCTGTACGTAACACCGCCTGCTTATGCGGCAGACAACTCTATAGTATTTCTGTTTATAGGAATTTTCACAGGTGTTGCATCCTACACTTATGCACTCACACACTGGCACTGCAAAATAAAACACGGACTCGGCTTTTACTTCTGGTGGGAATGCTACAAACCGAGAAAAGAAGTTCAGCGTTCGACTTCAATATTCAGCTACATAAAGAAACTTTTCTGGAAGGAATCAGTACTTCTGGCTATTGTTTTTGCCTGCATATTCAATTTTCTCGACATATTTTTAATTATTGCATGCCTTCCTGCAACAGTAAACTTCTGTCTGCTTTTCATCCACATTTTCATAAAAAGAGCCCGCTGGTAAGCGATCTGATTTTTCCGTAAAAATTTTATTGATTAAAAAGAGATTTTTATCTGTAGGATTCTGTGTTTAGTAAGGACATCTGGAATCGTCGCCGTTTCCGCATGTTGCATTAGCTTGTGACGGAGCATTCTGAAGACATGTGCTGGAATCCCATCCGCATACGCCTGTATTATTACCCTGGTTATCCTGCTCGCAGCAGCTTTCAATAAGCTGTCTGTAACCTTTTGCCTCGCCTTTTCCGATTTTGCTGCCCCAGCTTTCGCAGTTTTCCATGCATGCGATCTTTTCATCGGTATTTTCGGCGTTGCTCTTCGGATAACCGCCGCATTCATTTTCGATGCAGGTCTGAACTTCGGTGCAGCTGCAGAATCTGTAGCACATCGTCGTACCGTATTCCGTGCAGTTCTGGTTGCAGTATGCAGAACCTGTACCGGCTTCGTACAAAGCTACGCCGTTTGCGTCTTTTATGTCGCCGCAATCGATATGCTCGCCCTTTTCGCAGACTTCATAGTTGTCAATAATGTCGTTTCCGCAGGTAATATGAGTTTTGCATGCATCTGCCTGGAATTTGCAGACACTGCTCATACACTCTTCATCAACTGCACATGCATTTGCTTCAAAACATTCTATCATAGTGTCGTATTTAGCCTTTGCAGCAGGCCATGTTTTTTTGATGCATGCATCTTCACATGCTGAATCTTCACAATCCTTCACACATTCGTAAACCTGATAACAGGTGAGAGCGTTGATATCTACACATGAATAAGTATCCCAGCCTTTGCACTCGGAGTTGCATACCGCCTCGTTTATCGGCTGCCACTGTTTGTCTTCAGTGTTAAGCTCCTGACAAGGTTTCGTATCCTTTTTTTCACAAATCTCGCCTTCATCCATAGAACCGTTTCCGCACTTCTGATTCGGATTGCATGCGTAATATGCATCGTAGCAGGTTTTCGTGAGGCAGTCATCGTTAGCAACTCCGCCGCATGAAGCTGCGCAGGTTTCAAGATCTGCATAGAGAGCGGCACCCTGGTCGGTTCCCTCAGCTTTGCATGAAGATTCACACGAACTGTCGCCGCCGCACTTCTTTACACAGTCAAGAATCAAAGAACACGGTTTGGTTTTTCCGCCGTTAGAACAATTCTCAGGATTCCATCCGCGGCAGTCTCTTCTGCATGTTGCTTCACCCTGAGCATAGTTGCTTGAAAGCTCCGAACACGGTTTCGTGTCACCCTGTTCGCATGATTCGCCGCTGTCAATCTGTCCGTTTCCGCACAAATCACTCGGATCTCTCGGACTACACTTGCTTGTGTCATAAGCAGAACAGTCAGAATTACAGGTTGCTTTACCTTCCGGATAGAAATGTCCGGCTTCGCCGCAAGACGCATCACCGTCACAAACTTCACCGGAATCTATTTTGCCGTTACCACATATCGGAAAACCGCCGGAAGATTCTCCGTTACCTGATCCGCCGCCGCATGAAGCAAGCGACACTAAACAAAAAACAAAAACCGAAACACTTAAAAATTTTTTCATCAAAAAACTCCCCTAGTTAAAAAAATCAAAAACCGGATGATTTTAAGAAAAAGCTGAAAAAAGGCAAGAAGTCACCGCCGCCAATTTTTTGTCGATATTTCGTAAATTCGACATTTCGATATTTCGAGGCGGCAAATCGATATTTCGACAAAAATTTGCGGCGAAAAAAATCAATACATCTTCCTGACTTCAATCCCTTTGAGATAGAATTTCAGGATTTCGTAATGGTTTTTTCCCTGAGCAGCCATTCCCGCCATGCCCCACTGGCAGACACCGACTCCGTGCCCTGCACCTTTTCCCGAAAAAACAAAGTTCGCGCCGCTTTTCGAGACAGTGAAATCGTTCGACCAGATCACCGAAAAGCCGACAAGTTCTCTGAATTTGTTGACCGGGAATTTTTTACCGTCGACGACGACCGAATCGACTCTCGTTTTTCCCCTGACAGTTGAAATCGACTTTATTGACTTCACGCCCAGTTTTTTCGCGATGTCGGCAGTCTTAAGATTTCTTTTCCAGCGGTAAAGCGACGACTTTGTGCAGTAAGGACAATGCAGCTCCTGAAGATGAGGTTCATCTTTTTTCCAGATTTCAGCAGAACTCGAAACCGTTCCGCCGCAGGTCGAATGGAAGTAAATTTTCGCAGGATCGCTGCCGATAGTTACAATTTCCCCTTTCGTTGCATTTACAGCTTCTGCCGAAGTTACATCTTCTTTTCCGAGTCCGTCGTAAACCTGATCCAGAACTGTCGGAGCAAGATCGAAAAACTCGCTTCTCGGCTTGAACATTTTCTGATAAACCGCAAAAGTCCTAGCCAGAACCGCCTGTGTCTTTTTGGCTTCAATCGGCCATGACGGAATCGCTTCTTTGTTGATTACTCCCTTGACGTAATCTTCGATGTCGAGTTTGTTTACAACAATAAGTTTTGCGTTTTTGACGTAAACTTCGATCTCGCCTCTGAACATTCTTCCTTCGAATTTGAGGGGAATGAGTTCTGACGTGAATTTCAGCATAGTGTCTTTGAAAACTTTCCCTCCGACTTTTATTCTGCTCTGCTCGGCCGAAACAGTCACACGCCCTTGAATTTTCCCTATCTCCCGCTCTTGTTTATCGAAGATCTGAGCATCACCTTCAAGCAAAAATGACACGATGTCAGTTTTTATCCCGATTCTTAAAAAATGGGTAAAACCGCTCGACAAACCGTCGCCGTCAAGCATTTCATCGACATCAAAAGCGGAAAGCGGAAAAACAAATGTAAAAAAAACGAATAAAAAAGAGATTCTTTTAAAAAGATCCATAAAAAAGAACTTTTGTTACTTGAGATTGTACTTTGCCTTGTACTCGTTGATTGCTTTGTGAAGAGCTTCGGAAGCAAGGTTCGAGCAGTGCATTTTGCTAGCCGGAAGACCGCCAAGCTCATCAGCAACGACGTCTCTCGTTACTTTAAGAGCCTCGTCAATGTGCTTTCCCTTGACCATTTCGGTCGTCATCGAAGAAGTCGCGATCGCAGCGCCGCAGCCGAAAGTCTCAAAAGAGATGTCTTCGATTATCCCTTCAGGATTGATGCGCAAAAAGAGTTTGATGATATCGCCGCACTGAGCGTTTCCGACCTCGGCAACCGCATTGGGATTGTCAATTTTGCCGATGTTGCGCGGATGAAGGAAATGATCCATAACTTTTTCTGTGTAATTCATGATTTTCTCCTATTTTAATGTTTGTTTGCGTTCACGAATTCATCGTAAATCGGTGAAAAACTGCGAAGCAGCGAAATTGTATTTTTCAAAGTTTCTACTGTGTAGTCTACATCTTCGACCGTCGAATATTTTCCAAGCGAAAAACGGATGCTCGAATGAGCCTCTTCCGGGTCTCCGTGCATTGCCGTGATGACGTGGCTCGCCTTGAGGTCGCTCGAAGAACATGCCGAACCGGTGGAAACTGCGATTCCTTCGGTGTCGAGTTTGAGCAGGATCCCCTCGCCTTCAACGAATCTGAAAGAAATGTTGGAAAGTGTCGGAACTCTGTGCGACGGATCTCCGACAACTCTCGTGTACGGGATTTCAGCAAGCACACGCTGCTCAAGACGGTCTCTGAGCGTAGCGATTCTCGTTGCTTCGGAATCAAGCTCAGCAGTTGCAAGTTCGATCGCCTTTCCCATGCCGATTATGCCGACAACGTTTTCTGTTCCCGGTCTTTTTCCCTTTTCCTGATGACCGCCGGTAAGAAGGTTTTTGAGCACTCTTCCGCGTTTTACAAAAAGCGCGCCGACACCTTTGAGACCATAGAATTTATGCGCCGAAACCGTCAGGAAGTCGCAGCCGATCTTTTTGACGTCAACATGGATTTTGCCGACAGCCTGAACCGCATCGACATGGAAAAGAATGTTGTGATCGTGCGCGATTTTTCCGATTTCTTCAACCGGATAAATGTTTCCGATCTCGTTGTTTACGAACATCGTCGAAATAAGACCTGTATTTTCCTTTATCGCCTTGCGGAGGTCGTCAAGATTAAGGTTTCCCTTCTCGTCCACAGGAAGATAAGTGACCTCGAAGCCCTCTTTTTCAAGAGCCGCAGCAGTGTTGAAAATGCTCGGATGCTCGACAGCAGTCGTTATGATGTGGTTTTTCTTAGCATTTTTGCCGAGTCCCATCATGTAGCCGCGAAGAACGGTATTGTTGCCCTCGCTTGCACACGAATTGAAGTAGATTTCCGAAGGATCTGCATTGATGGCAGCTGCAACTTTAGCTCTTGCCGCTTCCACAGCAGTTCTGACGACTCTGCCTTCATAGTGCCTGCTCGAAGGATTGCCGCCGAGCTCTGTAAGAAACGGCATGATTTCGTCAACGACTTCCTTTCTGACAGGCGTTGTCGCACTGTTGTCGAAGTATATTCTGTGTGTCATTTTAAAAACTCCTAAAAAACAATAAATTCACCGCCGCTAATATAATTTCGATATTGCATTTGTCAATCCGAAAAATTTACATTTTTGCCGTTTTTTTTAATATTCTGCCCAACTGACTTTTAAAGGAGGAAATCGTGGCGAAACTTTACTTCAGATACGGCGCAATGGGTGCAAGCAAAACATCAAACGCACTCATGGTCGAATACAACTATTTCGAGAGAAACCAGAACGCGGTGATCTTCAAACCTTCAATCGACACGCGTGACGGAATCGACATCGTCAAAAGCAGGATCGGACTCGCAAAAAAGGCGTATATTCTGAGTCCGGACGACGACGCATTCGAAACCG
This sequence comes from uncultured bacterium, assembly GCA_947305505.1. Lineage (GTDB taxonomy): Bacteria > UBP6 > UBA1177 > UBA1177 > UBA1177 > UBA1177. The sequence goes on along the minus strand of CAMZDX010000050.1, from coordinate 2,790 downwards.
TCAGCCAAATGAACGACACAAAAAAAATCGACTGCGTGATAATCGACGAAGCGCAGTTTCTCACACCTGCTCAGGTCATGCAGCTCTGCCGCGTTGTCGACGAGCTCAACATTCCGGTCATAGCATACGGACTGCGCGCCGATTTCGTCGGAAACCTTTTCCCTGGAAGCGAACGTCTTCTTGCAATGGCCGACACGATCGAAGAGATCAAAACCGTCTGCTGGTGCTCGAAAAAAGCGATAATGAACGCAAGAGTCGTTGACGGCAAAGTGGTCAAAGAGGGCGAACAGGTAATGCTCGGCGGCAACGAAAGCTATGTTGCACTCTGCAGAAAGCACTGGGCTGAAGGAAATCTCGGCAATAACCGCCAAAATTAACATTCCCTAAAAAATCGAACCTTTTTTTATTGAATTTTTTCGGTTTTATTCTCGATATTCTCAAAAATCTCGCTATAATCCGCTGATTTTTGTTTTTTAGATTTAAATTCAAATAAAAGGAGGCACCATGGAACTCAAAGGAAAAAAAGTTTTATTTGCGAGGATCTGCGGAACGGGCGTAAGTTCGCTCTCCATCATCTGCAAACATGCCGGAGCGACTGTCATCGGCACTGACCTTGAATACTATCCGCCGGTAAGCACGAAACTTGAAGAAGAAAAGATCGCCTGCTACGGAATGGAAAAATTTTACGACCTTATCAAAGATGAAAAACCAGATATCATCGTCGTCGGAAACGCCCTCAACGGCAAATCGGAAGAGGCCGCTTTCATTCTTAACTGCGGGATCCCCTACTACTCGATGCCCTCTTTCATGGAAAACTTCCTTCTTGACGGAAAATCTCCCGTCGTAATTTCGGGAACCCACGGGAAAACCACGACGACGACCGTTTTCAGCGAAGTTCTTGCCGGTATCGGCAGAAATCCCTCCTACATGATCGGCGGAATACCTGAATTTTCAGGCACGAACGCAGCTTTCAGCGAAGGTTCGGGATATTTTGTCATCGAAGGAGACGAATACGACACCGCGTTTTTCGACAAAGGGCCGAAATTCCTTCACTACAAGCCCGAAACCACGATCGTCACTTCGATAGAATTCGATCACGCAGACATTTACGATTCAGTCGAATCGATTTTCAAAAACTTCAAAAAACTTGTTGATATCACCAAGAAAAGAGTCATTCTTTCGCTTGATTTCGACTACAACTTAAAACTGCGCGACTTAATTCCGGCAGAGAAACTTTTCACCTACTCCATTTCAGACAAATCAGCCGATCTATTCGTTAAATTCGAAGAAAGGCTCGGCAAACTGATGTATTTCTCGGCAACATTCAAAAACGGCGGAAAATATTTCTTTGGAACTCCCCTTTTCGGCAACCAGAACCTGATGAATTTAGGCGCTCTCGCCGCATTCCTCAAGTGCGAAGGCTTCGATCTCAAAGATGCGAAAATACTTGAAAGCATCAAAACCCTTAAAGGGATCAAACGCCGTCAGGAATACATCGGTTCAATCAACGGCGGCTGCATCTACAGCGATTTCGCACACCATCCGACAGCGGTAAAACTCACACTCGAATCGTTCATCGACTTCTTTAACGACAAAAAGATAAACCTGATCTTCGACCCCGCGACGAACTCAAACGGTCAGAACGTCTTTGAAAAACAGTACACAGAAATATTTGCCGAAGCGGACAAAGTGGTCGTCGGATTCCCGCCCAAAGCATTCAAATTCCCGCCCGAAAACAGGTTCGAGCCTGAACGTGTAGTCGCAACTATAAACGCGAAATTCCCCGGCAAAGCGCGCTACATCAAAGACATCGACGAAACCATCAGCTGGGTCCGCGAAAACAGCAGCAAAGACACCGTTACCGTCGTAATGTCGAACTCGGGATTCAGCGGATTTTTCACCAAAATCGAACAATTTTTTGATAAAAAGGCATAAACCATGACGATTATTGATTCTATCATTCTGGGTATTCTGCAGGGGCTCACGGAGTTTCTGCCAGTAAGTTCATCGGGACATCTCGTTTTTGTGGAAAAACTTCTCGGACAAAAGGATGTGCCGCTTCTTTACGACATTCTGCTGCACGTTGCGTCGCTTCTTGCAGTCTTCATTTTTTTCAGAAAAAAGCTGCTCACGCTCACAAAAGAGTGCCTTTCAACGACTTACAACAAATCGCATAAATACGTGATGATGATACTTTGCAGCACGATAGTGACGACATCGATGCTTGTTGTTACAAAGCCGGTGATGAAATCGATAAAGGAAGAACCCGTTTATCTCACTGTCGCTTTCGCATTCACGGCGATACTTCTTCTTATAGCGCAGTCATTTTTTAAAAAAGCGATTCCAGATAAGGAAGTTTCGTGGAAAGATGCCCTTGTCATCGGATTTTTTCAGGGAATAGCGGTTCTTCCCGGCGTTTCGCGCTCAGGTTCGACGATAACGGGAGCACTTTTCAGAAAAATTCCAGCAAAAGATGCTGTCGAATTTTCGTTCATGCTGGCGATACCCGCGATTCTGGGAGCGCTTCTGCTTGAACTTGTAAAAGGCGGTTTTGCTTTCATCGATCCTATTCCTTCGATCGTAGGCTTTATCGCTTCGTTCATCGCAAGTCTTGCCGCGCTCAAACTCCTCGTCTTTATGATGAAGAAAACTGTACTTTATCCTTTTGCAATATACCTTTTCATCCTTTCGGCACTTGTTCCTTTTGTAATCTAAAACCCAAGCAACCGCATGATAAGCCCTTAGGCCCATAATGGTCTTGAGAACACTAAGGACATTAAGAACACTAAA
>CAMZDX010000049.1 GCA_947305505.1 uncultured bacterium | reverse complement strand
TTTTTTGCGAGAAAAAAATCCATTTAACAGGCTTCAGCTTTTTTGCCGCCGCCACCCTAAGGACTTTAATGACCTTGATGACCTTAGCGAGTGACGGCCGCAAACCTTGATTTTTCCAGAACAATCACTATACTAACGCGTTTTGTTGTTTTTGGAGGAAATTATGGCTGTTTATATCTGTCACAACTGCAAAAAATCGCTTGACGACGAACTTGAAGACATCCGCGGAAAAGTCGGCAGACAGGACGTTTGCCCCTTCTGTTATTCAGACCTTCACTGCTGCATGAACTGTCGCTTCCACGATGAAAACTACACAAATGAATGCCGTGAAGACTCGCGTTCTTTTATCCGTGAAAGGGATAAGGCCAATTTCTGCGCTTCGTTCGAATTTATCAAGAACGAAGGCGAAGACGGCAGCGAGGAAATCGAGGCTAAAACACAGCTCAGCGACCTTTTCAAATTTTAGTTTTTCAATAAATCGGGAGTTCCGATATGTTCAAATACCTGTTCAAAAAGATTTTCGGTACCGAAAACGACCGTTTCTTAAAATCTATCAGACCGACGATCGCAAAAATCAACAGTTACGAAGACTCTTTCAAATCACTTTCAGATGCCGATCTTGCGGCTAAAACCGCCGATTTCAAACAGAGGATAGCAAACGGAGAATCGCTTGATTCGGTGCTTCCTGAGGCTTTTGCGGTTGTCAGAGAAGCCGGAAACAGAGTTCTCGGCATGAGACACTACGACGTTCAGCTTGTCGGCGGCATCGTTCTCCACAAAGGAAGGATCGCCGAAATGAAGACCGGTGAAGGTAAAACGCTCGTCGCGACTCTTCCGATGTACCTCAACGCTCTGGAAGGACGCGGCGCACACCTTGTTACCGTCAATGACTACCTTGCAGCCCGCGACGCGGAATGGATGGGTCGTATTTACAAATTTCTCGGTCTTTCGGTCGGAACGATCCTTAACGGAATGAACACTAAAGAACGCAGGATCGCATATAACAGCGATATAACCTACGGCACGAACAGCGAATTCGGCTTCGACTATCTGCGTGACAACATGAAATACGACATAAACAACTACGTTCAGCGCGATCTGCGTTACGCAATCGTTGACGAGGTCGACTCGATTCTTATCGATGAAGCGAGAACGCCGCTTATTATTTCAGGTCCTAGCGACGAAAGTACCGATCTTTACGTCAAAGTGAACGCCGTTGTCAGAACTCTCAAGGAAGAGGAACACTTCACGAAGGATGAAAAGGCGAAAAACGCGATCCTCACGCAGGAAGGTATCTACAGAGTTGAGAATCTTCTTGGTGTAACCAATCTTTACGCGCCGGAAAATCTCGAACTTGTCCATCACGTCCAGCAGGCTCTGAAAGCAAATTTCATGTTCCACCTCGATGTTGATTACGTCGTAAAGAATATCGACGGCGTCGACAAAGTCATGATCGTTGACGAATTTACAGGCCGACTCATGGAGGGAAGGCGTTACAGCGACGGTCTGCATCAGGCTCTTGAAGCAAAGGAAGGCGTTAAAGTCGAACGCGAAAACCAGACTCTGGCGACCATCACTTACCAGAATTTCTTCAGAATGTACGACAAACTTTCGGGTATGACCGGTACGGCAGACACCGAAGCGCGCGAATTCGCCGAAATCTATAACCTCGGAGTCACCGTAATTCCTACGAATAAGCCCGTCATCAGGCAGGATATGCCCGATCAGATTTATAAGACACAGGTCGCGAAAGAAAACGCGGTCGTAAGAGCGATTCTTGAGAGAAATGCGAAAGGTCAGCCGGTACTTGTCGGTACAGTTTCCGTCGAGAAGTCGGAAAGACTCAGCAACCTTCTCACGAAACAGGGGATCAAACACAACGTCCTCAACGCGAAATTTCACATGAAAGAGGCTGATGTCGTTGCTCAGGCAGGCAGAAAGGGAACGATAACGATCGCAACCAACATGGCTGGTCGAGGAACTGATATCGTGCTTGGCGGTAACCCCGAAAAACTGGCTTACGCCGAAGCCGAAGCAACAATGGAATTCGTCGATACCGAATCTCCCGAATTTAAGGAAATTCTTGCAAAATATGAAAAGATCTGCGCCGAAGAAAAGAAAGAGGTCCTTGCCGCGGGCGGTCTTCACATCATCGGAACAGAGCGCCACGAATCAAGACGAATCGATAACCAGCTCAGAGGCCGAAGCGGTCGTCAGGGAGACCCTGGTTCATCCAGATTTTACCTCAGTCTCGAAGATGACCTCATGCGTATTTTCGGCAGCGAAAGACTTTCGACTGTAATGTCGAGACTCGGTCTTGAAGACGATCAGCCTATCGAACACAAACTCATCTCGAAATCGATCGAAAATGCACAGAAAAAGGTCGAAGCGCACAACTTCAGCATCCGTAAGAACGTCCTTGAATACGACGACGTAATGAACCAGCAGAGAAAAACGATCTATGCGCTGCGCCGCAGCATTCTGACAGGCGGAGAGGCAAACAAACAGGTCATCTACTCGATGATCGAAGACATCGTCAACACAAATCTGCGCAACATAATCCCCGAAAAATCGACGCCTGATACTTGGGATTATGCTCTGGTCAAAGATTTTCTTGCCGGAACGATCGCATATACCGAAGAGGCCAAATCGCAGCTCGATGACAATTTGTTCGCCGACATCATAAATCCGAATAACTATATCGGACATAAAAACGAAGCGGCACTCCAGATCATGGCTCAGAAATGCTACGATTTCCTGCTTGAACAGTACGATAAAAAAATGTCGCAGTACGACAAAGACTTGAGCAACGAAATCGAGCGCCATATCGTTCTTGAAGTTCTTGACATCTTCTGGAGACGCCATCTTCTCAGCATGGATCATCTCCGCGAAGGTATCGGACTTCGCGGTTACGGCCAGAAAAACCCGAAACTCGAATACAAGCGCGAAGGTTTCGCGATGTTCCAGGATATGATGTTCAGCATCTACACCGAATCGGTGAAACGTCTTTTCTCAGTTCAGGTCGTAACACAGGATGCAGTTGAAAAATTCGAGCAGAAAGAGCAGAAAAAAGAGGCTGAAGTTCAGAAAAATACAACTGCTCCGACACTTGAAAAAGAACCTGTCAAGAGAACGGCTCCCAAAGTCGGAAGAAACGATCCGTGCCCGTGCGGAAGCGGCAAAAAATTCAAACAGTGCTGCATGGGAAAAGGAATCTACGATTAAAACTTTCCATCCATCGCCACACTGGAGAAGGATCAAGGAATCAATTCAAGGCAAAAAAAAGCCCCTCATGAGAGGGGCTTGAAACTCGAAAAGTTAAAATATTATTCAACTCCGATAGCATCATCTTTATTCGGATCATCCAGATCGAATATGTCGTTAAGCTGACCGAGCATTGAGTTGCAGTCCATATTTTCATCAACTTTTACAAACTGGAATATCGACTTATCTTCATGGGTAACAGTACTTTTCGGCGCCTTTAGCAGTTTGGCTTCAGCATCAACTACAAACTGTTCATCAGACCATTTGATATTTCCTTCGATTTTGTCTTCAGCAGCAAGTCTTCCGTTAAATTCATGCCACAGTCTCTGGACATAATACATATCGCCGCTTGTTATTCCGCTGCTGCCGTGAAAACCGATTGTAAAAGCAGGATGTCCGTCGTTATCATGGTCAAAAATTCTTGAATCGTTTTTATTAGAAATCATATCTTCCGTTGCCGGATTTTCCATATTCGCACCGCGAAGCTCATAATCTCTGTTAAGTTTGAAGCTGATTTCTTCGCCGTTCTGTGCAATTTCAACATAAGGAACATTTTCCTGTCCTGCGATATCTGCGGGTTTCCAGTGATGGAAAATTTTGTTAAATTTGGAATCAGGTTCATTGAAGTGGACATTTCCCATAGCTGATGATTCAATATCAATCAAACCGCTGCCTTCTTTTCCTGTGCGGTTATCTGTCCTGCAAAGCCCGTCAACCTTGTCCATATCAAGCTGTCCTTTGTCGTTGACTGAAAAATCGACAAGCATATATCTTGTGGTGATACTCGGAGCTTCTATTCCGGAAGCGGTCGAAGTCGAATGAAGAATTATCTCAGCAGCCCATCTGCCTTTAAATTTAGCATAAAGCGGATTCTCTTCAGCCGGATCAGTCGGTTCTTCAGTTGTAGGTTCTTCAGTTGTAGGTTCTTCAGTTGTTGGTTCTGTCGTCGGTTCGGTAGTCGGCTCGGTTGTAGGTTCAGTTGTCGGTTCGGTAGTCGGCTCGGTTGTAGGTTCGGTAGTCGGCTCGGTTGTCGGTTCCGGATCTGTTGTGTCACCGCCACCGCATGAAACAAAAAACATTGTTGCGCAGATAGCTGCAACTGAAATCATAAATTTTTTCATTTTTTTCTCCTTAGAAAGTTGTTAAATTACCATATAACTTCTACTGAAACTCCTATATTCAAAAGAAAACCTTTGCTTGTCCAGCCAGGAAATCCGGGGTTATTGGTCTGCATTTCCTTTTTTATAGCATCAACTTCATCAGTCGTCATATTTCCGTAATATTTTGTATCATCGTTTGGAACTTCATCAATAAGACCGCCGTCTTCCTGTTTGCGTTCAAGATCTTTTTCTTCGGTTCTGCTCAAAAGCCACTGCAGGGAACCGCTTATTCCGGCACCGATCTTGACCTGGTCTGTAATGCCGAAATATTCGTGGTAACCGAGAGAAAAACCGAATCTGTCGTTATCGACATAGTTTTCTCTGCCTGTCTGTGCCGGAACAGGGCTCGGAACATAGTTGAAACCGAAAGCAGCTCTGCGTTCCGGATGGCGCATGAGCAAACCGGCAGTAGCCGAAAACGTGTCATCCCATTTGTCGATCGGTTTTTCACCGTGACGGTTTACATAAGTCGACCAGCGTGACCATTCGAAACCAGCCATTGGTGTAAGAATATAATTGTTTTTGATATCGAAATTGTAGTAAGTTCCGATTGAAAGTTTTATCGGCTGATATCCTGCAGTCATTGAGGAACTCGCCGTGAGATATTTCTGGTTTTCAGGATACAGATTATCCATGCTCCAAACCTGCATTTCGTTATTGAGTTTGACTATACCTGTGTTTGTCGGGAAGTGGAAAGTTCCCGTGAGATGCCACCCTGCTACTGGATTTGCCACAAACGAGAAATACGGCATGACCGAAGCACCGACATTCATTTTTGCATTTATAAGCTGAAGCGACGGATCCGATGCGTTCGGCACGTAAACACGGTTCTGTGTTTTTGTGTATGTTGAAATCGCGAGGCCTGCACCTATTCTGAAATAACGGCCGAATCTGCCTGCAATTGCAGCTGCAACGCTGAACTGTTTGAGTCTGTCACCGTAAAGCTCAAACTGCAGACTGTTTGAAAAATACTGTTCTCTTTCATCGTTGAAAAAAGGTTCCTGAGTCTGGATCCCCGAAAAGGGAATGATTGCATATATTCCGACCGCAAGCTGACCGCCGATTTTTTCGAGGCTCTTTCTTGCAATATTTTTTACTGCTCCGAGAGTGATAACAGCGTCAAACGAATCGTAATCAGCCGAACCGCGTTTGTTGATCAGATCAGCTGTTGGCAAAGGCGTATTGAAACCTTCAATTCCTGAGCCCATGTTCGCCGCCGCAAAATCATAAATATACGAACCTACATCGTATCCATCTGGTCTTTTCGCATGGTTTATCGACTTGTTCTGGATCGTCATTCCGATTCCGATTTTGAAAGAGTCGTCTAAAGTAGCAAGGTCAGCAGGATTGAAATAAGCAGCTTCGGCACCGGTTGAGATTATTCTTGATGTGAAAGGATGAACTGAATCCTGCGCTCCGACAAGCTCAAGAACCGAAGATGCCGAAAGTATTGACGACATACACAGACAAAAAGTAAGACACAAAAGTTTTTTCAACGACATTTTATCTTATCTCCAATATAAAAAACACTTAATTACAACGAACAATGAGACTTCAAAACCAGTCTCAGGTTACATCATTCCGAGGTATTTCATAGCTTTTTTTATGTCTTCCCAGACAGGGCGTTTGTACGCTTCGTTTCTGAGCAGAGCACTCGGATGATAAGTAACAAAAACCTTTATTCCATCATATTCGTAGGTTGCTTCGCGCGCTTTCGACATCGAGCTTTCAATGCCCAGCAGATTTTTCATCGCGACTTTGCCAAGCAAAATCAGCGCTTTCGGTTTAACTATCGAAATCTGTTCCTTCAAAAAACCGATGCAGCACTGAGCTTCATCCGGCATCGGATCACGGTTTGCCGGAGGTCTGCACTTAACGATGTTTGCGATATAAACCTGCTCACGCGGGATTTTCATTCCGTTTTCGATTATTTTTGTCAGAAGCTGTCCAGCTTTTCCGACAAAAGGTCTGCCTGACAGATCCTCGTCTTCGCCCGGTCCTTCACCGATAAACATGATATTGGCATCCGGATTACCTTCGCCGAAAACCATCTTTGTCCGTTTTGCAGCAAGGCGGCAGGCAGAGCATCTTTCAGCTTTTGCGCGTACTCTTTCAAGCGGAGGCAGCGACTCGTCGATCGGCTCTCCGGTACTTTTGACAATAGTGGAGGCTGAAAAAGAAGCCGTTTGCGGCACTGAAACAAAGCCTGTTTTTCTGAAAGATTTTGCAATTTCTTCCGCAATATCTGAATTTATCTCTTTGACGAAATTTTCATCAAAAGTGAAAAATTGGAGCTGATTCTGCCAAAGCAGCCATGCTTCAAGGGATTCGGAGGAAAGTGACGGGATCAATCTTTTTCTCTGCCGTATCTGAGGATAAACAAATTGTCTTCGATAGCGTTTGCAGCTTCTTCGCGAACTTTGGGATCTGCTTCTTCGCTGACAAGTTTTTTGAGATAGTCCTGAACCGATTTGTCACCGATTTTTGCAAGAGACTGAATACCGATCGATTTTGCAAGTATCGATTTTTCGCGTACGACGAATTCATAAAGTGGTTTTGCACCGCCGGCGTTTCCGAGCTGACCGATCGACATAGCGGCAGTCGTTCTGATCTCTTCTTTGGAATCTTCGTTCAAAACCTGAATGAGGAAGGGGAGTGATTCTGCAAACTGGTAGGATCCTACAACGTTGAGGATCGTTTTTTTCCAGTAGGAATCAGAGCTTTTATTGAACATCGAAATAAGTGTTTCGGAAACGCTTTTCGATTTTACTCTGTCAAAGTAATTTCTGAATTCCAAAACTCTTTCGGAAATTCTTTCTTTTGTTGCAGCCTTGAGTACAAGTTCGACAAGGTCGGCACCGTCGTATTCCGAAATGATAGCAAGAACTTTTGAAAGCCAGTCTACATCTCCGCTGTCAAGCTGCGAAGAGATAAGTCTTATCGTGTCGGGAGAATCGATCTCGATAAGTGCTCTGACGAAAACTTCTTTGTTGGTTGCAGGTTTCTGATATGGGAAGCATTCGCTGGAAGATGGAGCGTAAAGGCTGATTTTGTTTAGCATTCTTCCGATTACCGGAACGCTCTGCTTTGAGTAGAGGTTCATTGCGGCATATCCGAAAGCAGTCTGGTTGTCGGCGTTAAAGCTCTCTGCCTTTGTCAGAATATTCTGATTGAAGTAGAGCTCGCCCATTATTTCTCCCGAAAATTTGACTGCAAGGCAGGAAAGGGTGTCTGTTCCGGCAATGAAAGAATTGTATTTTTCCTCGTCAAATGAAAGTCCGCCGAGTTTTGCAACGGCAAGTGATGTGCGGAGTGATGCGGCATCTTTTTTGGCAGTGAACTCTTCCGTAAGCTGTCCGAAAGTCTCTTTAGTTGAATCGTTCTGCATATTGTCGGCTTTTTCGCGGATCGCCTTGATTGCGACTTCCAGAAGTCTTTCGTCAAAGAACTGCCAGAAGTTGATCTGATGCGGCGTATTGAAAGAGAAATTTGCCTTGTTGTCTCGTGAAACAGGAATAGTTATGCTGTTTTCCAGCAACTTGTAATTTTTAGCCCCTTTCTTGAGGATAAAAACATAGGCATCTCCTTTTTTGTAGGCGTCTCTTTTGTAGCGGAGCCTGATTTTTTCGTTGTCAAGTCCTGTTATTTCGATATCGCCGGAAGCATCTCCGACATAAACTTTTTCAACGACGACTTTCGCTTTTGTTTTGCCGCCCTGAATGTATCTTCCGAGAATTATCGTGTCTGCATTTACAACAGACTGGATAAAATCACCGTCCTTAAGCTGAACTTTGTCATCCAGAACCGACTGTCCGAAAAGCGACGAACTGAAGAAAACTACTAATAAAAATACTACCTTAAACATAATAACACCCCCGCTTTAGGTAAGAACAAAATAATAATCCTTACAATTTATACGATAAAATGCGGTTTGTCAACAAAAGAATGTCGGATCGTTATATTGTGTACGAGTATTTGAAATCGATCTGACCGTCGTAGAACTGCGGGAAAGGACGTGATTTTATCGCATCGAGGATGCAGTCTCCGAAAAGCGAGGACTGGTATTTTTCGGTCGTGAAGTATGCGTCAAGAACAACTCCGCTGCCGGCAACGCGGACCATGAGTTCCATCGTTCCCATCATGTTGCGGTCGCCCTGCTCGTATCTGCTCTGGTAGCACTGCGTGATGTCGGGAAGAAACTTGTTCATGTGCGAAGTTACGTGTTTGGCTTCAAGCGTCGACGGAAGGTAGTCTTCTCTGCCTGCCCATGCCGCACGGAGCGTTTCAAGGTCCGGCGGAGTCGTTACAAACTGCGTGTCGGCCGGTTTTGCCGGTCTTTTGATCAGGTCGCCTTCGACTTTAGCCTGGCGTGCGATAAGGTCGACAATGCTTTTGAATTTGCGCTCTTCTGCATAACCGCGGGCAGTTTTACTTGTTTTAAAGTGAATTTTGTTGATGTCTGCTCTGAACTCAAGCAGCGTTTTTACGACTTTTTCGTGACCGTTCTGGCTCGCAAACATAAGTGCGCTTACGCCATCAACCGTAACGTCGTTTATCTTCGCATTGTTGTAAAGCAGGAATCTGACCATTTCGTCGTGGCCGTAACGCGCAGCATCCATGAGCGGAGTCTCTTTGTATCTGTCGGAATTGTTCACAGATGCGCCTTTTTCGACGAGAAATTTTACAACTTCGAGGTTGCCCTTTTTTGCAGCCCACGAAAGGGGAGTTTCATCGCGGTATCCGTCCATGACGTCAACGTAAGCCTGCTTTGCAACGAGCTTTTTAACAAGTTCGAGATTTCCGTGCCATGCAGCCCAGTGAAGCGGATAAACGCCGCTTTTGTTTTTTGCATTGACATCTGCGCCGGCAGCAAGAAATTTGTCGATAAGTGCCGTGTCGTTCAGTCTGACAGCTTCAACAAAAGCATCGGGATCGTTGGAAACTTTGACGTTCTTTGAAGACGGATCCTTTTTTTCAGCCTGTGCCGGAGCACTTGTCTGCGGTTCGGTATCCGATTTTGTGTCAGAAGTTCCGCACGAAACAAAAGCAACGAAAACAAGCAAGAAAAGTAAGCGAATGATTTTCATAACTCCTCCCATTTATTTACAAGTTATTCTTTAGAAACAACGAGTTCCATTCTCTTTTTTACAAGTTCGGCGTTCTGTCTGTCGCCGTGTTTTTCAAAGTATGCAAGCTGCAACGCGAGGTATTTCAGAACCGCTTTTTTCCAGCCTTCTTTAGAAGCCGCCTTAATAGCAGTTCCGGCAGTTTCGGCATTGTAACAGTTGTTTTTCACAAGAAACGCAGCCTTTATCAAAATAGTTGTCGGATCTTTATCCGAAGAAAGTACCGAATTTGCCTTATCTGCATTGCAGTTCTGTGAAAACTCAACGACATCACGGTATTTTTTCGGGGCATCTTCTGATTTCCGTGTTTTGCCGGAAACAAAATTATAGTAAGCGATATTTTCTTCGTTTTTCAGAAGCGGAAGCATGTCGGCAGCTTCGGAACATTCCGAATATTCAAGAAGCGCGAACTCTGCAATACATTTTGTCAGATAGGCTTTCACGATCTCGTCAGGATCGACTGTCATCCTGAAATCGTCAAGCATTTTGTCGAAATATTTTGAGGCATAGAGCTCATTTCCGATAAAACTGCTTTCGATGAAATTCACCGTGTCGGCTCCCGCATTCTGTCTCCATGTCGGAATATGTCCGGCGCCGCACGAAATCAGGAAAAAAAGCGATAAAACGAAGATCAAGACTTTCATTACGGCAGCTCCAGTTCCTTGTTTTGAGTCGTCGGCAGCACGCTGCGGACGTCTTTGACCATCGAATTTACCGAGTTGATGATCGAATCGAGATCCTTTCTCAGAACGTCCATATCCTTCGTTCCTTCCTGAAGATTTTCGCCCGATTTTATGAGAGAGGCGATCAGAATGTCCAGATCGGCCATTTTTTTGTTCACGTCTTCGACTATCGCGTTGACTTTGGCGAGCGTTCCCTCGTCGCCCAGAATCTGGTCATCTGCTTTGACAAGCGTTTTGTTGGCGTTGCCTATAAGAGTTTCGATTTCGCCCAGAGAGTTGTTGAGGTGTGCCACACCTTCGCGGAACTGCGCTGCAGCGGCCTTGTCACCTGCCATCATTTCGATTATACCGCGTTTCTGCGCCAGATCGTTAGTGATCTTCTCAACATGGACAAGAGTTTTGTTAAGGTGACTTTTTTCATCGGTCAAAGTTTTGAGATTAGTCGCGATCTCATCTATTTTTTCGACCATGGGCTGCAGTTTTTTGATGACCTCGTTGATATCATCGACCATCTGCGTTTCAAAAACATAGTTTCTGTCTGCCGAAGTCTCCATGATGTTCGGAGTCGTCACGATAAATCTTGAAGAGCCGATGAGCGGTCTTTCAAGTGTGAAAACGGAGCTTTTGTTTATGCGGTGTGCATGTTCTTCCGGCACCTTGACCAGAACGAGAACTGTTCCCTTGTCATCAAGCTCGAATCTTTCGACTTTTCCGATTTCAAAACCTGAGAAAAGAAGCGGCATTCCTTCCGTGATGCCCTCACCGGTAGAGGAGGAGAGGGTAAAGTATACGTGATTTGTAAACACGTTTTTTCTGATGAGGATAAAAACGATGAATCCGGCTATCATCAAAAGTGACAAAAGCAGGAACAAGCCGACTCTGAAATTTGCTGAACTCTTCAAAATTCACCCGAAGAACAAAATTAAAACAAAAAACGGAATATTATAAGGATAAAGGAAATTAAGTAAAATTTTAAAGGATTTTTTCGTAAAATCAGCGGATCGTCTTAAGGAATTCCTCGAAATACTTTATGAAAGTCTCATTCTGATCCTTGAGACCGATCGAAAGTCTGAGCCAGTTCGGGAAACCGTAGTTCGCGACCGGACGGACGATTACGCCTTTGTGAAGCAGGTAGTCGTAGCAGTCGCGGCCTGAAGTCTGCGCTTCGCCTACTTTGAAGAGCATGAAGTTGCCCTGCGTCGGAAGGTATTCGATGCCGAGTCTCGTAAATTCCTTGTAGAGATATTCCTTCCCTTCCTTGTTGACTTTGATCGCGTTTTTCAGGTAATCGGTATCCTTGAAAGCGGCGATTCCCGCTACCTGAGCGAGAAGGTTCGTATTGAAAGGCTCTCTGACGCGGTTCATATAGTCAACGATTTCAGGAGTCGAAACTGCGTAACCCAGCCTGATTCCGCTGAGTCCGAAAGCCTTTGAAAGCGTTCTGCAGATGATCATGTTCGGGTGAACGTTCCTGTAGTTGAAACCGTTCGGATAATCGGGAGCGTCGGCGAAATCAAAGTAAGCCTCGTCGACAACGAGAACTACTTCCTGCGGAACAGCTTTGAGGAGTTTTTCGAACTGAGCCTTCGGGTAGTATGTTCCGGTCGGGTTGTTCGGGTTGATAAGGCAGATCATCTTCGTTTTCGGAGTGACTGCGGCAATGAGCCCGTCGATATCGACAACGTGGTCTTTTGTCTGCGGAACAAGGTTCATTTTGATGTCGGCAGCCTTGAGAATGAGTTCGTAAGCAACAAAACCCTGCTCTGAAAGAACGACTTCCTCGTCGCCTTTGATGAGAGTCCTTATCGCGATGTCAATGACTTCGTTCGAGCCGTTTCCGACAAAAACTTCTTCGAATT
>CAMZDX010000048.1 GCA_947305505.1 uncultured bacterium | reverse complement strand
GTGCCGACTTTCGGATCTAACTGAATTCTATCGAATATTATTGCAGATTTTTCTCGGGGGTACCATTATTTCAACATAAAAACTCAGAAAAAGTACCGTTATTTCAACAAAACGGCGTGCGGCTGGCCGGTTTTCCGGCGAATTTCTGTTGTCTAAACACATTTTTTCGTCGTTTCTGGCATATGTTTCTACTTTAAGATTTTCTTGATTTTTGCAAAATCTTAAAGAGGATATTCATTTTTGGTGGTGCTCTTACCACCTAATTTGGTGGTTTTTAACAAAAAATCTTGCGTTTTAAACAAAAAATGGTATTTTTGGTGGTAATGTTACCACCTGAAATGGTGGTGTGGAGGTTCTTATGGAAAACAAAAAACTTTCGAGTGCTTTGGAAAAATGGCAGAAGCTGCAGCCGCTTTCCGAAATCGACAAGGGGAGGTTGAGCCGCCGTTTCACCGTCGATTTCAACTACAACAGCAACCACATTGAAGGAAACACCTTAACTTACGGGCAGACGGAACTGCTCCTGCTTTTTGACAAGGTGATCGGCACAGCTAATTTTCGTGAATGCGAGGAGATGAAGGCAAGTGATCTCGGTTTGAAAATGATGCTGAACGAGGCTGCGGAAGCACATCAGCCGCTTACTCAGAATTTTATCAGGGCACTGCACAAAACTTTGATACGCGAGGATTGCGATGTAACACGTACGCTTCCTGACGGGATGCAGGTGGGTTATACGGTTCACGCGGGGCAGTACAAGACTCGTCCGAACAGCGTTATAACCCGCTACGGAGACCGTTTCGATTATGCATCACCGGAAGAGACGCCGGCATTTATGGCGGATCTGGTGGACTGGTACAACAAGGCGGAGCAGGAAGGTTTATTTTCGCCGGTAGACTTGGCGGTTTTATTTCATTACAGGTTTATCCGCATTCACCCGTTCGAGGACGGTAACGGGCGTATCGCAAGGCTCTTGGTCAACTATATTCTTTCAAGGCACGGTCTGCCCATGATAGTTGTGCGCAGCCGCCTGAAAAAGGAGTATCTTGACGCGCTGCACAGCGCCGATCTGATAGTCGGTCCGATACCGTCAGACGGAGTAAAAGCCTCTTTGAAAAATATCCGCCCGTTTCACAAATACATGGTCGAACTGATAACGCACGAAGTGGAAAACGACATTCTGTTCGTAACGGAAAAAGATGAAAATGTGTGGTGGTATGACGGTGAGCGTATATCTTTCAGGACTCCTACATCAGGGAAAATTTTGCGGGAACTCCAGATCGAACCTCAGGCGACATTGTCGTATCTGCAAAATGAGATCGGAATAAACCGTTCAGCATTGCAGAAGATACTGCAGTCGCTGCAGAAAAACGGATACATCGAGAAGGATGACCGCGGATTCTGGCGTGTTTTTGCGACTCCCTCTGTATAAATCCGTAAAATCACAGCACAAAAAAAGTGTAAAAAATGACTAAGCGATAAATTGCTATTGCCTGCAAAAACACTATGATTGCCAGTTTTCATTGTTTGTTTGAACTTTAAATATTGGGAGGAATTCATGAAATTCAACGGCAAAGAGTACAAAAATTTCGTTTCGGCTTTCGACGAGTCGAATCTTTTCACCCATTTCGCTCCGAGAAAGACTCCTACCTTCATTCCGCGCGGCAAAAGCAAGGTGAAGACGCTTGATGAAGTTATCGAAATTCTGAATGACGGCGATGTAATCAGCTATCCGCACTACTACAGAACAGGCGACAGAGGCCTTGAGGCGGTCGTTAAAAAACTCCGCGAGCACGGCAAAAGAAACATCGTTCTTTACGGGAACGCGATTTTCGACCACACTGATCCGTGGCTTTATGAAGCATTTAAAGACGGAATAATTACAGGAATTTACGGCAATATTTACAGGGCGATGGGAAACCACCTCGTAGCCGGTGATCTTCTTCCGTGGGTCGGAGTTGGACTTAGCCACGGTAACAGAGTCCGCAAGCTTCAGGTCGGCGAAGTTCACGTAAAACTTGCGTTCCTTCCCGTTCCGATGGCTGACATTCACGGAAATGCGAACGGCGTTATGGGAAATCCCGACGAATACTGCGGACCGCTCGGTTTAGCTACTGCCGATGCAGAATATGCAGATTACACCTGCCTTCTCGCGGGAACCGTTTCGGAAGAAACGCTTATCCCAGCTGAGATCACGATGGAACTCACCGATTTCGTAGTTCCGATGGAAAAACCGGGACTTTCTGAAGGAATCGGCTCGGGAACGCTCGATTTCGAGAAGATCCGCTCCAACAAGTTCAACGCTCAGATCGCTGAGAACGTCACCAACATCATGAAGGCTGCAGGCGTCATGAAAGACGGTTTCGCTTTCCAGGTAGGAAGCGGCGCAGGCCTTATCGTTCTCGACAACATCAGGCAGTATCTCAAGGAAAACAACATCACGGCGAACTTCGCGATCGGCGGAATCACTTCGATGCACGTCGAAATGCTTGAAGAGGGAACTCTCCGCCACATTTTCCACGGACAGCTTTTCGAACCGAGCGAAAAAGTCATCAAATCGCTTCTTATGAACCCGTTCCATATTCCGATATCCACTGGTTTCTACGCTTCTATCGCAAACAAGGAATGTGCAGTCAATATGCTTGACGTCGCAGTTCTTTCGGCTCTTGAAGTCGACAGAGATTTCAACGTCAATACCGTCTGCGCTTCAGGCAGGATCATCGGCGGTATCGGCGGAGGACAGGATGTCGCGGCAGGAGCGGACCTCACGATCATGTTCGTTCCGCTCGCTACCGGAAAAGACGGAAAAGGTTTCCCGAAGATCGTCGAAAAAGTCTATACCCGCACCACTCCGGGAGAGGTCATCGACGTTGTCGTCACCGAAGATTACGTCTGCGTCAACCCGAAGAGCCGCTCTTCATACAAAGAAGCGATCCTTGAGAACGGCAAAAAATACGGTCTCAACATCATTTCGATGGACGAACTTCTTGCAAAATCCAAAGAAAAAGCTGAAAGTTTCGGCGTAATTCCGAAGCCGAAACCCACTACCGACGAGGTCGTTCACGTTATCGAATGGCGTGACGGAACCCTTCTCGACACAATCAAAAGAGCAATGCCGAAATAGACCCCTCAGGCGCTTTGCACCAGCTCCCCTGCTTCAGGGGAGCCGAGTCCTGTGCGGCGGTCGTAATTCCAAAAATTTCTTCGCCGCTCCCTAAACACCTTAAGCTCTCTAAATTCCCTAAGCTCCTTAATTTGTGGCGGCGCACAAATTTTTTTTAAATATTGTCTATTTTCTCTATTCTGCGTTCGTGACGACCGCCTTCAAACGGGGTCGAAAGGAAGATCTTAAGCCATTTTTCAGCGTCTTCGTAAGAGGTGAAACGACCTCCCAAAGCTATGATGTTGGCATTGTTGTGCTGCCTGGACAAGCGGGCGTAGTCATCATTTGTGACGAGTGCGGCGCGAATCCCTTTGAAACGGTTCGCCGCGATTGATATTCCTATTCCTGAGCCGCAGACTAAAAGGCCGAAATCGGCTTTTTTTTCAAGAATGTCGCGTGCTACAGCCTGAGCGAAATCGGGGTAATCAACTGAATCGGGCGAGTTTGTTCCGTTGTCGATTACTTCATATCCTTCTTGGCGCAAAAATGCGACAAGTTTGTTTTTGAGTTCAAATCCGCCGTGATCGGCACCGGCTGAAATTATCATTGTAAACTCCTGAAATTATTATTTATTTAATTCTTTTTTGATTATTTTTTCAATCTCTTTTTCTTCTTCTTCGGTAATGTCGGCTGCGCCGGCAGCTTTGTCCTTTATAGAGTCTTTTGCTTCTTCAGCAGCTTTTTTTGTTTCGTTGACCGCTTTTTTTGCTGCTTTTTCAGCGTTTTCTGAGGCTTCTTTCATCATTTTCCGCACTTTTTCCTTTTCTTCCTTTAGTGCTTTTTCGCTTTTTTCGACCGCATCACTGCCAGCCGGAATTATGTTTTTCCACAACGGTTTGCCGTTCCAGCAGAAATTTGCCAGAAGAAAAATAAAAACTGCAATTTTGACTATTTTAAAAATCAAAGAACCCAAACCGCTTTTACTTTTTTTGCCCATTTTTCACCTCCTGAAAATCAAAGCGCGAGAGTATAGCACAAAATTTACTCTCTTGAATAAAATTTTGCATTTTTGAAGCGGATTTTTTTTCTCAAAGCTTTTGTCTGCTTTTCTGTGATTCTTCCGGGAAAGTGCACCGAAAGGACTTTTGTTATGCCGCATTCGGCTGAAAAACGCTCGATATTCGTGAGGAAGTAGGCGTTGAAAGGCGGGTTTTTTGCATATTTGTCGAAAAAAATCCTTCCCGAAGTGACGTTTTCCTTCACGCAGAAAGCTTTTCCGCCAAACTCATCCGACCTTTTTATTTCGTCAGTCGAAAATATGCCGAAAAAGAAAGGAATCAACGATAAAATATTCGTTGTTAATGATAAGTGTTTGATTTTATTTCTGAAATAAAGCGATGAAAAAAATGAGGCGGCAAAAATTATTTTAACAAAAACGGGAACTTGAACAACAGGAACTGCCGTTTTTTCTGCAAGACCGGCAAAAAAAGAGATAAAAAAAGAGGCGGGAGAAATTAAGAAATCGGCAGTTTTCAGCATAAATCGGGCTGCACCTTCCGAAAAGGGAATCAAAAACTGCGCCATGGTGACGAACGGAACCGAAATAGATACTACCGGTATCACGAAAAAGTTCACGAACGGCGCAAAAACTGAAAAAGTGCCCGAAAGATCCGCACTTACGACAAGAAGAGTGTAATTGACGGTTGCTGAAACGCAAACAAGCGAAACTGCCAAAGATTTTGGTAGAACTCTCCAGATTTTAAGTACTGTCGCAACACACAACGCACTCATTAAAAAGCTCATCGAGAGCGAACTTCCCGGAATCAGAAGCGCAACAGCGGCAAGAGAACAGAAAAAAATGAAAACAGGGTTGGGAAACGAGCCGAAAATCATGAAAAAATCGAAAAAAAGGATGAAGGCGAGAGAACGGAGTGTCGGGATTGAAGCGCCGGTTATGAAAAAATAATAGACTGAAGCTGCGATTTTGAGAAAAAACATAACAATATTCTTAACATAAGGTCTTGTCGGCAAGAAAAAGAGAAGTGATTTAAAGAGTATGCCGAAAAGAAGGATCATAATTCCGGTGTGGAATGCCGAAATAGCGACAAGATGCATCGTTCCGGTAACGGCAAGATTGTGCCTGAATTTTTTGGAAAAATCGCGCTTGCCTATGGAAAGAGCGAGGATAAATTCGTGATTTTCAACTGTTGCAGTCTGCTTTTCGAGCTTGTTCTGCAAATTTGTGATAAATTTAACGCTTTGCGGTTTCGGAAAATCTTCTTGATAAAAATAAATATCTCTGATCAGTGAAAACGAAAAAACGGAAATTATTAGAAATATCACGATATACTCTGATTTTATTTTTAACATTCTAATTAAAATTTCATCAAACAAAAAATCTGCAAAAAGCAAAATATTCGTTAGAAAATAAATTTCAACAAAAAACGACTCTTTTTCTCTGAAAATTGTAAAAAAATTATTAGAGGTATTGAGAAAAAAAAGAAAGTGACTAAGCTATATCGGTTTTGATTTTTTTTATGAGGTGAAATATGAGAAAATTTTTGTTTGTTTTGACAACGGTTTTTGTTTGTTCGTCACTTTTGGCAGCAGATATCTGGGAAACGCGAGAGGAGATCGACGTTAACGGTACGCTTGCCGAAAAGAGTGTGTTTATTTCCGACAGCGTGATGAAAGTCGTCAACACTTCGCCGAGCGGCGACAGCGAAACTTTTATTGATCTCGGTGCCGACAAAATCACGATCATCAACCATAAATACAAATCTTTCCAGACGATACAACTCAGCAAATATATCGAATTTGCTCAGCAGCTTTTTAACGAACTCAAGGAAAAAACCGGTAAATTCGAGCCGGAAAAGGTTATTCCTAAAGTTACGTTCGAAAAGCAGGGAAGTGAAGTCGTCGAGAAGTGGAACTGTGAAGTTTGGACAGTTTCGGTCGACGGCAAACTTTATTCCAAGGTTTGGGTCGCTCCTGAATTGAAAAATAAGCAGGTAATTGAATTTAGAAGGAAATTCTCTGCAACACTGCCTGAAAATCTTACAAAATACCGTTCTGTAGACGCTCAGGTCGAAGACAAATTTGTCGAAATCGGTACAGTTGTCCGCTCGCTCAAAGTTTCACAGAATCCGAAGATGCCTGAGGTAAAAACCACGGTAAAAAAGATGGTAAAGTCCGATCTTAAAAAAATAGATCTTGTAATTCCTGCAGGTTACGTCGACAAATCGGCTCCTGAAATAGTAAAGCCACAAACAAAACAGTAATTTTATAGAAATAAAAGGAGAAAACCATGATAAAAAAACTCTCTTTACTTGCTCTTTGCGCAATTTTTTCAATGTTTTTCTTTGTTTCGTGCGAAGACGAAGAAGAAGATACAGTTGATACCGAAAACAGCAGTACTCAGTCCGATAACGACACAACAGACTCGAATACAACCGATCCTACGAATCAGGATGATCCGACAAACCCGACTGATGACCCGACAGATGATCCTACCGATAACCCGACAGACGACCCGACTGATGATCCTACCGATAACCCGACGGACAATCCAACTGATGATCCGACGGATAACCCGACTGATCCGACGACAAATCCGGGTGAAGGCGGTGACAATCTCAACACAGGCGACACAAGCGGAAACCAGGCCCAGACTGGCGCTACTGGTGCCGCATGTACAAGAGATGAGGATTGTACCGGAACTTATTCAGGCAGTTATGGCGGAGAGAATTATGACATGGAGGCTTTCTGCCTTACCGAAAACGACAGCTATTTCCCTGCTCCCGGCGGATACTGCACCTTCAACTGCGATATGACTGACCATGCGGCCTGTGACAATGTCGGCGGAGTTTACCACGGCTACAACAGCTGGGGTGACGGTTACTGCTTCCATAAATGCACGAAACCTTCCGACTGTCGTGTAGGCTACAGATGCTCTAACAAAATCCACGCATGTCTTCCAGATTGTGCAACAACCGGATGCACAGCCGGAACCTGTGATGAAACAGATAAAGTCTGCCTTTAATTTCGGAGGATAAAATGGAAAATCTCACTCTTAAAACTTTGAATGAAGCCGACCTTCAAGGAAAAACAGTTCTTGTCAGAGTTGACCACAACGTCGTTAAAAAAGGAAAAATCGAAGATCCTTACAGAATCGATTCTACTTTCGCAACGATCTGCAGAATTTATGCAAAAGGCGGAAAACCGATACTTATGACCCACGTCGGTCGTCCGAAAGACAAAAAAACAGGCGAAATCACGATGGAAGAAAAGACTTCCGTAATGCCGGTCGTAAAATATCTCGAGAAAAAACTCTCGCTCAGAATCAAAGTTCCAGAGTTCAAGGCTGAAGACGCTTTCGGCTACAAAAGTCTCTGCAAAGAAGTTATGGATCCGCTTCTTGGTGAACTCAAATCGGGTAAAATCGACATGATTTACCTTCCGAACACACGCTGGTTCGCAGGGGAAGAGGCGAAAGACGAAAAAGCTGAGAAACTTGCTGACGAAATGGCTGCAATAGCCGATGTTTTCGTAAACGACGCTTTCGGTTCGTGGCAGAGCCACACTTCGACTGTCAGAGTTGCAAAACGCCTTCCGGCATTTGCTGGAATACTTATGGAAAAGGAGATCGAAAATTTGAAACGCATCTACGAGCCGGCTCGTCCTTTCCTTGCAGCGGTCGCAGGTTCAAAATTCGATACCAAAATCGAGCCTCTTTCGGCACTTCTCGAAAAGGCTGACCACCTTGTTCTCGGCGGAGTCATCTACAACGCTTACCTTTGCGCGAAATACGGCGTAAAAATTGCCGGAGTTGAAGAAGAAGACGTTGCGGCTGCGAAGAAATTCGTTGATTTCTCGGCTAATTTCCCCGGAAAAATCGTTGAACTTCCATACATTGTTGAATCCGACACTATGGACGGCAAATTCGAAGGTCAGTACAGAACAGTTTCTCTCAAAGACCTCAAGCCGGGAATGGAACTCAAGTTCGTTCTCGACGCTGCGCCTGAAACCTTTGCTGATCCGGCAGTTGCTGAGATTTTTGCAAACGCAAAGACCTTCTTTGTGAACGCTGTCATGGGCTTCACTCCGAATTTCGGAAGCGGAACTGCCGCGATGTATTCTTTGATTGACAAGAACAAGGACGCCGGCAAACTTTACGGCGGCGGCGATACGCTTCAGGATTTCAAAAAACTCCTTCCGGGAACTTACATGGCAGCCCTTGACAACGCGAAATACTACATGTTCACTGGCGGCGGCGCGGTTCTCAAAGCTATCGAAGAGAAAACTCCTGCCGGAATGGAACCGGTCAAAATGCTTCTTAAATAGCATATTCTGATTTCGGAAAAGTCGTGAAAAAACGCATTCACAACATCTTCGTTTTACTGTTTGCATTTTCAATTTTTCTTAATGTTGTTCTGTATTTTGATTCTGATGAGCCGCAAGTTGAAGAATATGACGAAAAACCTTTCATGCTTTATCCGACAGATCATTCTTCGTTAGATTTTCCGCTTACTTACGATGTCGATCTGCCGCAGTTCCGGACTTTTTCGCCTCACGGCGACAACATTTTCTATGCCGATTTCGTGATGCGAGGAACTATCGCAGATTCTTTCGCGAAAAGGTACAATACGAAACTTCCGCAGAATATAGTTAAAAATATTCAGGAAATCGTTTATTTTCTGAACGGCTTCAAGATCCGTTTCCGCGAAGGCGATGCACTCACTTTTTTCTACAACGAAAAAACGGGCGAAATTCTTTACCTGAAATACAAAAATTCTTCGGCGAGAACGGTTTCGGAAGTCTATCTTTTCGATGCCGGAAACGGATCTGTTTACTATACTGCTGACGGCTATGCGCTGCAGCCATGCATCACAAACGGTCCGTTCAGAGGTTGTCCTAAGGTGAGATTCGTCTATGAAAACAATAACTTGGTTCCTGCTTTTGAAGTTCCTGCAAACGATGAAATCCATATTCCGTTTTTGGCAAAACTCATGGAATTCGACCAGTCGCGCGGCTTCGGCGGCACAATGGAACTCATATACAGTAACTACGCTACACGCGCTTTTTTCCGCGGACTTGCGAGCATAAATCCGTCGCTGAAAAAAAATGCGCTTTACAAGGAAAAAGCTGTTATCGGAAAAAGCGGCTACATCTTCAGCGACAAAAAAAGCGGTGTGATTTATTATCTCAGGAAAAGCGATAATTCGATAGTTTCGCCTTTTACATTTCACCACACCGAAGGACATCAGCTCTCCGAAAAAAGCATGCTCAATTTCCAAATATTGAGGAATTTCTATTCAAAAGCGTCTGAATACGCCAAAAATTTCGAGAAAAGTTATTTCTGATGGAGGGATAGATGAAAAAAATCGTAATAACCTGTAAACTTCCGGGCAAAAGATACGAAACTCTGCTTGCCGACAAAAATTTCGAGACGATAGTTCTGAATGATGAGGAGCACAAAAATCTTGCTTCGACTCTTGAAAAAATCTCGCCCGACGGCTTGATTTCGATGCTTTCGGATAAGATCAATTATGAACTGCTTACAAAAATGCCGAATCTGAAGGTTGTTTCGAACTATGCAGTCGGTTTTAACAACATCGATCTGGCTTACTGCCGCGAGCACGGAATCAAGGTCACGAATACGCCGGGAGTCCTCACTGATTCTACTGCCGATATCGCGATCCTGCTGCTTCTCATGGCTTCAAGACGCGCGGTCGAAGCTGAAAAATATGCGAGGGAAGGCAAATTCAAAGGCTGGGCGCCTGAACTTTTCAACGGAGTGTCGCTTGACGGCAAAAAATTCGGCGTTTTAGGAATGGGGAGGATCGGTTTTGCAACGGCAAAAAGGGCAAAGGCTTTCGGACTTGACATTATTTACTGGAGCAGACGAAGAAACGAAGAGGCTGAGAAAGAACTCGGCGCGAAATACTGTGAATTTGCCGAACTGCTGAAAGAGTGCGATTTCCTTTCGCTGCACTTGCCGTATGTGCCGGAACTTCACCACATGATCGGTGCAAAAGAACTCAAAACGATGAAGAAAAGCGCGATAATCATTAACACCGCACGCGGTCAGCTTATTGACGAAGCGGCTCTCGCCGACGCTCTTGAAAAGAAAGAAATCTACGCAGCCGGATTTGATGTTTACGAGTTCGAGCCGAAGATAAACGAAAAACTTATGACTCTTGAAAACGCTGTCCTTCTGCCTCATATCGGAAGCTCGGCTGTAGAAACACGCTCCGAAATGGCGAGAATGGTCATCGACGACTGCTGCGCCGTTTTAAGTGGAAAAACACCCGAAAATTTGGTTAAGTAGGGAAAATTATTCTGAAAAATTTTATCTTATTCCGGTGCTGCCGAAGCCGCCGGCCGATCTTTCAGTTTCCGAAATTTCTGTAACTGTTTCGAAATTTGCCTGAGTGACTGGCGTTATTATAAGCTGTGCGATGCGGTCGCCCCTTTTGATTTCAAAAGGTTTGTCCGACATGTTAGCCAATATCACTTTTATTTCGCCGCGGTAGTCGCTGTCTACCGTTCCCGGTGAATTTAGAACAAAAACGCCGTTTTTTGCGGCAAGTCCGCTGCGGCTTCTTACCTGGATCTCGAAATTTTCGGGAATTTCAGGAAAAACGCCGGTTGAAACCATTTTCCAGCTGTTCGGATCTATTGAACAATCCTCGTTCGAGCAAATATCGGCACCGGCTGCTCCCTCAGTTTTGTATTCGGGAAGAGCCGCGCCTTCGGTCAGTTTGAATTTAACTGTGATTTTATTTGTGGTTTTCTCTGCCACCGCGATCTCCGCCTCTGCGCTCACCGTTTCTTGAATCGTCTCTCGGTCTAGGCGGTCTCGAAGGTCTTTCTTTCGTCCAGTCTTTGTCAAAGTCGCCGGGCTTCATGCTGAGTTTGAATTTGCCGCCCGCCTCTATTTCGGTGACTATTACGCGGACTTTCTGACCCAAATGCAGGTAATCATTTACATTTTCGACTCTTTCGTCAGAAATTTTGCTGACATGGAGAAGACCTGTCGTACCTCTCCAAAGCTCGACGAATGCGCCGTATTCTTCAATTCTCGTGATTTCGCCTTCATAGACTTTGCCGAGCTCGACATCGTCGGTGAACGATTTTACGAGAGCGAGAGTCGCGTTAAGAACTTCCTGGTTCTTTGCTGCGATCGTAACGGTTCCGTCCTGCTCGACTTCAACATCGGCACCGGTTTCTTCAACGATCGATTTGATGTTTTTGCCGCCTGTTCCGATGAGATCTTTGATCTTGTCTACATCGATTTTGATCTGGCAGAGTTTCGGAGCGTTCGGGCTGAGTTCCGGTCTCGGAGCCGCGATAGCCTTTTCCATTTCGCCGATGATGTGCATTCTTCCGACTTTCGCCTGAAGCATAGCGCGCTCCATAACTTCTTTCGGCAGACCTTTGATTTTGATATCCATCTGGATCGCCGTGATACCGTCTTTCGAACCCGCGACTTTGAAATCCATGTCGCCGAGGTGGTCTTCGTCGCCCAAAATATCGGAAAGGATGTAGAAATCGTTTCCGTCCTGAATAAGTCCCATCGCGATTCCGGCAACATGCTTTTTAACAGGAACACCTGCATCCATAAGTGCGAGCGAGCCCGAGCAGACTGTCGCCTGAGAAGACGAACCGTTCGATTCCATGATTTCAGAAACGAGTCTGACTGTGTAGGGGAACTCTTCTTTCGGCGGGATTATTGCGGAAAG
This sequence comes from uncultured bacterium, assembly GCA_947305505.1. Lineage (GTDB taxonomy): Bacteria > UBP6 > UBA1177 > UBA1177 > UBA1177 > UBA1177. The sequence goes on along the minus strand of CAMZDX010000048.1, from coordinate 269 downwards.
CGCTCTTTCTGCAAGGTTTCCGTGACCGAGTTCACGTCTTCCCGGAGATTTAAGTCTTGCAACTTCGCCGACCGAGAACGGCGGGAAATTGTAGTGAAGCATGAAGCGTTTGCTCGAACCTTCGGTAACGGTGTCGACTTTCTGTTCGTCTTTGCCGATTCCGAGAGTGAGAACGCCGAGCGACTGGGTCTCGCCGCGTGTGAAAACAGCGGAACCGTGAGTCATCGGAAGAACGCCGAGGTCAATTGTGATCGGTCTGATCGAAGTAA
>CAMZDX010000047.1 GCA_947305505.1 uncultured bacterium | reverse complement strand
TTTCGATGATCGGAACTCCGTTTGAGCCCGATTTCAAGGATTCGATACTTTTCATTGAAGAAGTGAACGAGGTGCCGTACAGAGTTGACAGGCTGCTGACACAAATGCGTCTTGCGGGTAAATTCAAAGGGATAAAAGCACTTGTTTTCGGTGATTTCACATACAGAGAGTTCAGGCCGCCGGCTGAAAAAAGCGTCAATCCGTTCGCGATGCTTGAAACGATCGGTCTCGACAAGTCGGTTCCTGTCGTCTGCAATTTCCCGGCGGGGCATAACCAGCAGAATATGGCTTTCCTGCTCGGCGCAGTTGCTGAACTCGATACCGAAGCAAAAACGCTTAAATATTGATTTTATTGGTAAATCATGGCTGAAAAACGGACTAAAGAAGAGATGATCGCTCTTGCCTACGATCTTCAGAACGCGATTACGGCATTCTGTGGTCACAGACCTCTCAGAATTACGACTAACAAGGATTTCAAGCTGCTCCGTATCGTCTGGATGCGGGATTACGAGCGGAAAGATTGGTATAACGGAGTAGGAATGAAGATCCTTATTTCGGCTTTTTCTGACAAGCATCATATTCAAATTCGGGAGATCACCGTCGAAGAGAGCAAAGAATCGGCGGTTTATCTGACAAAAGCGGAAAACGATCCCGCTAAGACAGGAAAAAGGTAATGATTTTTCTGCTTGTTCTTCTCGTTATATTCTTTTCGACTGATATTTTTGCCGGAAACTGCGATACGTCATTCATTCCGGTCCCGAGACTTTATCACAAAGAAGATGATGACAACCGCTGTTATTTCAACTCGTTGATCAGCATAAATGCTGAAGACAGAGCTGCGATCGACTATTTCGAGGCACAGAATTCTGAACCTAAAGATTCGTTCTCGATCCTTCCGCGCGGTTTTTATGACACAAGAAAAAATATGAGAACTTTTTATCCGGTTCTGCCTTATGTGAACGGTGTGACCAAAGAGGACCGCTGGAAAAACTCGTGGCAGATCGTGTCGAAAGTAGGGGCAAGCTACTATTTTTCAAACAGAGACGGCAACTTTATTCCTGGAGCAGGCGGCAGAAAGTTCGACAAAGGTTCGACTATGATCACGAGCCAGAGCGGCAACGCGGTTTTCCTCGATTCGTGGGCGTTTTACTGGGAGCTTGAAGAAAAGAACACTTTCGATTCAGAGAACACATGGACTTCGACAGATGTCTCTTTCAGGCGTTTTTACGCAAAAATGAAAATGTGGAAATTGTCGATCATGGGCGGAAAGGATACGGTCCATCTTGGTCCTGGCGAGTACGGAATGTTGGTTTCAGGCAATGCAGAACCGTTCTACATGGTCAAATTACAGAATGAGCAGACTATCCATCTCGGCGGTGACTGGAACTTCGTTTTTTTCAACGGCTGGCTTTTCGAAGAGCGCAGGGATATCTCCAATCCGCAGCTTCTGGCGATGAGACTCACTTACAGACCTCCCAAGATGTTCAGCTTCTTCGAACTCGGAATGACGCGCAGCATGATGTACGGCGGAAAAGGGCGGCCGGACTATGCCTTGACCGATTATCCCTATCTCATAGCCGGTATTTCAGACAATGTTCCGAACAGCAAGTGGGATGCCGACAGTTACGCGGCGATAGATTTCACGTTCAATATCCCGATGTACAAACTCAATCCGGCGATAAAAGTTTTCAAATTCTATATCCAGGAATCGGGTACCGACATGGCGGCGATATGGCAGGTCGAAGACAAAATCGAACTGCTTCTTCCTTATGTATTCTTCCGCTTTCTTGAAAGAGCATATCTAATAGGGATTTTTGCCGCTACTGAAAAAGACGTTATGCGGCTTGAGTATACAAAAACTTCGCTGTCGCATTACAGACACCACATTTATAAATATGAAGGATATACCATCAACGGTCTTTCTCTTGCACATCCTTTCGGAAAAAACCATCAGGCGATCCGTTTCAACCACAGACATTATTTCAGCAATGCCTTTTCCTTCAAATGGGAGATAGGTTATTACCAGACTGATTGTGCGGCTTCGCAGGACGGTCCTTCAGATATGACGGCGATTTATCCGTTTTTTTCCCTCAGAGACGGGATTCTCAGGCGCGGATACGGAAATATATGGCTTGACTGGGTTTTTTACGGTCATTTGATCCGCGGTTATGTTTCAGTTGATGCAGGTCCTAAAACAGATGTTGACCGTTCCGCATCACAAATTTCCATAAAAGACGAAGCATCGGTCGATATTCTGACCGGACTTTCCGTTATCTTGAAATTTTAATTTGACCGTTTGTTTATTAGTATTTCTCGCCGGCAAGAACTTCGGCGACATTGTGATTCTCGGCACTCATTGTGTTGAGATTGTTGAGAACGTCAATGAACTGGATCGATGCGCTGCCGTCGCAGATTTTCTCTTTGATTCTGTTGAAATGCTGGATCTTCGCATCTTTTATAAGTTTTTTGATCCTGATCCTTATTACGAGAGCTTCATCGGCATAAGCTGGGACTTCCTCGCCGTTCTTGAAAATAGTGACCGATTTCTTGAAGTGGGTGATATTCTCCTCAAGGATCTGGTTGATTACTGAAATGGCTTCGGTCGAGAAAGTCATGTTGTTGCGGGTGAGTTTGTCTATGATCTGCGACATATGCTCGACACAGTCTGCAATCTTCTCGAAATTGTGGGCGAGACCTATGCGGCTTGCGACGATTTTAGCGTCTCCAGGAGAAATTGCGCGGACAGAAAGGGCGATGAGGAACTGAGTGAGCTGATACTGGTATTTGTCGATCTTGTCCTCGTTGCGTGCGATCTCATCGCTGATCTCGGCGACCTGATTTATGTCTTTAAGCGACATTTCACGCAGCATATCGAGGTTCTTCGTAACGTAATCCGACATGTTGAGAAGCTCTTTTTCGCACTCCATAATGGCGATCGACGGAGTGCTGAACATACTTGTCTGAAGTTTGACGAGGTTTTCCGGCATTTCGACGGTTCCGCCTGCCTTGTCCGGGAATATTTTTTCAACAAGTCTGGTAAGCTGCGACACAAACGGAATACAAAGTATGAGGGTCGTTACGTTGAAAACCGTGTGTCCCATCGCGATGTGGACTGTCAAAGCCTCTTCCGGAGTTCCGGGTATCATAAGATCGACAATATCTTTGTACGGACGGAAAATTACGAGGAGTACTGTGACTCCGATACATCTGAAAATAACCTGTGCCAGAGCGGTTCTCTTCGCATTGACAGTGCCGCCGACAGCAGCAAGAACGCCTGTCGAACTTGCGCCTATGTTGCTTCCGAGAACGACAGCGAGAGCTCCTTCGAAGTTTATAAGTCCCTGGCTGGCAAGTGCGATCACGATACCGACCATTGCGCTGCTCGATTGTGTAATGCAGGTCGTGACGATACCGACTAAAACGCCGAGCAGGATCGAAGCATAGGTTGAACCGTCAATGCTCTGGAACATCCTGACGAAAGTTTCGCTCTCTTTAAGCGGTGCAAATCCCTGTTTCATGGTTTCCATACCGAGGAAGAGGATACCGAAACCGTAGATGAGCTCACCGATGTACTGCCACGATTTGTTTTTCGAGAAAAGACGTATCATGACGCCGATACCTATTAGCGGCAGAGAGAATGCAGCAACATTAAGAGTGACGATCCAGCCCGTTACCGTGGTTCCGATGCTGGCACCTAAGCCCACTCCGATCGCCTGCTGAACAGTCATGAGTCCGGCGTTGACGAAACCGATGGTCATGACGGTCGTCGCACCGCTCGACTGGATGATGGCTGTGATCAGAAAGCCGACGAATGCGCCGACGAAACGGTTTGAAGTTAGGACTTTGAGGATCTTTCTCAGTTTGTCGCCGGCCGCTTTCTGGACGCTTTCGCTCATGACTTTCATACCCATGAAGAAAAGTCCCAGACCGCCCAAAGTGTGGAAAATTATGTAACTCCAGTTCATAAAGAGTTTCTCCAAAAAATATCAAAAAACGGTTGAATTTAACTTAACAAAAATCATGAGGTCAAGGTTTTTTTATGATCTGCAGCACCAAAAGCGCGGCAAAATTCAAAAAATCTGCATAGATCGTTTTTATTCCTAAAATCTCAGCGGGAAAAATGTGCGCGCTTCCTCCGAATTTTATCCAGACAAATAGAAAATATGCTGAAATCATGAGTCCGACCGTGAATCCGGCTATAGACAAAAGGCTCGTCAGAAACGATTTTTTGAGCAGCGCTGAAAGAATTATCGCAATGTAGGCGTTTCCGTAAACATAGCAGATCGGAACATCTGAAAAAGTCGGAACTCTGAAAGGATTCGTGTGCAGTTTGGCAAGCAGGATAAAAGAGATCGAAAGCCCGAATACGGCAAGTGCAAAAAAGAGTTTTTCCTTAAAACTCATAGCAGAGTACTCCACTTTTCAATCATAAAATACCAGAATGGAAGGGTCACAAGGGCAAAAAGCGTCGAAAAAGTGACGATTCCGCTGACCACTTCCTTATCCGAATCGAGGAAATCTGCAAAAAAAGGAGAGGTCGCTGCACTCGGCATGACCGATTCCATCAGAATTACTTTTTTTGTAGTAATATCAACATCTTTAAAGCAGAATGATACGATTAAGAGTGTTACGATACCGACTGTGATTCCGAAAATAGTGCGGAAAAAAGTTCCTGAAATTACGGGGCGGATCGTCTCTTTTTTGAGCATTACCGAAAGCGAAAGCCCGACAGTGAAAAGTATTGCAGGAATAGTGATGTTCGCTATCGAGCCGATACTTTTTGCAAGCCATTCTGGGAGTTTTATTCCGTAAAAATTCATCGCCATAGCCAGTGCGGCTGAAACAATAGGCGGAATTGCATTTGATGTAAGTGCGTGAATTATTTTGTCTTTTGAAGCTTGTCCGGATGAAGCGCGCGACAGAAACCAGATCATTGTAAAGCCTGTTGAAAGAACTGCCGGCCAGAAAAACATTGAGAAAAATACACCGCGCGTAAAGCCGCTTTCGCCGTAAAAATAGGAAAGAACGCCCCAGCCGAGATAGCTGTAGTTGCCGACGAAACTGCCTACGCAGAAACTGTTGGAGATTTTTTTGTCGGACGATGAAAGATTCCGCAGCGAAACGACAATAATTGCAGAAATTGCAAGTATCAGGCAGAGCGAAGTGATCATCGGAAGCATCTGACTGAATTCTTTCGTATCGGCGTTGTAGAGATTTCTGAAAATGAGGAAGGGAACGGTGACTTTTATGACGAATTTGCGGAGAACGGCCGATTCGTTGTCCGGAAAGAGTTTCAGCTGTTTGAATATCCAGCCTAAAAATATCGGAAAATTTATCGTCAGAACAATCTCAACCAGGTTCAAAGCAGCCTCGTTCCAAAAAACGGGGTAGTTTAAGGAAAATCGGGGTTAAAGCAATTTTTCGAGTTTAGGAAATTAGGGAATCTAGGGTGTCTAGGGAATTTAGGGAAATTAGGGAGAAAAAATTTGACTTATCTTTTTTAAATGGTTGAGTAATCCCGTTTTTTGGAGCTTATTTAACAACCGATATTTTTATGGAGTAAAAAATGGAAAACAGAGCTCACAACTTTTTCGCAGGTCCGGCTGCGCTTCCGCTTGAAGTCCTCAAACAGGCTCAGGCAGAACTTCTCAATTTCAGAGGCACGGGCGTTTCCGTTATGGAAATCAGCCACAGAGACAAAGCTTTCATAGCTGTAACCGAAGAAGCAGAGGCAGATCTTAAAAAACTTCTCGGCCTCGGCGACGACTACGCTGTCCTTTTCCTCGGCGGCGGCGCAACACATCAGTTCATCATGCTCCCGATGAACGTTCTCAACGAAGGCGACTGCGCTGACTACGTTGATTCGGGTAACTGGGCACACAGAGCTTACGAAGAAGCATGCATCCAGGCTGACTGGGCAAAAGCAAAGGCTAACTGCATCGCTTCGACACGCGAACTTGAGAAGAAATACTGCGTTCTTCCCGAAGTAAAACAGGAAAACATGAGCCCGAACGCAAAATACCTTCATTTCTGCTCGAACAACACGATCTACGGAACCCAGTTCTTCGAAAAGAACTATCCGAAACCTCTCCCGGGCGTTCCGCTTGTAGCTGACATGTCCAGCGGTTTCATGTCACACAGCTTCGACGCTACGAAATTCGACATGATCTATGCAGGTGCACAGAAGAATGTCGGTCCCGCAGGCGTTACAGTTGTCGTTATCAAAAAGTCATGGGCTGAAACTTTCCAGAAGAAAGGCTTCCAGCTTCCGAAGACTCTTGACTACAAAGTTCAGATCGAAAAAGGCAGCATGTTCAACACACCGCCGTGCTTCAACATCTACATCACCGGTCTTGTTTTCAAATGGATGCTCGAGATGGGCGGCCTTGAGGCAATGGAAAAGAGAAACGACAAGAAACAGAAGATGATCTACGGCGCGATCGACAACTCGAACGGCTTCTACAGAGGCTATGTCCAGAATCCGGAACACCGTTCATGGATGAACGTAACCTTCAACCTTCCGACTCCGGAACTCGAAGAAGAATTCGTCAAATCGGCGAAAGCTCAGGGCATGCTCGGACTTAAAGGCTACAGAACCCTCGGCGGAATCAGAGCCAGCATCTACAACTCGACGACTCCGGAAAGTGTTGAAACACTTGTCAACTTCATGGAATCATTCAGAAAAGCTCACTAACTTTAAGTTCAGTGGATATTTTCAGGGCGCGGCGAAAGTCGCGCCTTTTTTTTGTTCTGATTACTCCGGATATTCGATTTTGACTTTCGTTTTGCAGTGTTTGCAGACGACGTAAGTTCCGCGGAAAAGGGGAGAAAGCTGGAAAGTGAATTTTCCGCACTGACAGGGGAATGATTCCCACGAATTTTTATTTTTTCTTGTGAAAACGAGTTCGTTTTCTCCGTTTCCGGTCGCTGCGGCGTTATTCTCTCCTGAAACGGAAAGTTCTTTTCTGCAACGCGGGCAGACAACTTTCATACGCAAGTCACTTGGCGGGAGCTTGATTTTTAGACCGCATTCGCAAGTCAGGATTTTGAAACCGGTGTTTGCAAGAATTACGTCGGCGACATCTTTTCTGGATTCAGTGAATTCTGTGATTTTTTCGGTGTTTTCGGCCCTGACTGCTTCCGATTTGTCCGATTCTAGCGTCGTTTTAGAGAAAAGTCCTGAAGTTTCAAGCTCTTTTTCATAAAGTTTCTGATAATTTTCAAGCGAAACTTTTCCACCCTGCTGAAGCTGCGTCAGAATGGCGATACGCTTGTAAATCGGCGGGTGTGTCGAAGCTGAAAACAGCGAATCTTCGTCTCCGCCCGCAAATTGCGGATTTACGATGAACATCGGAGCTGTGATTTTGCTTACGAAATCAACAGACGACTGCTTCGCTATTTTCTGCAATGCCGAGGCAAGTCCGATGGGGTAGCGGGTGAGCCTTGCAGCTGATGCGTCAGCCAGATATTCGCGTTTTTTCGAAATCGTGAAATAAAAAATACGGGCAAGGATCGGAGCGACGATCGCAAAAAGAAGTATTACGATGATGATTGCCGGATGTCCGCCGGGAATGCCCCCTTTTTTGCGGGATCTCCTGTTGCTGGAATTCGCGAAAGCAGTGCCTCTCAGCATGACGTGGGAAAGCATCGTGATCGTGCCCAACATAACTCCGGCAAATGTCATGAAAAGAACGTCACGGTTTAAAATGTGGCTCATTTCATGTGCTATTACGCCCTGGATTTCATCGCGGTTAAGGTTTTCTACAAGTCCTCTCGTTACGCAGATTGCCGTTTTTTCACGTCTGATTCCCGTTGCGAAAGCGTTAAGACCGGAACTTTGGACGATGTAGATTTCAGGCATAACGGAAAGACCTGCCGCGATCTTCATCTCTTCGACGATGTTGTAAAGCTGCGGATAGCTTTCTGGCGTTACGACGACCGCCATATTGAAGTGAAGAACTATATCGTCTCCGGCAAAGTAGGCGACTGCCGACTGAATCGCCCAGAGAATGACTCCGATAAGAGCGCCCCAAAGCATTCCGGTGACGTAGTCCGCGGTGTAGAAACCCGCTCCGATGGCACCTGAAAACGAGACCATGAGAATAAACATCAGAATCAGTACGAAAAGCGATTTACGCTTGTTTATTCTTATAAGTTCCCACATGAAAAAGCCTGAAATTTCAGAATGTTACCTTCGGAGCCTGTTTTTCTGCCTTGTCTTCTATTTCGAAGAAGTCGGACTGTTTGAAGCTGAACATTGCGGCAACCATATTGGTCGGGAACATTTCAACGGCGTTGTTGTAGCCCATAACTGCATCGTTGTAAGCCTGACGAGCAAAAGCGACCTTGTTTTCGGTCGAAGTAAGCTCTTCCTGAAGAGCGAGAAAGTTCTGGTTTGCCTTGAGCTCTGGATAATTTTCAAATGTGAGCATCATTTTTGCAAGAGCGCTGTCGAGATTTGCAGCAGCTGCACTGACTTCCTTGACATCGCCTTTGTTTATAGCCGACATTGCCTGAGCACGCGCTTCGGTAACTTTGATGAAGGTTTCGCTTTCGTGCTTCATGTAGCCTTTTGCCGTCTCGACGAGGTTCGGAATGAGGTCAAAACGTCTTTTGAGCTGAACATCGATCTGGCTCCACGAGTTGCGGACGATGTTGCGCAGCCCTACGAGTTTGTTGTAAAGCGCGAAAAAGATGATTGGACAAGAAATAACGACAAGCAGTAAAATCGCATGAGAATAGATAAATTGTAAAAAAGTCATGGTTTCCTCCTGAAAAATAGCGGATAAATCAAACAAGCGCGGAATTTTAGCCGAAAAAAAGAAAAAAGCACTATTTTTCTTAGATCCAACTGAAGCCGCAACTTGACTTTGCAGCGAAAAAGACTACCATTCCGCGTTTTTTTTATGCTTATTTAATTAAGGAGTTATTTACTATGGATTACAGCAAAACGCTCAATCTGCCGCAGACCGATTTCCCGATGAAGGCGAATCTTCCGGTAAAAGAGGTCGAAATTTTGAAAAAATGGGAGGAAAACAAGATCTATTCCAAGATTCTGAAACAGAACGACGGAAAACCGACGTTCGTCCTTCACGACGGACCTCCTTATGCCAACGGAAATCTCCACAACGGTCATATTCTCAATAAAACTCTCAAGGATTTTGTCGTAAAGTTCAAAAATATGTCGGGAAAATACACTCCGCTCATTCCGGGCTGGGACTGCCACGGTCTTCCGATCGAGCTCAAAACGGCTGAAAAACTCGGTTCGAAGCGCAAAGAGATGACAAAAAGCCAGTTCTTGGAAGAGTGCAAGAAATTCGCGATGAACTGGGTAAACGTCCAGCGCGAAGGCTTCAAACGCATCGGCGTTCTTGCAGACTGGGATCATCCGTATGTCACTCTCGACCCGAAGTATGAAGGCTGCATTGCCCATCAGTTCGCGAAAGTTGCAGAGTCAGGCGCACTTTTCAAGGCGAAAAAACCGGTCTACTGGTGCACGAGCTGCGAAACGGCGCTTGCTGAAGCCGAGATTGAATACGACAACCACCAGTCTCCTTCGATCTACGTAAAATTCCCGCTTATCGACAAACTTGAAGAGCTTGAAGGGGAGAAGGTGAACTTCGTTATCTGGACGACGACTCCGTGGACTCTTCCGGCTAACCTTGCGATCGCGCTCAACCCCGAATTCAAGTATTCGGCAGTAAAATACAACGGCGAAGTTTTCATCGTCGCAAGCGTTCTCAAAGATTCGTTCATCAAGGCTGTCAGAGCAGAAAATCCCGAAGTCATCGCCGAATTCGACGCGATGAGATTTGAAGGAATGAAGGCGAAACACCCGTTTATCGACCGCGAATCGATAATCGTTTATGCAGATTACGTCACTGCCGATGCAGGTACGGGCTGCGTTCATACCGCTCCGGGTCACGGCGCTGACGACTACATCACCGGTCTCAGATACGGCCTTGAGCCTTACGCTCCTGTCAACGGAAGCGGAATCATCGACGAAAACATCCCCGTAATCGGCGGAATGCATGTTTTCAAGGCAAATCCCGTCATCACGGAATACCTTTACAACACCGGATACCTTCTCAACAAGCCGGGCGAAATGATCGACCACAGCTATCCGCACTGCTGGAGATGCCACAAACCGGTCATTTTCAGAGCGACCGAACAGTGGTTCATTTCGATGGACGACACGGGACTTCGCAAGAAATGCCTTGACGAAATCGCGAAAGTCCGCATGTTCCCGGAGTGGGGAAGAAAGAGAATCGTCCCGATGCTCGAAAAAGCTCCGAACTGGTGCATTTCGCGTCAGAGAAGCTGGGGCGTTCCGATAATCGCTTTCTCCTGCGATGACTGCGGCGAAAAGATAGTCGACGGAGCTATCGCGCACAAAGTTGCCGACGAAATTTCGGAAAAGGGAATCCAGGTTTGGCACGACAAGACCGCTGCGGAATTCCTTCCGGCGGGATTCAAATGCCCGAAATGCGGCGGCACGCACATCAGCAAGGAAAACGATATTCTCGACGTATGGTTCGACAGCGGCGTAAGCTGGGCTAAAGTGCTTGACGGCAGAAAAGGCTTCGAATATCCTGCTGACCTTTACCTCGAAGGAAGCGACCAGCACCGCGGATGGTTCCAGTCCTCGCTTAAAATGAGCGTTCTCATCAACGGAAAAGCTCCTTACAAAAACCTCATCACGCACGGATTCATCGTTGACGAGAAAGGCGAAAAGATCTCGAAGAGCAAAGGAAACTTCATCGATCCGCAGGTCAAGATCAACAAATACGGTGCAGAAATTCTCAGACTTTGGGTCGCTTGCGAAGACTATAGCGACGACAACAGGATAGGCGATTCGATCATCGAAAGCTGCGCTACGGCATACAGAAAAATGAGAAACACGATCAGATTTATGTTCGGTTTCGTCAACGATTTCGACCCCGAAACCATGTCTTTCAAGAAAGAAGAACTCACCTCTCTTGACAGATGGGCTTATCTCACCTGGCAGGAAAGACTTAAAGATATCCGCGAATACTATGAAAACTACGAGTTCCATCGCGTTTACCACGAAATGCTCGATTTCTTCACTATCCCGATGAGCGCGATCTATCTCGACATCATCAAAGACCGCTACACGATGCGCGCTGACGACAAGAGACGCAGAATGACCCAGAGCGTCGTTTATTCGATTCTGAGCGATGTCGTAAAAGCTCTTGCTCCGATACTCAGTTTCACCTGTGAAGAGGCTTACGGATACTTGAAAGGTGCGAAGAAGGAAAGCGTTTTCCTTGAGCAGTTCCCCGAATCAAATTTCAATGACGAAGACGCGAAGTTCCTCGAAAAGTGGCAGACTGTTCTCGATACCAAAAACGCGGTTCAGAAAAAGCTCGAAGTTCTCCGCGCAGACAAGACGATCGGCCACTCGCTCGATGCAAAGGTCAGAATTTATTACGAAAACAATCCTGTTCTTGATTCAGAGCTCGGTAACCTTGAATCAATCTTCATAGTTTCCGCTTTTGAAAAGGCTTCGTCGGCTGAAGGGCTTGAGAAAGTCGAAGATATGGATCTCTGGATCGGTGTAACGACCGCTGAAGGCGAAAAATGCCCTCGCTGCTGGAAAAAGAGAGTTCTTCACGACTATTCTGACGATATTACCGGCATCTGCGAAAGCTGTTACGAAGCTATCAAATAGTTTTTATCCCTAATTTAAAAAAAAATCTTTTAAAAAATCTGATTCTGTATAAAATAGTACGTCGCATTCTTTTAAGACGGAGGTTTCCATGCAAAAAGTTGTCTTTATTATGGTTTGTTTTTTTACTGTGTTCATTTTGTCGTGCGGTAATTCCGAGAGTGAACAGTCTTGCGTAACCGCTCTCGACTGTCCTGACGGAAAGATTTGTTCCGGCGGAATGTGTGTCGATGGAAATCCTTCAGGAGGAATCACCGAAAATGATGCAGACAGCACTTCTGTTGACGACAATGACAGTGTCAGCGGAGAACTTCCCGACGGCGGAAACAATGTTCAGGAAGATAAAACCGATTCCGACAATGCTGCGACTCCCGATAGTGCAAATGACAACGATACGGAAACGCCTGAAACTCCCGACACCGCAAACGACAGCGATACGGAAACGCCAGATACTGAGACCCCTGACACTGTAAACGACAACGATACGACAACACCTGAAACTCCCGACACCGCAAACGACAGCGATGCGGAAACTCCAGATACAGAGACTCCCGACACTGTAAACGACAACGATACGACAACACCTGAAACTCCCGACACCGCAAGCG
>CAMZDX010000046.1 GCA_947305505.1 uncultured bacterium | reverse complement strand
CCGTTCTCGCATTCATCGGCATCATCTGGAGCTACGCGAAAGGTCTGCGCAAAAGCCCGCGCGACATGTGGCTTCTCTTCATCTACAACATAATCGAATACACCGCCTACATGGCGATGAACTTAACTCTCACGCTCTGGCTCACGGCTGACTGCGGTATCAGCGATCTCGGTGCAGGTTCATACATTATGGTCTGGTCGATACTCCTTTCTATCATCGGCATGCTGACAGGTGCGGTCGTTGACACGATAGGCATAAGAAAAACGCTGCTTATAAGCATTTTCTTCCTCCTTTTCTCGCGCTTTTTCATGTCATTCGTCACGAATCCGGCACTCATTTTCGTCCTCGGCTTCATCCCGATGGCGATAGGTTTCGCCGTCGTCGGCCCGCTTGTTTCAATTGCGATCAAAAAATATACGACAAAAGAAACTGCGGCAATGGGATTCGGTCTTTTCTATGTTCTAATGAACTTGGGCTATGCGATAGGTTCGATGCTTTTTGACAAAATCAGAGGCTTTTTCTCGGTCACAGACGCTGCCGGAGCAGTCAATGAGAACGCCGGAACGATGTTTTTAGGATTCCACTTCACGACTTATCAGATGGTTTTCGTCATCGGTTTCGGCTTTACCATCATCAGTCTCATCGTCGCATTCTTCATCAGAGATCACATTGAAATCAACGATGAAGGCGAACTTGTAAAAACGCCGAAAAAAGAGCTCGGAAGCGGTCTTGAATCGGTCAAGAACTCGGCAATCGACGTTGCGACGATGCTCAGGAACGTCGTTGTAGAAAAAACTTTCTGGATCTACATCGGGATCCTTGCCCTCACCCTTTTCGTCCGCTGCGTATTCTTCCACTTCTCCTACACTTTCCCGAAATACGGCATCAGCGTTCTCGGCGAAGGCGCTCCGATCGGCAACATCTACGGCTTTCTGAACTCGGTCCTCATCATTTTCGCGGTTCCGATAGTCTCCTACATCACGAAAAAGACTTCATCCTACAAAATGATGATCATCGGTTCGATCGTTTCCTCGCTCGCATGCTTCATCGCGGTCATCCCGCCTTCATTTTTTGAAGGTCTGACGAATACTCCGCTCGGTGAACTTGTCTTCATAAAGTGGCTGGGCATTGTCGATTCTCCTGAAAAAATGTCGGGAATCACGGCAGTTACCGAATACTGGCCGCTTATTTTCTTCATTTTCATTTTCACGATAGGCGAATCGATCTGGTCGCCCAGACTCATGCAGTTTACTGCTGAGATCGCACCCAAAGGAAAGGAAGGAACCTACATCGCCCTTTCGATCCTGCCATGGTTTGCGGCAAAATTTTTCGTAGGCCCGATGTCGGGACTTCTCATCAAGATCTACACTCCGTTTGAAAACGGTCACCCCCTTCCCGCTTCTTCCGATCACGCAATGATCTGGTTCTGGATAGGCGCAATGGCGCTTCTCACGCCTATAACCCTTTTCTGCTTCGGCAAATTTTTCATGAGAAAACTCGCCGTAACAAGCGAAACGGAAAAATAATTTTTACTTTTTAATGCCGAAAAATCTGTTTTTTTGCATAACCTTTAAATCCGATTATATTACTCGGGTTTTAGCCGCGAGGCATTTTGAAATGAGGATTTTATGAAAATCGCAAAAATCAACTGGAAAAACTCAATATATCTGCTCACCGTGAGTCTTCCGGTCTTTCTCATCGATCTTTTTACCAAAAACTGGGCTTTAACCCTCAAGGGAAAAGAAGGAATCGTCGTTTTTGAGAGCTGGTGGAGCTTCATTTACGTCGAAAACAAAGGTGCTCTGTGGGGGCTCGGCGCAAACTTTCCCGATTCGGTAAGGCAGCTGATTTTCTTAGGTTTTTCGTCAATAATCACCGTTTTGGTGCTTTATCTTCTTTTGGCTTTTGCAGAAACCAGATTCATGAAAATAATTTACGGACTTATCCTTGCCGGAGCGTTCGGCAACCTTTACGACCGCTTTTTCAGAGGTTTTGCCGTAATCGACTTCATCGACTGGCACGCAGGGGAAATCTACCACTGGCCGACTTTCAACATTGCCGATGTCGCGATCGTCGTTGCGATTTTCCTTCTTGCTTTTGAGCTTCTTTTCCTTCAGCCGAAGCGCGAAAAAAATAAAAAAGAGGCAAAATAATGCGCCCCACCCTTTTTTCGATCGGTGATTTTTCTGTTTCATCCTTCTATTTTGTAGTTTTTATCTGCGTCATTGTCGGAAATTTTCTCACCTGGTGGGAAATCAGACGCAATAAACTCGACATAAAAATGGCGCTGCAAGGTGCTGTAATTACTACGACAATGGGTTATCTCGGTGCAAGAGCCATGCACATAGTTTTTGACGGATTTCTGGACATTTACATCCAGAAACCGCTTGCGATTTTTGCGGTCTGGAAAGGAGGACTCGCATTTTACGGAACTGTCATTTTCGGACTTCCCACCGCAGTCTGGTGGTTCACAAAGCACAAAGCGCCGCTCATGAAATATTTGGACTGCTACGTTTTAGGGCTTGCTTTCGGGCTAGGACTCGGCAGATTCGCATGTTACCTGAACGGCTGCTGCTTCGGTGAGATCTCGGCGTCTCCCTTTGCCGAAACATTTTTAAGATACGGACTCAGTGCAAAGAATCAGTTTGCCCGCGACATTCTGCTCAATTTGAAAGATATTCCTCTTCCCGTTCTTCCGACTCAGCTTGTCTCGACTTTCGTGACATCTTCTATTTTCCTTGTTCTCTGGTTCTATTTCAGAAAACACAAAAAAAAGGACGGCGAACTTCTGGGGCTATGGCTCACGATGTACGGAACTTTCCGCTTCATAATCGAATTTTTCAGGGCTGACGACCGCGGACTTTTCTTCAATAACCTGCTTTCAACTTCGCAACTCGTTGCGATTATCACTTTCACGATAGGAATGCTTATTCTCCTTCTCCCGTCTGAAGAGAATTTAAAAGAAAAAAAGAACAATGATCGAGCAGTACAAAACAATCTTTAATTCAACTCAACCTATTGAAATAAAAGAAAAAAACAGCCGTTTCATATCGCAGTGTTTTCCTGTTTCAACAAAAGAAGAAGCCGAAGAAACCGTCAAAAGACTCTGGAAAATTCACTACGACTGCACACATATCTGCTTTGCCTACCTTTTAGGCGAAGGAGAAGTCTCCACTTTCCGTTACAGCGATGACGGCGAACCTTCCGGCACGGCAGGACTTCCGATCTATAACGAAATTCTGCGGAAGGAACTTTTCAATGTCTTAGTGACAAGTGTCCGATATTACGGCGGAATCAAACTCGGAACAGGCGGTTTGACCAGAACTTACGGCGCATCGGCGAGAGCGGCACTTGATTCATGTGAAGTTGAAACCGTGATCATCAAAAAAGAACTCGTTGTCGATATTCCTTTCGATTTCACCGGAATCGCAATGAGTTATATCGGCAGATTTGACGGTTTGGAAATAAAATTAACGACTTACAACGAAACAGGAAGCTCTGCCACAGTCAAAATCCCAATCGCTTCAGTCGAAAAATTCATAGCCGAAATGGTTGAAAAAACCGGCGGAAAAATAACGCCGGAAATCGTATAAATTCTTTATCCTTTGATTTTTGAAAACACAAGAGAGGCGGCATAAACCGCGCCGGAAACAAGCGTGATGACTGCTCCTGTCGGAAGGTTCCAAGTGTATGAAACAAAGAGCCCGCTCATGCTGAAAACGAAGCTCAGAATTATTGAAAGCACGATTATCGCACCAACTTTACGGCAGAAAATCGCCGATGTTGCGGCAGGCAGAGCCATGAATGCGATAACTAAAATAAGACCGACGACTTTCATCAGAACGACTACTGTCAATGCGATGACCGAAAGCATGAGAATATAGACGAGCGAGGCTTTTACACCGTGAAGTTCGGCATTTTCCTCATCAAAACTGACCGCTTTGAACTGCCTGAAAAAGAGCGCGCTCACTAAAATCACGAGTGCAGCAAGCACCGAAAGAGCCGTTATGTCGCTTTTAGATACGAGCAGAATATTTCCGAAAAGGTAGTTATTAAGATTTACCGCATAACCTGGCGTAAGATATATAAAAATTATGCCCGCCGACATTCCGCAAGCCCACATCGCGCCGATCACGGTGTCTTCGTGCTGAGTCGCCTTGAGCCTGATTATACCCAGCAGAACTGCAAAAATAAGCGCCGTGACGATCGCACCTGCAAACGGTGAAAAGCCGAAAAATACCGCAGCCCCTACTCCGCCCAAAACCGCGTGAGCGATTCCTCCGGCAATAAAAGTTATGCGGTTTATGTGGACAAAAGTTCCTGAAATTCCGCATGAAAGTGCCGCCAAAAGCGCCGCGATCACAGCATTCTGCAAAAATGAATATGTAGAAAGTGCACTAAAAAAATCCATTCAAATCCCGCACTTATGGTGAATCATAGTCGTTTTTCCGCTGTATGCGTGATGTTCTTCAAGGCAGCACATTTCGTCTTTTGAAGCGTGCTCTACGAAAATTTTGTTTACACAGCCTATCTTGTTTACGAAACTCGAAACAAAACCTATGTCGTGAGAAACCATGACGATCGTTATTTTCTTATTCATGTCTAAAAGCATCTCGTAAATATCCTTTTCTACAGAGCTGTCAACGCTTGCGACAGGCTCATCTAGCAGAAGGATTTCAGGATCGCTCACTATCGCCCTTGCAATGAGAGTGCGCTGTTTCAAACCGCCCGAAAGATCGCCGAAACGGGCATCTGCACGGTCTGAAATTCCGAGCTTTTTCATCGCGTCTTCAGCCTTTGCCTTCTCAGTTTTGCTGTAAAAAGGAAGAAAAGAAGTCGATTTGATCAGACCCTGAAGAACAACCTCTTCAACAGTTATCGGAAAAAGCCTGTCGTGAGATGAAAACTGCGGAACAGACGCTATCTTCGTAAAATTCTTCCCCGGCTCTTCACCGAAAACGGTGATCTTGCCGCTTGTCGGTTTGATAAACCCGAGCATAAGACGCAGAATCGTCGTCTTCCCTCCGCCGTTCGGACCTATTATCGCAAAAAAATCCTCTTTTTTTACCGAAAAAGTGACATCGCGCAGGATTTCATTCTTTCCATAAAAAAACGAAACTTTGTCGAAATTTATGATCTCAGGTGTGTCCAAAACATTTCCTCTCTTTTTAGCGCCCGTTATTGCCGCCGCCGCCTCGAAATGTCGAAATATCGAAATTTCGAAATTTCGAAATATCGACAAAGAACTAGCGGCGGCAACAAAAACGAAAACCGCCGCATCATACTCGAATTTTTGGGAAAATCTACACGGAAACACGGCGGCAACCATCTTTTGCAGACAAATTGCCGCCTTTTTGTCGAAAAAAAATTTAAATTACAACTTTCTTATGATCCAAACTGCCCTCCCGATACATTTTATTGAACCATTCATAATGATGTCGTTATTTTTCTTTGCCGGCTTGTCGTTGGTCAGCTTTCCGAACTCTCCCTCAATAAAGCGCTTGAGCACGGTTTTAGATTCGATTTCGAAAAGATAGACTCCAAGATTTTTCAAGTGAGTCTCCGTTACATCGACCAGGACTTCATCACCGATGAGAAAACAGGGTTCCATGTTGTCGCTTGTCACATTGAAAAGTAGCAGCTTGCCTTCATCAATCGAAGAGCCGATCTCGCCTATGAAAGAAGCGGTGTAGCGACCTCCTTTTTCCGCAACAACAGGCAGTTTTTTGGCAAAAATATCGCCTTCACCCTCAGCCAGCCATTCGGTGTTTATGCCAAAATTTTTTTCGAGACCGAAAATAACTTTTGCATTTGCCTGCATCTTTCCCGATTCGATAGCACAAAGATAAGCTTGTGAAATTTCTAAGTTTTTAGCCATCTCTTTTTGCGTGATTTTTAATTTTTCACGTGCAAGTTTTATTCTGTCGCCATAATTCATTGTAAAATCTCCTAAAAATTAAACATAAATAAAATGATTGAACAACAGCGACGTCACTGTTTCTGCAAGATATAAATGTTACAAATACAAATCAAGATATTTAAAAACAGACTATTTTATGTGCGGAATCAAGAGATTTACTTCTGAAGAAGTTCTATACCTTTATCGATTCTTTTGAGCGATTCAGCTTTTCCGATGATTGCGGCGATATCACTTCCGCCGCCGGGGGTAAGCTCTTTTCCGCTTAAAGCAACACGCATCGACCAGAGCAGGACTTTTTTGTTGATTCCCGCTTTTTCAGCGATATCAACGACTTTGTAGTAAAGTTTTTCGTGATCCCACTCCTCGAATTTTTCAAGTTCAGGCTTGAGAAGGAGCAGCGCCTGAAGCGAATTTTCCTTGTCGGTCTTCATCTTTTTATTGACGTAAAGTTCTGCCGAATATTCAGGAAGTTCATCAATGAAATCAAGCTGAGGAATTACATCGCTGAAATATTCCGTTCTTTTGTGAAGTCCCGCAGCGATAACGTCGAAGTTGACATCTTCGCGCTTTACAGCCTGTTTGATGAAGGGCATCGCGTGTTTCAAAAATTCGTCCTGAGACATTGCACGGATATATTCGCTGTTGAGCCAGCGGAGTTTCACTTCGTCGAAAATGGCGGGAGATTTGCCGATTCCTTTTATGTCGAAAGCTTCAATAAGTTCAGGAAGGGTGAAAATTTCGCGGTCGTTTCCGGGGTTCCAGCCCAAAAGCGCGACATAGTTGAGAAGTGCATCCTTGAGGCAGCCTTTGTTGATGAAATCGGCGTAGCTTGCATCTCCGTCACGCTTCGAAAGTTTGCGCTGAGCGTCTCTCATGACAGGCGAAACGTGAACATAGTGCGGTTTTTCCCAACCGAAAGCATCGTAAAGCAGGTTGTATTTCGGAGTAGAGATCAGATATTCGCTTCCGCGGACAACATGAGTGATTCCCATGAGGTGGTCGTCGACTACGTTTGCGAAGTTGTAAGTAGGATAACCATCTGATTTTATTAGAATAAGATCATCCATTGTTGAGTTTTCGACTTCGATGTCGCCGTAAACTTCATCGTGGAATGAAGTCGTTCCGCTATCTGGCATTTTCTGTCTGATGACATACGGGATTCCCGCATCAAGATTCTTTTGAATTTCCTCTTTCGAAAGGTTGAGGCAGTGTCTGTCGTATTTTGTCTGCTCATGGTTTTCCTCGCAGTGTTTGCGAAGATCGTCAAGACGCTCTTTCGTGCAGAAGCATCTGTAGGCATACCCTTTTTCAATGAGTTCTTCGGCGTATTTCATATAAATTCCGGCAGCCATTCTTTCGCTCTGGACGTAAGGACCGTAATCGCCGCCTACATCGGGACCTTCATCGTGGTCGAGCCCGGTTTCCTCCAAAGTTCTGTAGATAAGGTCTACTGCACCTTCGATCTTTCTTTCCTGGTCGGTATCTTCAATTCTGAGAACGAAAGTTCCGTGATTTTTTCTCGCAATGAGCCACGCATAAAGAGCCGTTCTCAAGTTTCCGACGTGCATATAACCGGTCGGACTCGGCGCGAATCTTGTTCTTACCTTTTCATTACTCATAGATCTCTCCTGAAAAATCAAACTGTTATAAAAAATTACCCTTTCATTACAAGATGATAGTTCTTTTTTCCGCAACGGAGAACGATAAGCGATCCGTGGAGAAGATCTGCTGTTTTAAGCATCATGTCTGCGTTGTCTGCCTTTTCGTTGTTGACGTAGCAGCCGCCCTGCGCGATCATCGCCCTCGCCTTTCCTTTTGAAGGCTGCATTTTGGTTAAAACAAGAAGATCCGTGAGGTTTACTCCGTTTTCAAAATCATTTGCCGAAACAGATGTTGATGGAACATCCTTAAAAATGCTGAGAAGGTCGTGTTCGCTGAGCCCATGGAGATCTCCGCCGAAAAGTGCCGCACTTGCCGCCTGAGCGCTGCGCAAACCATCTTCGCCGTGCATGATTCTTGTTGCTTCTGTTGCCAAAAGGATCTGGGCTTTTCTCAAATGAGGCTCTTTCTTGTGTTCTTCAACAACTTTTTCAATTTCGTCAACATCAAGAAACGTGAATATTTTCAACATCTTTTCGACGTCTTCATCCGTTACGTTGATCCAGTACTGGTAGTATTGGTAAGGCGAAGTTTTCTCAGCGTCGAGCCATACCGCGTTGCCAGCGCTTTTGCCGAATTTTTCGCCCGTTGAAGTCGTCATAAGCGGGAAAGTCATACCGAAAGCTTTTCCCGCATCGTCGGGATTCATCCTTCTGATGAGCTCAAGACCTGCCGTGATGTTGCCCCACTGGTCGTTTCCGCCGAACTCGACCGTGCAGTTTTTTTCCTTGAAAAGATGAAGAAAATCGTGAGCCTGAAGAGTCATGTAGCTGAACTCGGTAAAGGAGATCCCGTTTTCAGAAGCGATCCTCGTTTTGACCGAATCTTTTGTCAACATGTAGTTGATCGTGAAGAATTTGCCGACATCGCGAAGCCAGTCAAGGATCGACATATTCGCCGTCCAGTCGTAGTTATTAACGATCTCAGCGGGATTGTCGCCGTCGAACTTAAGAACGGTTCCCATCTGTTTTTTTATCGCTTCGACGTTTTCCTTAACTTTTTCAATTGTTTGCAGATTTCTTTCAGTCGATCTGCCGCTCGGATCGCCTATCATGCCGGTAGCGCCGCCGACAAGAGCCAGAACTTTGTTCCCGCACCTCTGGAAATGCGCTAACCCCATAATCGGAACAAGATTTCCGATGTGAAGACTGTTTGCAGTAGGATCGAAACCGCAATAGACCGTAACTTTGTTATTTTTTAAATGTTCAATGATACCTTCGTCAGTTACCTGTGCAATAAAACCGCGTCTTTTAAGTTCGTCGAAAACAGACATTTTTCCCTCCAAAAATCAAAAAAACGGGGAATATTACTTATGAAGATAAAAAAAGCAAAATCATATAAATAAAATTCAACAATATTTTTCATTGCGTATAATCAGGCGGTTTTTTGGATTTTTGGCAAAAGGTCACATTTGAAAAAACACCGATTTCTAATAACTGCCATCTTACTTTCAATTCTGCTTCATGTTTTGGTGTTTATCTTCGCACCTGAATTAAAAAGTGAAATAAATTCAAATAATTATCTAAAAAAGATAACAAAAATTTCTGTTTTTCAGGAAATATTGAGACCTGAAGCTCCGAAAGCGGAAATCAACTCCGAATCAAATCAAAAATCAGCTTCCAGAAAAATTCTGAAGAAAAAAGAGAGCAAAAAAAACAAGGAAGAAATCAATAATTCCGAGATTCGAAAAGATGAAGCTCGAAATATAGAAGCAAAAAACGAACAAAAAAACAGCGAAAATGACAGCACACTTCGGGATAACGAAATTACAGAATCACCTAATAACGGCAATGACAGCGCGCCACGGAATAACGAAATTACGGAATCACGTAATAACGGCAACTCTGGCGCACCAAAAACAGCCGGCGAGCTCGCCGTTATTCCGAAAGCAATAAATCCGAAAACTCCGCCCTACCCGGAAACTCTGGAAGAAGAAGGGATCGAAGGCAGCGTCACGCTTGAACTGCTGATTTCAAAAACGGGAAAAGTCATGAAAGCAAAAGTCATAAAAAGCGACCACGAACTTTTTTCTGAATCTGCTCTGCAGGCAGTGAAAAGCTACAAATTCTCGCCGGGAAAGCTCGCAGACGACTCTGCCACAGATTCTCTCATTGAATTTGTCATAAAATTTGAAATTTCTCTCTAAAACAATATAAAGGCGGCCTGTTTTTTTCTGCTTTTTTGATTTTGGGGAGGATTTTATGACAAAAACAAGAGACGAACTCAAAGATTCGATATTTTTTACCGATACATTGGATGAAAATTCGTCACTTTTCGAGCGCGATCTGCTCGAAACGCTTGAATACAACCAGGTCAAGGACAAAACGACGGTCAAGGCGAGAGATGTTTACATCGCTCTTGCAACGACGATCAGGCACAAACTCATCCGCAACTGGCTGAGAACCCAGCACGAATACCGAAGGAACAAATCTAAAAGAGTTTACTACCTTTCAATGGAATTCCTCATGGGACGCCTCATGGGAAACACTCTCATCAATCTCGACTGCCACGACGAAGTCGCGCGTCTCGCCGAAAAACTCGGCTACGACATGGAAGAGTTGCGCGACATGGAACCCGACATGGGACTCGGAAACGGCGGTCTCGGCAGACTTGCGGCGTGTTTCCTCGATTCGATGGCGACTCTCGGGCTTCCGGCATACGGCTATGGTATCAGATACGAATACGGAATTTTCCGTCAGGGCATTGAAAACGGCTATCAGGTCGAAGTTCCCGACAACTGGCTCAAATACAGCTGCCCGTGGGAGATCTGCCGTCCCGACCTTGAATACAGAGTCCGTTTCGGCGGCAAAGTCGTTTCCTACCGCGACGACAACGGCGAAGAGAGATACAAGCTCGTCGATACCGAAGATGTTCTGGCTCAGGCTTACGACGTTCCGGTTCCGGGCTACAAGACTCCGACCGTCAACAACCTCCGTCTGTGGCAGGCAAAAAGCACGAACGAATTCGACTTCCACTACTTCAACAGCGGCGACTACATGGCGGCTGTAAACGACAAAAACAGAAGCGAAAACATCTCGAAAGTCCTCTACCCCAACGACAATATGCAGCAGGGCAAGGTCCTTCGCCTCAAACAGCAGTATTTCTTCGTTTCGGCAACTCTGCAGGACATCATCCGCCACTATAAAAAGAACTACGGAACCGAAAAATTCGATGATTTCCCGTCAAAAGTTGCGATCCAGCTTAACGACACCCACCCGAGCATCGCGATCCCCGAACTTATGCGAATACTTATCGATGAAGAAAAACTCGGCTGGAACGAGGCTTGGGAAATCACGCGCAACACTTTCGCCTATACCAACCACACGGTTCTTCCCGAAGCAGTCGAAAAGTGGGATGTCGAAATAATGGGACCGCTTCTTCCGAGACAGCTCCAGATAATCTACGAAATAAACCGCAGATTCATAAACGAAGCACGCGATTTCCGCAATTTCGACCTCAAGAAGATAAAAGATGTCTCTATCTTCGAAGAATCTGGTTGCAAATTCGTCCGCATGGCAAACCTTGCTATCATCGGAAGCCACAAGGTAAACGGCGTCAGCGCACTCCACACAAAAATCCTGAAGGAGAGTATGTTCAAAGACTTCGACGAGCTTTATCCAGGCAAAATCGTCAACAAAACCAACGGTATAACTCCAAGAAGATGGCTTGAAAAGTCGAACATTCCACTTGCAGACCTCATAACATCGAAAATCGGAAACGGTTGGGTAGCGAGCCTTGACGAACTTAAAAAACTTGAAGAATTTGCAGACGACAAAGAGTTCCAGGCTGCATGGGCTGACGCAAAGGCTCAGGCGAAAGAAAAGCTTAAAATCTACGCTCATGACAAACTCGGCTTTGATCTCAACACCGATATGATGTTCGACGTCCAGGTCAAGAGAATGCACGAATACAAGAGACAGCTTCTCAATGTTCTCCACACAATCACGCTTTACAACAGGATAAAGAGCAATCCGAACGGAAACTTCGTCCCGAGAACGAAAATTTTCGGCGGCAAGGCGGCTCCCGGATACTACATTTCAAAAATGATTATAAAGTTAATAAATTCAGTAGCTTCCGTTGTCAATAACGATCCGCAGGTAAACAAGTATCTCAATGTTTTCTTCTTCCCGAACTACTCAGTTTCAATGGCGGAAAAAGTAATTCCGGCCAGTGATCTTTCGGAGCAGATCTCGACCGCAGGATTCGAAGCGAGCGGCACGGGAAACATGAAATTCATGCTCAACGGCGCAATGACGATCGGAACTCTCGACGGAGCCAATGTCGAAATGCTTGAGGAAGTCGGCGCGAACAACATTTTCATTTTCGGTCTCAAGGCAAACGAAGTCAGCGAAATGAAGGTGACAGGCTACAATCCGAGAGTTTACTACGATTCTGATGCGGAACTCAGACAGGTTCTCGACATGATCAAAAACGATCATTTCAACTCTGAACCAGGAATATTTTCAAGGCTTTACGATGATCTCGTCAACTACGGCGACAACTACATGCTCCTTGCTGACTATCGCTCTTACGTTGATATGCAGGACAAAGTCGAAAAAGTTTACCTTGATAAAACAGCGTGGACAAAAATGTCTATTCTCAACACCGCGAGAAGCGGTAAATTCTCGTCAGACAGAACTATCCGCGAATACGCAGAAGACATCTGGAACATCAAACCAGTAAAATTCGAAATCGACTGATTTTATTACATTTTTTGCGGAAACATTTTATAAAATCTTAATTAATATACAGCTAAAAATATATTTTCTATTTTATCCGAAGAGCAAAAAAAAACGGGGAGCCGAAGCTCCCCGCGAAAAACCATAAAAACAGGTTCGATTAGAAGAGTCCCTGTTCCATCATAGCGGTTGCAACTTTCTCGAATCCGGCA
>CAMZDX010000045.1 GCA_947305505.1 uncultured bacterium | reverse complement strand
TGGCAACAGACATGACTTTTGAAGATTTCGGCTTCAAAAGCGACATAATGGAAGGAATCCGCGAAGCAGGTTTCAAAATTCCGAGCCCGATCCAGGCTTTAGCTATCCCTCTGATTTTAGAAGGGAAAGACGTGATCGCGCAATCTCATACGGGAACAGGAAAAACAGCCGCTTTCGGTCTTCCCGTGATGAACAATATGCTGAGAAATGTCGGGATCGAACTTATCGTGATCTCCCCTACCCGCGAGCTGGCTGCACAGATAAGCGATGAACTTTACCGTCTGGGCAAGTTTGCAGGGATCCGCACCTGCTCGATTTTAGGCGGACACTCGTATTCGAGACAGCTCAAACTTCTTGAAAGCGGCACTCAGGTCCTTGCAGCGACTCCGGGGCGCCTTCTCGATATGCTGAGATCGGGAAAAATCGAAATAATCGAACCGATAACGGTCGTTCTTGACGAAGCCGACGAGATGCTTGACATGGGATTTTACGACGACATCATGGCGATATTCGACTTCATGCCGGAAAACCGCCAAACGCTTCTTTTCTCGGCTACGATGCCCGAAGAAATCAAAAAACTCGCCGAATCGATCCTCAAAGACCCTGTTTCGATAAAGGCCGAAACAGTCGATGAATCGACAAACACCGATATCGAGCAGTCTTACTACATCGTCGAGGAAGATGAAAAGCGGATCGCTATAACGCGCCTCATTGAGTCGGAAAATCCAGAAAAAGCGATACTTTTCTGCCGGACAAAACTCGAAGTTGACGAGCTCAGCACTTTTCTGGTGGCAAAAGGATTCAACGCGAAAGCTCTGCACGGAGACTTGGATCAATCGCAGAGAAATCAGGTGATGTCCAGCTTCCGCAAAGGAATGATCGATATTTTAGTCGCAACCGATGTCGCGGCGCGCGGACTTGACATCGCCGATGTGAGCCATGTTTTCAACTACCACATTCCGTTCAACGCAAAAAGCTATATCCACCGCGTCGGAAGGACCGGAAGAGCGGGAAACAAAGGAATCGCGATAACCCTTGTCACGCCTTCGGAATTCAGGAACATCCGCAGGATCGAAAAAAACGTCGGATCTTCGATCGAAGTCAAAGTCATTCCGACTCTGCACAATCTCAGGAAAGAACGCTCAAACCGCCTGATCGAGGAAATTCTGGAATACACCCCTGACAAAGCGGGACTTGAGCTTGTCGAAAAACTTGAAGATGAGCTTGATCCGCGCTCGATCGCGATAATCCTCGCCTCGATGCTGCTTGAAGAATCGCCCGAAACTGCCGAAGAACCAGACCAGATCGGATTTTCCGAAAAAAGGATCCGCCAGCTCATGCAGAAAGAGG
The DNA here is from genome assembly GCA_947305505.1 of uncultured bacterium. Classification (GTDB taxonomy): domain Bacteria; phylum UBP6; class UBA1177; order UBA1177; family UBA1177; genus UBA1177. Next base: position 11,124 of record CAMZDX010000045.1, on the reverse strand, counting down.
ATAACAAACACTCAAAAACCCACCGCGGCTTCGGAAAAACAAACCGCAGACACGAGGGCGACGAAAAACACAGATCGCGCAAATTAAACGATTTTAACCGCAAAGATCACAAAGAACGCAAAGACAAAAAACGCGGCGGTTACGGCGATGATTTCAAAAACCAGGATAAGAAATTCAAAGAAGAAAAACCAAAAAAGAGAAAATCGAAATAACGGTTCGCCGCCCTTCGATATTTCGATTCGCGCCGTCGGTATAACGATTCGCCGCCTTTCGATATTTCGAGATTTCGAATTTTCGATATTTCGAAAAAAAACTGGCGGCGGCTAAAGCGAGCAAAAAACTTTTTCGGCATGACCTGCCGCTTTGACTTTTTCGAAGACTTCGGCGATTTTTCCGTCCGAACCGATGAGATAAGTCGTTCTGACAACGCCCATCGACTCTTTGCCGTAAAGTTTTTTGAGCTGCCATGCGCCGTATTTCTGGAGAACTTCTTTGTCAGGATCGGAAAGAAGAAGAACTCTGAGTCCGTGTTTTTCCTCAAATTTGCGGTGTGATTCGACTGAATCAGGGCTGATTCCTATGATGACAGCGTGTTTTTCCTTGAATTTGTTCGCGAGTTCCGAAAACTCCTTCGCTTCTGTCGTGCATCCCGAAGTGTTGTCTCGCGGATAGAAATAAAGAACGACGTTGTAGCCCGTAAAATCGGAAAGTTTTATCTCGGTTCCGTGCGAATCCTGCAACTTGAATTCAGGAGCGATGTCACCTTTTTTAAGCATTTTTTTCTCCTATGAAATCTCTTTATTGTTGAAAAACATGACTGCGAGCGAAAGAACGATCACAATGATAAAAAGCGCGTAAACCGAGGCAAAACCGAGGCTCAAACCCTCGAGACCGCGCCCGTAAACAAGGTTATCCTTGATATTGAAGTGCGAAAAATCGGGAAGGACATAGCGCAGAGTCGTAACTATATTTGCGACAAATTCGGAAGTTCTGCTCGTTATCGCATAAACCAAGTTGTACGAAGTCGCACCTATGAGATAAAACGAAATCGTGAGCATCGCAGCGACTGCAGGTTCGGTAAGAGTCGAGCACAGAACCGCGACCGAAATGACGGTGCAGGTCTGGAGAAAAATCGTGTAAACTGCCGGCAGATAGCCGAAGAAACGCGAAAATCCTCCAAAAACTGTAAGCAGGATCGCAAAAATTATGCACATTACGAAAATTTCAACGACGATGAGAAAAACCATGCCGAAAAATTTGCCAAGAATGTACTCGGGACGCGCGATCGGACGGGCCAGAAGCGGGTGCAGCGTCTTAAGCGAAAGCTCCTTGTGGACAAGCGAAATGCCGAGGAAAATCGAAAGAACCGTCGAGAAAATCTCTATTGTTCCAAGACCGATATCGCTGATGATGTCCTGCACGTTTCCTATTGTCATCTGGGTGATTCCGATGCCGAGCGCGAAAATGAAAAGTGCAAAGAAAAGAAGGATGTAGAGCACTTTGCTGCGGACCATTTCGAGAAAAGTGTAGAATGAAACATTTGCTATTCTTTTAACGCTGTCCATTTTCTTCCTCCCTGATCTCCTTGAAAACTATCTCTTCCAAAGAAGGATACGAGCCCGCAGCATTCAAAACCGTGTATCCTTTGCCGACGACTTCGGCAAGTTTGGAATTGAAATCGCTGATGTCGGCACAGTCGAGAACAAATCTGTCAGAAACTATCCTTACACCGTCGAAAAGTGCAAAAACGGCGTCTTTCATGCTCTTGTCACACGAAAATTCGATCGAATATCTGACATCTTCCGGTCTGATGATTTCATGCAGAGAACCGAAACTTTTGAGTTTTCCGTGCTCGATTATGAGAACTCTGTCGGAAAGGTTTTCGATATCGCTCAAAATGTGGCTCGAAAAAATGACGCTTCTGCCGTCTCTTTTGAGACCTCGGATAATGTCTTTCACTTCTTTTCTTCCGATCGGATCGAGACCGCTCATCGGCTCATCCATGATTACGAGTTCCGGATCGTGGATTATCGCCTGAGCAAGGCCGATACGCTGGAGCATACCTTTCGAATAACTTGCAAGTTTGCGGTTTCTGTCTTCAAAAAGACCCACTTTTTTGAGAACATTTTCCGCTTTCCCGGTCAGCACCGAGCTGCTTATCCCGGAAAGTCTGCCGAAATACTTCAGCACTTCCATCGCGGTAAGCTCGGAATAAAAATAAGGCCTCTCCGGCAGAAATCCGATTTTGCTTTTCACTTCGCGGTCTCCGGGCTTTTTTCCGAAAACCGAAATCTCACCGGCTGTCGGCTTTATAAAACCCATTATCATCTTGATTGTCGTCGTTTTTCCCGCGCCGTTGTGACCGACGAAACCGATTATTTCACCCTGCTCCATCGAAAAAGAGAGGTCTTTGACTGACTCGATTTTCGACCAGACTTTCATCGGGTGATTGAAAACTTTCCTCACATTTTTGAGTTCGATAGGTTTTACCACGCTCTCCTCCACAAAAATCACAAAAAACCACTTAATTTAAAGAGTCTGAAAAATAAGTCAAATCAAAGGAAACAAAAACTTACGGAAGCAATTTTTTTTAAGAACAAAAATCGAAAAAGCAACTCCAAAAACTTTCAAATTTGCCCTTTTCGTGCTATTTAGCGCAGGTTTTTTATTTTTATGAGGAAGTATGGAAAAAATCATCTCTATCGGCGAAATAGCTCCCAGAATTTATAAAATCGTCATAACGGCTCAGCAGATAGCAAAAATGTGGAAACCGGGGCAGTTTCTTATCATCCATCTCAATGAAGACAGCGAAAGAATCCCGCTCACGATATGCAAACGCGACATCGAAAAAGGAGAACTCACGCTCATCGTTCAGGCGATCGGCGAAAGTACGAGAGAGATCTGCGGGAGTCCTGCCGGTTCCGAAATCCGCGATGTATTAGGACCTCTCGGAATGCCAAGTGACATAAACCCCGATTTCAAAAGCGTCCTTTTCATTTCAGGCGGCATAGGTATCACGCCGCTCTATCCGCTGATTCAGAAATATCACGAGCTCGGGATACAGACGACTGTTCTCATGGGTTTCCGAACGGCAAAAAACCTAATTCTGGATTCGGAAGTCAAAGAAGTTGCGACCAACATAATGATTGCATCGGATGACGGAACTTTGGGAGAAAAAGGTCTGGCTTTGGATCTCATCGCTCCGGCAATTGAAAAATGGGGAAAATTCGACCATGTCTACATTGCAGGACCTGTCAGAATGATGCAGTACACCGTTTCCGAAGCGGCAAAATTCGGCATAAAATCGACTGTCAGCCTCAATCCGCTCATGATAGACGGCACCGGTATGTGCGGCGGATGCAGAGTAAATATCGGCGGCAAAACGAAATTCGCCTGCGTCGACGGGCCGGAATTTGACGGAGAACTGGTCGATTTTGAAAAATTGGCAAAAAAATTAGGCACTTATAAAGATCACCAGTGCCGCATCCGGTAATTTTTATGAGGTAAACGATGGATATTTTTACGATTTTCACAAAAGGCGGAATCGTTATGTACCCGATCCTGCTCTGCTCGATCGTGAGTGTAGCGATACTTCTGGAGCGTCTTTTCGCCCTTAGAAAAAGCAGAATAATCGCAAACAGAGACCTTTTGATGCACCTGGCCGAAAAACATGCCTGGAGCGATCTCAAAGAGGCGGCAAAAAAAGGCGACGACCTGTTTTCCCGCGTGATTTCCATGACTCTGGACGATCCTTCATCCAAAACGGAAACGGAAAAAATCACCGAAATCTACGCAAAAAAAGTTACTGAAGAAATTTACAGTCACACTTCGATTCCCGGTGTCATGGCGACCCTTTCGCCTCTGCTCGGACTTTTGGGAACAGTTCTCGGCATGATAAGGATTTTCAACAAATTTACCGAAGCGGGCGGAAATCCGATGATTCTGGCGGGCGGCATCTGGGAAGCGCTCATCACGACGGCAGCAGGACTTACCGTTGCAATCCCGAGCCTCATAATTTACAGATTCCTGACATACACCGCTGAAAAAAGTGTTGCGGAACTTGAATTCGCGCTGGAAAAATTCGTTATTTTCAGAACTGCGAAAGAGAACAGAGATAAAGAAAATTAAATTCTGGTTAAAAAAAAGTTGATTTTTAGATAATTTTGTCATAATTTCAGATGTAATATTTGTCAAGGGAGAGAAAAATGGCAGAAAACAGAAGAGAAATGATCGAAAACGTTATCAGAAACGTTGAAAAGCAGTACGGCAAAGGCTCGATTATGATTTTGGGAGACGAGACCAACATCGACATTCCCGTTATTCCGTCGGGTTCGATGAGCTTAGACATCGCAATGGGTATCGGCGGCTATCCGAGAGGAAGAATCATTGAGATTTATGGTCCTGAATCTTCGGGTAAAACGACTCTCGCTCTTCATGCAATCGCTGAAGCACAGAAAAAAGGCGGAGCAGCCGCATTCATCGACGCGGAGCACGCATTTGATCTCAACTATGCTAAAAGATTGGGAATCCAAGTTGATTCGCTCGTAGTTTCGCAGCCCGATTACGCGGAGCAGGCTCTTGAAATCGCTGAAACTCTCGTCCGCAGCAACGCAATCGACGTTCTCGTTATAGACTCTGTCGCAGCCCTCGTTCCGAGAAGCGAGATCGAAGGTGAAATGGGAGAAAGCCAGATGGGCGTTCAGGCAAGACTTATGTCACAGGCTCTGCGCAAACTCACGGCGGCTGTCAGCAAATCGAAAACCTGCCTTATTTTCATCAACCAGCTCAGAAGCAAGATCGGCGTAATGTTCGGGAACCCCGAAACCACGACAGGCGGAAACGCCCTTAAATTCTACGCTTCGATAAGAATCGACATAAGAAGGATCGCAAGCATCAAGGAAAAAGAAACCGTTATCGGCAACCAGGTCAAAGTCAAAATCCAGAAAAACAAAATGTTCCCGCCCTTCAGAGAGGCTGTTTTCGACATAATTTACGGCAAAGGAATCGACAGACTCACCGACATGATCAACGTTGCAGAAACTGACGGGATCATCGTAAAAAGCGGAAGCTGGTATGCCTACAACGACGAAAAACTCGGTCAGGGCATTTCGAACGCGGCAAAAACTTTGAAGGAAAATCCAGAACTTATGAAAGAAATCGTCAACAAAATCAAAGAAAAGCACAATCTGATCAAAGATGCTGACGAACAGCCGAAAGCAGAGCAGAAACCGGCTGAAGACGAAGATAAAAAACAGAAAAAGAGTGCTGGAGGCAAATAATGAGCGACAACTTTCAGGAATACATTCAGTTTCTCAACGAACTTCTGCATGATGCAGCAAGTTTGGGTGCATCGGATGTTCACTTGAAAACATACAGTGCTCCGGTTTTCAGAATCAACGGCGTTCTGAACAAAATGGACAAATACGGCATTCTCAAACCTGAAAAACTCAATCCGATGATTGCAGGAATCCTCAACGATGAGCAGAGACGCGCTCTCAAGGACAATGCCGAAATCGACCTTTCGCACAGCGTTTCGGGCGTAGGCAGATTCAGGGTAAACGTCTTCAAACAGAGAAGTTCTTTAGGCGCCGTTTTCAGAACGATTCCTTTTTCCGTCAAATCAATCGATGAACTCGTTCTTCCGCCGTCAATCAAAAAAATCGCAGACAACAGACGCGGACTTATCCTTGTTACAGGAACGACGGGAAGCGGTAAATCAACGACAATGGCTTCAATCGTCGACTACATCAATGCAACGAGACCATGCAACATCATAACCATCGAAGATCCTATCGAATTCCTTATCCGCGACAAAAAAAGTATCGTCAGCCAGAGAGAAATCGGTATCGACACGAAGTCTTTCTCGACCGCTCTCAGAGCTTCTCTGCGTGAGGACCCGGATGTAATCATGGTGGGCGAAATGCGAGACCTTGAAACGATAGAAATTGCCCTCACCGCGGCAGAAACAGGCCACCTTGTAATCAGTACGCTCCACACTTTGAATGCGGCAGAGACGATAAACCGAATCATTGCGGTTTTCCCGCCAAACAACCAGGGGCAGATCCGTCAGCAGTTGGGCAGCGTTCTTGCGGCCGCGATAAGCCAGCGTCTTATCAAAAAGAAAGACGGAAAAGCGCGTGTTCCCGCAGTCGAAATCCTTGTTGCTTCACAGCTAGTAAAAGAGATAATACTTGACGGAACAAGGTTTCAGGAACTCCACGACGTCATCGAAAAAGGGCATCAGAACTACGGAATGCAGACTTTCGACCAGTCGATTTTCCAACTTTATCAGGACGGTCACATTTCTGAAAAAGAAGCGCTTGAAAACGCAACCAGCCCGGACGACCTCGTTCTCAGAATGAAAGGTGTCAGCATGTCAGGCGACGGCGACTGGGATGCTTTCGACAGCGGTTCCGAAGGTATGACTCCGCAGTACGAGCCGACCGATTTCGAATTCGACAAATAGTTTTTCCTTACAATCAATCAAGGAGTTTTCATGAAGATCGCAGTTGTTCAGAACAATCCTGTTTTTGGAGAAAAATCTAAAAATATCAGCGACTTGCTTAAAATGATGGAATCAACGGAAGCTGAACTTTACATCCTTCCGGAGATGTCTTATTCGGGTTATCAGGTCGTTTCAGCTGAAGAAGCGCGCTTAATTGCCGACAAAGTCGATTCCGAGAACGTCATGCGTTTTATCGAATGGTCAAAATCACACGACAGTGCAGTTATATTCGGATTTCCTGAGGCTGCTGAAGACGGAAAGATCTATAATTCTTCTCTTTTCGTAACTCCCGAAGGAGAGAAGCACATTTACCGCAAATCGCACCTTTTTTATAAGGAAAAACTTTACTACGGCCCAGGAAATACGGGCTTTTTCGTCAAAGAATGGCGCGGAGTCAAAATAGGTCAGGCGATATGTTTCGACTGGTATTTCTCGGAAAGTTTCAGAACTTTAGCCCTTTTGGGAGCCGATTTGATAGCCCACTGCACGAATATCGTAATGCCATATTTCCAGCGCGCGGCGTTTGCAAGAGCGATCGAAAACAAAGTCTATATCGCAACATCCAACCGCATCGGAACTGAAGAACGCGACGGCGAAAAACTCACCTATACCGGTGAAAGCGTCATTGTCGATCCGCTCGGGAACTATCTTGTTGATGCTCCGCACGACACGACCGGAGTTTTCACTGCAGAAATCGACACAAAACTTTCGAGAAACAAAAAGCTCAACGAGTACAACGATGTTTTAGGCGACAGAAGGGATATTCTTTACAAAAAACACTCTTTTTAAACCATGAAAATCTATCAGGTGGGCGGCTCCGTCCGCGATGAAATAATCGGGATTCCCGTTTCAGACAAAGATTTTGTTGTAGTCAGTGCTACCGAAGCCGAATTTCTGAAAAAATTTCCGAAAGCTGAAAAAGTGGGAAAATCCTTTCCCGTTTTTCTGGTAAACGGCTGCGAATACGCCTTTGCAAGACGCGAGCGCAAAACAGGTCACGGCTACCGCGGTTTTTCAGTTGAATTTTCTCCCGATATCACTTTGGAAGAAGATTTGAAGCGGCGCGACATAACGATAAACGCCATTGCAAAAGATCCCGATTTTCCGAACAGATACATTGATCCGTACGGCGGGATCGAAGATATAAAAAAAAAGAGAATAGTTCACGTTTCTGAGGCTTTTTCGGAAGATCCGCTGCGTGTTTACAGAGTTGCACGTTTTGCGGCAAAATTTCCTAATTTTTCAGTCGATAAAAGCACGATAAAGCTCATGAATTCAATAGGAGACGAGCTTGAGACGCTTTCAACCGAAAGAGTCTGGAAAGAACTTGAAAAAGCCCTTTATTACCCCCGCCCGAGCCGCTTTTTCGAAATTTTAAAAGAGGCTGAGCTTTTAAAACACCACTTTCCGGAAGTTTTAGCTTTAGTCGGCGTTCCTGCGGGCCCGATCCAGTATCACCCAGAAGGAGACGCATTCATCCATACGATCGAAACGATGGACAGGCTAAAACTTTCGGGTAATAACGACCCTGTTGCAATGTTCGCCGCGCTCTGCCATGACTGGGGAAAGGCATCCTCCTCGCCGGACAACTATCCGCACCATTACGGTCACGACAAAGCGGGAGTTCCCATCATTGAAAAATTCTGTAAAAGAATGAAAAATGTTCCCGAGCGTTACAGATTTGCAGCGATTGCAGTGGCGAAATACCACATGATTGTGCGCGAAATCGACAAAATAACACCGAAAAAAGCGATTACTATCATAAAAGACATCACTTCGACCTCATGCGGTCTCGACGGCTTCATGGATGCAGTCAAAGCCGACAATGCACGACAAAATGACGATGCTCGTGCCTTCATCAAAAAAATGCTTCCCGTTTTAGACGTAAAACTTCCCGAAAAATACTGGAATGCAGGTCTAAAAAGCGCGGAAATACTTATGCAGCTTAAGATTCTGAAATATAAAGAACTGGCCGGGAAATAAAAAATCTACAGATAAAGAGCTCTATTTTTTGACTTGGTCGCCGGTTTTGCCGAAGCGGCGTTCTCTTCCTGCGTAGTCTTTGACGGCCTTGATAAACTCATCTTTTTTGAAATCAGGCCACAAAGTATCCGTGAAATAAAATTCGGAATATGCAATCTGCCACAGAAGATAGTTTGAAATCCTGTATTCACCGCTCGTTCTGATTACAAGATCGGGATCAGGCATATTGAATGTGTAGAGGCTTTCAGAAATCAGTTTTTCATCAATACTTTCAGGTGTTATTTCATGCGCCGCCACTTTTTGAGCGATTTTTCTTACTGCCTGCGTTATCTCCTGACGCGAACCGTAGCTGAGAGCTAGCGTAAGCGTCATTTGGGGATCGTATTTTTCCGTTTCGGCTATAGTGTCATTCATAAGTTTGAGCAGTTCAGGCGAAAATTTGTTTTTTTCACCTATGATGTTGAGACGGATATTTTTCTCAATCAGAAGATGTTTTTTGGCAACAAGGAACTCTTTAAAAAGCTCCATCAGACCTGTAACTTCCGATTCGGGACGATTCCAGTTTTCAGTTGAAAAAGCGTAAAGTGTCAGATATTTAATACCGATTTCGCGACACAAAGTCGTTATAGTATCGACTGCGTCTGCTCCCGCTCTGTGCCCTACCAGCCTGTTCCACAGCCGTTTTTTCGCCCAGCGTCCGTTGCCGTCCATTATTATCGCGACATGCTGAGGCAGACGCTCTTCCGCAAGCCCGTATTTTATGCAGTATTCGTTCATGTTCAAAATCCTATTTTGAGAGTTTCTGAGTGACTTCCTCGATAAGGCGGTCGATGTAGGAATTGTTTTTTTCCATTGAAGCCGCCATTTTGAGCTGCGTGAGAGCCGATCTGTAATCGCCGCTTTCCATCGCCTTCACCGCAAGAATTGCAAAACGGCGCGCCTGATTGTTCTGGATCGTGTCTTCCGGCGTTTCGTTGTATGCCACTTTTATTCTGAAATCAAAGCGTTTGGCATCGGGATTTTCCTTGAGCATTTTGTCGTAAATAACCTTTCTCGAAGGATTCATCAGGACAGAATACGCTTCATTGGCACGCTTCGTGATGTCGTAAGCCTTTTCCCTTATGTCAGCCGGTATGTTCCTGAATTTGTCGGGGTGATATTTTCTTGCCATCGCGATATATTTTTTCTTGATGTCTGCAAGAGAGGCATTCTGCGGAAGACCGAAAAACGTATAGTAGTCGTAGCTGTCCATATTTTCCGAAAAATAGGAGATTTCTTCCAGCATATCGACCGAAACGGCTGTCGGAATTTTTGCTTTTTCTGCTCCGTTTTCAACTACTTCCTTAACTTTTGCAAGGAACTGTTCGCTGTTGAGCGGAAGCTTGAAAAACGCCGCTGCGCCGTATTTTGTCGCGATGTCGGCATTGAGTTCCGGACCTTCAGAAACGGCAAGAAGAATGAAACTTTGCGCTTTTCTGATGACCGGCAGAGCTTTAAGCCAGATCCCTTCCGGCAAAACCGAAGAAACTATAAGTGTATTGTAGCTCTCCAGATCTTCGGTAAGCAGCTCCCTGACATCCTGCGTGATGAAACATTCGCAGTCTTCGATTTTTGAATTCAAGAATTTTTCCAATGATTTCAGATACTTTTCATCTTTCATAAGAATCGCGATTTTCTTTCTCATCAGCGTTGCTCCAAACCAAGAATATTCAATGAAATTTTCTGCATTCTTCCTGTGTCGAGGTCAACTGCACTGACATTGAGGACACCGTTTGTGTCTATTTCGAATTTGACCTCGATTTTAAGTTCTCCCCTTTTCGCCTTTCTCATCTCCGAAAGAATGAGTTCGCCCATCAGATGCGAATCGCGCTTGCTTTTGGCGTTGCCCTGATAAATCTCGATTTTTACCGAATCGACATTATCAGCCGCATTCGTAAAAATATTGGTTCTTTCAAGGGGAAGAGGCTCATTCTTTTCGACCAATATTTCGATGTAGTCCCCTACACTGCCGACACCGATCGAAAGCGGCACGACGTCAAGCAGAACAGGTGCCTGATCACTGTAGTCGCTGATGAGCGAATTGCCCATGATGCTCGCTCCCATCGAAATTACAAGGACGGATTCAATGCCGAAGTAAGGCTGCTGCTTGAAAAAATCGGAAACGCGCTCCTGAACACGCGGAATCTTTGAAGAACCACCTACAAGAATGACCGCGTCAAGTGCCGAAACATCAAGATGAGCACTTTCCATCGCGTCGCGGCAAATGTCGAAAGCCTGTGAAACAATAGGATCGATTATCTGGTTGAAAAGCTCTCTGTCGATGACTCTCTCGTAATCTGCGTATCTCTCTTCTCCGAGCGGAATCATGCTGCGGATAAGAACTTTGATCTTTTCCTGAGTCGAAAGGGCGATTTTTATGCGCTCTGCTTCGGCAAGGAAAACGGTCATCATTTCGCTGTTCATCGAAACTTTGACACCGTAGTTGACTTCAATGTCGTACATCATGAACTGAACGATCGCGGCATCGATATCGTCACCGCCCAGGAAACTGTTACCGGCAGTCGAAAGAACTTCGAAAACATTGTCCTTGACTTCGAGAACGGTGATATCGAAAGTTCCGCCGCCGAAATCGAAAA
>CAMZDX010000044.1 GCA_947305505.1 uncultured bacterium | reverse complement strand
ATTTCGATAACAGGTATCTTTTTTATGTTTGCGAAGACGGCTCAAGAAAAGTTGTTTATCCAAGAAAAATTAATTTTCTATCATACACTCCTGCACTCAGTGAAAAGTGGGCTGTTGCAAACATTCAGGAAGAAGATGGCGGTTCAAAATATACCATGTATGCCAAAGTAGGCGAATGGAGGTGGACAAAACTGATGGAAGGGCTTTCTTATGAACCACAAATTGTAAATGACAAAGTTGTTTTTTATGATGATTATTTCAAAGCGTATTATTGTGATTTATCGAAAAATCCCCAAAGTGTTAATGACTGTATCGTGGTAAATGAAACAGACAGTGAAGAAATCAGAACGCCTGTAATAAACGAAGACGATGAAACAGAAGTAATTTATGAATCAGATATTTCTGAAAATATGTCAATGAAACGCCTGAAAATCGGAGCAAACGGGAAAAAAGAGTATTCATTGGTTACAGACAAACATGAATCGGCTGACGATGTTTGGGAAGGCGGCGGATTCGGGATAAGCAATGTAACCAAAGACTTTGTTTTTTACAATGAATTTTTGTACGGGAACGAAAAAAGAGACGGAAATGCCTGCTTCTACAACAGAAAAACCAAAAAAACTACCTGCATGAAGAAAGTCGAAGGAATGGAAACATATTACTTCGGCTTTGACGAGTGGGAAGGAAAATGGCTGCTTTATCAGTTTCGAGCAACTTCAACACAGGCTATTCGAGATTTGGACTGCTATTGTGAAAAGGAAAGCATCTGTCTGTTTGATGAATAAGGTGCATAACATGACTAATCTTTCGTGTTGCTCAAGATGACGAAAGATTTTTTCAAATTGACAAGTACCGGCAAAACTATAATATACGCCGCTTGTTTTTGAGTGTTCAGGATTGTTCATGGAAGCTAAAACTAAAGCTAAATTAAAGAATTTATTAAGGATATTGCTTTTTATCACGTCGCTGGTCATCCTCTTTTTCCTTTTGAAAGGGATCGGTTTCGACAAAGTAAAAGAGGTGTTCGTCAAAGTCGGGATAGGCGGCATGATTTTCCTTATCTGCTGCGAGTGTATGGAAAACGGTTCGGATGCTCTGGCTCTTTATTTTGCACTTCCCAAACGGAAAAATTTTATAAGAATTTTTGCATCGAACGGATTGGGTTCTCTTGCAAATTATCTGATCCCGTGGGAATTCGGCGAACTTGTCAAAGTAGGACTGATCAAAGAGGTCGCAGGCTCGGCAAACTCGATCAAGGGCGTCGTTCTTTGGAACTATATTTTTAAACTTTCAAAAGGGTGCGCTCTTTTTTCGATGGCTCTTCTTTCGCTGCTGCTTCATTTGCTGATGCCTGATGAATCTTACAGAATGGATAAATTCTGGATCATAATTTTGTGTTCTCTCATCGGTTTCTTACCTTACTTCGGAATGATGATACTCATCAACTCCAACATTTCAGAAAAAGCGGTTAAGCTGCTGAAATATTTAGGTAAAAAGAATGTTGACGAGCTCGTGGCCAAAGCTGCTGCAATGGACAGGGATCTCAAACTTTTCAAAAAGGAACGCTCAGATGACTATAAAAAAGTTTTCTGGCTTCAGTTCTTTGCAAGATATGTTTCGCTTGTCACATTTTCCGCATGTACCTATTTCGCCGGTTTCGACGGCTACGTGATTTCAACTCTCGCGATACTTCACTGTGCAAGAAATCTCGGAAACTACATTTCGGCTTTGGTTCCGATGAAAATCGGCGTAGGCGAGGGAATGGGATACATTATTTTCGCTTTCATGGGACTTCCTGGAGCTGACGGCGGACTTGTAACGTTTATTTTGAGAATCAACGCCATAATAGCAATGGCACTCGTTTCGTGTTTGATAATTGTCAAACCTAAAGAGAAAAATGATAAAATTTGACTGCGACTACCTTGAAGGATGTCATCCGGCGATAATCGATCTGCTTGTAAAAACCAACATGGATCAGACCGACGGCTACGGCTGTGACAAATACTGCGAAAAGGCTAAAAAACTCATTGCTGAAGCGTGCGGATTTGCAGGAAAACGGGGAAAAAACGTTCCGGAAGTTCATTTTTTAGTAGGCGGAACCCAGACTAATACGACAGTCATTGCTTCGATTCTCCGTCCTCACCAAGGTGTAATCTGTGCAGAAACAGGGCACATAAACGTCCACGAAACCGGAGCGGTCGAATCGACAGGCCACAAAGTTCTTGCACTTCCTTCGAAAGACGGAAAACTTACTGCCGAACAGATTGAAAAGTACCATTTGCGCCTTGTTAACGATTGCAACTACGAACACATCGTTCAAGCAGGGATGGTCTATATTTCGTTTCCGACTGAAAACGGCACAATCTATTCAAAAAGCGAACTTTCGGCGCTTTATAACGTCTGCAAAAAACACGGACTTCCGCTTTTTATCGACGGAGCGCGCCTCGGTTACGGACTTGCGGCGGCTGAAAACGACCTCACGCTGCCTGAAATCGCTTCGCTCTGCGACGTTTTTTACATCGGCGGAACAAAAATCGGCGCTCTTTTCGGTGAAGCAGTCGTTATAGTCAATCCGGAACTTAAAAAAGATTTCAGATGCATGATAAAGCAGCGCGGCGGAATGCTGGCGAAGGGAAGACTGCTCGGGATCCAGTTTATAGCACTCTTTACCGACGGCCTTTATTTCAAACTTGCACGTCACGCGGTCGAAGCGGCACAAAAAATAAAAACTGCGCTTGAGGCAAAAGGGATAAAATTTCTTTTCGACTCGCCGACAAACCAGATATTTCCGGTTTTTCCGGATGAAATTTTTGAAAAACTCTCAAAAAAGTTTTCGTTTGCTTTCTGGGAAAAGGCGGATGAGCGGCATACGGCAGTCAGGATATGCACAAGCTGGGCTACAAAAAATGAAGATGTCGAAAAACTTATCGATTTCTTTAATCGAATTTGAAAACGGGCAAAAAACTTGTATATAAACGGCTGATAAATAAAATAGTCTGTTATTTACCGAGGGGGTTGAAAAATGACAGTTCACATCGTTACAGGAACTCAATGGGGTGATGAAGGAAAGGGAAAGGTCGTCGATCTTCTTACCGAGCAGGTCGATATCGTCTGCCGCTATCAGGGAGGCAACAATGCCGGGCATACAATCGTCGCAGACGGCGTAAAGTATGATCTCCACGCGATTCCTTCGGGCATTCTCCGCGACAATATAATCAGTTTTATAGGAAACGGCGTCGTTTTCGATCCGGAGCAGTTCGAAAGCGAATCGGCAAAACTTAAAGAGAAGGGGGTTTCGGTCACTCCGGAAAAACTTATGATTTCTCCGAAAACTTCGATAATCATGGATTACCACAAAGTTTTGGACAAATGCCGTGAAGAAGCGAAAAAGGATAACAAAATCGGCACGACCGGCCGCGGAATAGGTCCTGCATACGAAGACAAAGTTTCCAGGATCGGCATCCGTGCGGCTGATCTGCTCGACAAGGAACTGCTTCTTCAGAAAATCAAAGCGGCTCTAAAAGAGAAGAACACGATGTTCGTCAATCTCTATCACACTGAGCCTTTTAATGCAGAAAAACTTGCAGACAAATACTTTGAATACGGAAAGATCCTTGCTCCGTATATCGCTCCGACCGATTTCAGTTTCGCGCAGTTTTCGGAAGGAAAGAAAGTTCTCATGGAAGGTGCGCAGGGTGCAATGCTCGATATCGACCACGGAACTTATCCTTTCGTAACTTCTTCCAATACTCTTTCGGGTTATTTCTCACTCGGCTGCGGACTTCCTGGAAACAAAGTTGCCGACAATATCGGACTTGTAAAGGCTTACACGACCCGCGTGGGAGCAGGTCCTTTCCCGACTGAAGACCACGGCTCAGACGGTGAAAAATTAAGACGTACTGGTTACGAATTCGGAACGACGACAGGAAGACCGAGAAGGTGC
Source organism: uncultured bacterium (assembly GCA_947305505.1). Lineage (GTDB taxonomy): Bacteria > UBP6 > UBA1177 > UBA1177 > UBA1177 > UBA1177. The sequence goes on along the minus strand of CAMZDX010000044.1, from coordinate 8,663 downwards.
GGCTGGCTCGATTTAGTTGCTTTGAAGTACGTTTTCGAGATGAGCGGAATAACTTCGATAGCACTTACAAAATTAGACGTTCTGAATGATTTCGATACGATAAAGGTCGCTGTAGAGTATAAGTCTGAAGGGCGCAAAATCAATTCTTTTCCCGCTTCGATCACGCTTTGCGAAAAAATCGAACCTGAATATGTCGAATTAAAAGGGTGGAAATGCAACATCGCAAAGATCAGAAGCTATGAGGAACTGCCGACTGAAGCAAAGGAATACATTTCTTTCATCGAGAAAAAACTGGGCGTTCCTGTTTCAATAATTTCAGTAGGTCCCGGCAGAGACGAAACAATAGTCAGAAAAGAGTACCTTTCACTTTTTTAAGATTTTCTGCAAAGAAAAATGCTTAATAAAATCGAATACTTAAATTAAAAAGTGTTGACAATGTGCTTTTGTGTTCTATTATTCGCCGCCGTTTTTGTTTTTTTGTGAGTGGGATGATAGAATTCAACCGTTTGAACATACAACATTACCAACTTTTTTCAGAGTAAAGCAATGGCAGCAAAAGAGAAATCCAAAAAGAAGGAGAAACCTTACACCGAGGTTATCACGGAACAGAAGGGAAAACTCGAAGAGGGTTCGATTTACTGGGATCTGATCGACATAACGTCATATCAGAAGCCGAAAAACCGTTCGGAATGCCTCAAATTGAAGAGACCGTGCCTTTTTGTTTCGTGCAAGTATCATCTTTTCCTTGATGTAAACCCCGAAACGAAGTCGATAAAATTCAACTTCCCCGGCAAAGAAGTGTGGGAACTCCGCGAAACATGTGCGCTTGATGTCGCAGACAAAGGCGGCGTTACCCTTGAAGAGGTCGGAACTATCATGAACCTGACAAGAGAAAGGATCCGTCAGGTCGAAATGAGGGCTTTGCAGAAACTTCGTCAGAACAGCTCGCAGTACAACGTTCAGAGCATCAGTTTCCTGAGCGACAGATAATTAAAATATTGATTTAGATCTATGAAAGAAAAAATCACCGCTTTTTTCTTCGCGTTTCTTTTTTTAATATTGTACGTTCTTGTTGCAACAGATTTGCATTTTTATACATATTTTACTGCATTCTGGCCAGGTCTGCATCTCTGCACAGCTGTTGTTCTCGTTGTTTTGGCGGCAATATATCGAATAAAATCGGCTGTTTTAATAAAAACCGGTGAGATCATCGTAAAATATTCGATATTTGTTATTCCGGTTTTGATGTTTGCTGCAACTCTTGCCGTAAACCGTATTTTCATTCTTACCGAGCAGCCTGATGACGGTATCCACTATGTCTGGCTTGCAAAACTGATTGCAAACGGAAAGTTTTATCTCGATCTTCCTGAATTTCACGAGCATTACACAGCTCCTTTTATGTTCATGTATCACGACAAATATACTTCGATATTTCTTCCCGGTTTCAGTTTGTTCATGGCGACATTCGCAAAATTCGGTCTGGAATATCTTTTCAATCCGCTTCTTGCCGGAATAAACACGTTTTTGGTAGGGATTCATGCCGAAAAGCTGAAAAACAGATCTGCGGCTCTTGCAGCCATGCTGATGTTTTCCCTTTCAACTACTCATATACTTCACGGCGCCTACTATTTTCCGCATCATTTCGGACTGATGCTGGTCTTGCTTTCTTCTTATTTGATTGTCAATAAGTCTTCTGATTTATTAAACTTTTTCTGGTCAGGGCTTATACTTTCGATTTCACTCCTGATTAGAACCCAAAACGCTTTTTATGTTTATGCCGCATTTATAACATTTATTTTGTTCAGAGACAGAAATTTGAAAAAAGCGGCTCTTTTCACTCTGCCGTTTATTGTTTTCGGTATGATTCTGGCAGCTTACAACTGGTTTTTTACCGGAAATCCTTTTATTTTCACTCAGGATGTGGTTTTCAACACCTTGGATTTGAAAGATTTCTGTCACAGACCCGGACTAGGCAAGGGATGCACCATAGTTTCTCCCGTAAATGCGCCGGACCCGCTGACCGGAACGACGATTCCGTTTCTGGCACGTATTTCATTCTTGAGGCTCAACAATTTCGTCCACAGGATAACTTTCCACCAGATAGTGCTGCTTTTTATATTTCCTGCAATAATTTCAAAGCCTTACAAATATTTCTTGTACTGTTTCACACCGCTTTGCGCACTTGCTTTCTATTTCTGGTTTTTCATAGAGGGAAACTATGCGGGGCCGCGTTATTTGATTGAGTCGGGAGCGATGATTCTTATTGTTGCGGCGTGCGGATTTGTTGAACTCCTTGAGTATCTGCGTAGTAAAAACAACAAATTGTCAGAATGGTCAGATGTTTTTCTGAAAGCAGTTTTGACAGGATCTGCCGTGTTTTTCACGTTTTTTATTATGCCGAGTTTTTTTTACAGAAATTTCGGATCGGACAATCCTGAAAAAATAAAAAAGCTGATAGAAAACAATCACATAGAAAATTCTATTATTCTGCTTCCCGAACACGGGGATTTCCATTTCGAATCAATATTGAAATTCCATGAAAATCCTCCGTTTGACGAGCACGGGAATCTTGTTGTCTATTCGAAAGGGAAAATGGATGAAAACCTGCTGAAATATTATACAAAAGACGATTTCAAATCCGTTTGGAAAATAGAGGTGGAATCGGAAGAGTATTATCAGCAGAGGAATTTCCGCGCAAAAGAACTCGATTTTCTGGAAAATGACGGGATTTCTTACGTAAATTTCGGCAAAAAAGTAACTCCCACAGACGGTCAGCCGACATTGGCATACATACTTACCAACTCTTACAATAAAATTGCAGAGGATTTCCTCGGACATTATTTGTCGGAAGGTTTTAAGTTCGACGAGGTCGGTCTCTTTATAATTTTCGGAGATTTAAAGGAAGACGGTTATTATGGATTCGAACATTCGCTGAAAGATGCTGGAGAATATAATTTCAGGCTCACGATGATTCCTACTCAGTGCACATCAAATTTTTACATAGAAGTAAACGGAATAAAATCAGCAACTTATTCCCACGAAAACAATGAAAATGACGGTTTGCCGCATCGGATAGATTTCAGCGCTGAGATGAAAAATGGGAAAAATAAATTTAAAATTGTTCCGGAATCCAGAGGTTGTCTTATTCTTTCTGATATGGTTTTGCAAAAAAGATAAAGATTTTATTGAATAGTCGGAAACTTTGCTATACATTGCCGCGTCAAATTTTTGACAGAGTTGTTCGTTGAGAGGAACAGATGATAAAAGAAAATCTTGTCGGAACAATTGAAAAATCGATTCTAAAAAATTGGGACAATTCCTGTTTCAGCGATTACGGCGGGGCGACATGTTCGTACGGCGGTGTTGCGGCAAGTATATTAAAAATACATGAGCTTTTTAAAAGTTTCGGCATAAAAAAAGGCGACAAAATTTCGCTTTGCGGAAGAAATTCGTCGAACTGGGCGATAACCTATCTTGCGACGGTCACTTACGGAGCGGTAATTGTTCCGATTCTCGTGGATTTTTCGCCCGAAGAGATAGCCCACATCGTCAATCATTCAGATTCGAAGCTGTTTTTTGCAACCGATTCGGTTTTTGAAAGGATAGAAAAACTCCATCTTGAAACTGCGGAAGCGGTTGTTTCACTTGAAAACTTCGCTTTTTTCTTTGTGAGAGATGAAGAAAAGAAAATCGATATCGCGGAAAAAATCAAGCAGGAGCCGATAGTTAAAGAAAACTTTCATTTTGAAGCAATTTCAAACGATACTCAGGCTTCGATCGTCTATACTTCGGGTACTACCGGTTTTTCAAAAGGTGTCATGCTGACTCACAACGCCCTCATGGTTAATGTGAAATTTTTTGTTGACCACCTTGAGAAAGACGAACCGGGAAATGTTCTTGCATTTCTCCCGCTCGCTCACTGCTTCGGCTGTGCCTACGATTTCCTTTCGCAGTTTGCACGCGGTGCACACATTTATTTCCTGGGGAAAATCCCGACTCCGAAAGTGATTCTGCAGGCTTTTGAAGAGATAAATCCCGTCATTGTTGTAACGGTTCCGCTGATCCTTGAAAAAATCTACCAGTCGAAAATCGTTCCGCTTCTTGAAAAAGGACTTTTGGCGACACTCATTAAAATCCCGCTTCTGAACAGGATTATCTATTCGAAAATCGGAACCCGTATAAACAACACTTTCGGCAGCAATCACTTTGAACTTCTTATCGGCGGAGCAGCTTTTAATCCGCAGATCGAAGAGTTTTTCATGAAGTGCGGCGTCAGATTCACGGTGGGCTACGGCATGACCGAATGTGCTCCGCTCATCGCTTACACGCACTATTTCGACGGACGCCCCGTCGGCAGCTGCGGCAAAGTGATCGAATATCTTCAGGCAAAGATCGACACTCCCGATGAAAACGGAGTCGGGGAAATCTGCGTTAAAGGCGAAAATGTCTTCACAGGCTACTACAAAATGGAGCATGAAACGGCTGAATCTTTCGACGGTGAAGGCTGGTTCCACACGGGAGACCTCGGTTTTATTGACGAAAAAGGATTCCTCTTCATAAAAGGGCGCATCAAAAGCATGATCCTCTCTGCTTCAGGTCAGAACATCTATCCCGAAGAGATCGAGGCGAGACTCAACTCAATGCCTTACGTCGCGGAATCGCTTGTCATTGAAAACAAGGAACACAAACTTGTCGCATTTGTATATCCCGACAGGGCTAAAGCTAAAAAAGACGACATCAGCGACGAAAAACTCCTCGAAATCATGGAAGAAAACCGCGTTAAATTAAATGCTGTTTCCTCATCTTTCACCAAAATCTCCGATATAAAAATACATCAGGAAGAATTTGAAAAAACTTCGACCAAAAAGATAAAAAGAAGACTTTATCAAGGTCTGGCGGACTGATAATTTCTTATTCCGTTGCAACAAATTTTAAAATACATATAATTCAATGTTTTTTACTCATTTTTATCCCGGAGGGTCGTCATGCAGAAATATTTATCACTTGTTGTTGTATTATTCTCTTTCTTGTCACTTTTCGGCGGCTGGGGAGCCGATCTCTGCGAAGATGTGACCTGCTCGGGTCATGGTGAATGCCACGATGACGGTGAAGATGAATGGTGTGTCTGCGATGAAGGCTATATCGCAGACGGAATGGAGTGTATTTTAGGCTGTAACGGCGTTACCTGCAGCGGTCATGGCTCGTGTTCTGTTGTGAGCGGTGCGGAAGTCTGCACATGTGAAGCGGGATTCTATGCAACAGGCCTCAACTGCATTCTGAATGAGGCTTCAACGGTTGATACTCTTGCGATACTCAATTCAACCGACTGCTACAATACGGGGAACTGCCATTACAGGCTGATTTTTGCGACCGGAGCCTATGATTTTACTCCGGCGCTTTCCTCTCTTTACGACATAATCATAAATGTCCTCGATTCGGAAAACGTATGGCACAACTACAGAAAAACCGTGGCTCAGTGCGTGACTGAAGGAGTCTGCGACAATGTCGATGCGCAGTATATCGATTTCTGGTTCCAGCACAATGTGAACGGCAATCAGTATGTTACGGTCGAGCTTCTGGGCAATGGTGATGACGCTTATGATGATATGTATCACGATGTTCTGATTGATTACTGTTACGGTGTTGATTGCGGAACAGGCGGCACTTGTGACGGCACTTCCGGTTATCCGGTGTGCTCCTGCGAAGAAGGCTATGTTCTGAGAAGCGGAATATGCGAAGAAGGCTGGTTCGAGGACGAGAATCTGGCGGCAGTTGTTGTAGAACTGCTTCAATACGAGGGTTATGATGTTGAAACGGAAACCGATATTGATCCTGAAATGCTTGCGGACATTGATTATCTGGCTTTAAGAGGCAAAAACATTTCATCGCTTGTCGGGATAGGACACCTTTCTTCTTTGAGCGTTCTTGATGTTTCGGAAAACAATATTTCCGATCTGTCGCCGCTTGCAGACTGTTCGGAGCTTACAGTTCTCAACATATCAGGCAATCCTGCAAACGATCTGAATCCGTTGAGCGGTCTTCCGCTTGTCAATCTCGACATTTCATATTCAGGTGTTTTTGATATGCAGCCTTTAGCTGATATGAATACACTCGAAGAAATTATATTTGCAGACAGAGACAACGGAAAATATGGAATGCTTCTGCATGAAAACTTCAACGTTATTGACTGGCTGATTGATAAAAACGGCACAGCCTGCATGAAGGGAGTCTATAATTCAAGAACAGGCGACACTGTTCTTGTAAGCAATCCGGACTGTTCAGGCGGCGGGATCTGTCTGAACGGCCTATGCCTGTGCAACGAAGGGTATTATTATGAAAATGGCGACTGCCATGCCGTTATTTGTAATTCGCAAGAACATTGGGATTCAGACAGACATTATTGTGTGTCTAATAGAAAAGATGCCGATTGCCCCCAACCGCCAGAAAAGGCAGTGATTGTTAATAAAAATCAGCTTGAGTGGAACGGAACGGAATACACGATTCCTTCGGGACGTACTACAGAACTGTGTCATAGAGGAGATGACGGGTGTGAAAACAGTATCTGTCAATGGGACTGCAAAACAGGTTATATATGGGTAAAGGATAGATGCGTACCGGAAAACAGAACAACAAGAGAAATTCCGAACAGTACATACAATCAGCTTATTCTGCCGAATATATCCCGCCAGGATGTTGCACTTGAACCGATACCCGGAGTTCCTTCGTTTGCACCGGTTCTGAAAGCTGAATTTTATTATAATAGAAAGAGTCATCCTACTTTTAGCTGGTATATTGATCTTGTTGCCGGGTGGTATCTTAGTCTTCCGAGAGTTGAGCTGAATAACCATAAGGCAGGTGATACGTTTCATTCATCGTATGAATGGGATCATAAAACAGTTTATGTTTATATGCCTTGGGGCAGAGAAGAATACTCGATAGAGACTGAGAAAAAATGCTTTGATTCAGATGACAGTCCGGTCAATTGCAAAGAATTGTTCGGCATTGATCGTCTTGAGATCATATATTACCCTTCAGCGGGTCAAAATCTTTTTTCCTACATAGTTCTGGAAACCAGCGGTGATGCTTATAAAACACATCCGGGTTCCCAGAATGATAGGATGGATTGGTGGAGAATTACCCGTTATGGTGAAGACGGCTCGGTCACTGAATTTTCGAGGAATTACGATGAAAATGAAGCTGTAGCTCCAAGACCGTCTTTCTATAACTTCATGGACTATATTCCGATTTCTAAGCACACAACGCGGGATAAAAAAGAAACTTCGTTTTATTATGAATGGGGTAAGGTCGAAAGAAAAGACTATTTTTATCATACTATTCGTTCGGCAACGATTATTGATCCGCTGAAAAGAGTGATAAAAATCGAATCTTCCGATCCTGACTTATCTGATTCCGAGACCCCATCATTCGGTCTTATGGGGCAGCCATACATGAGTCACAAAGCAGTATATACGTCCTTGGAAGGCAAAATCGACATATCTGTCGGCAAAGCAAATTCAGAAGATGAAATAACAGGATCGTTAAAAAAAGTTGTTACTTACTCAAATATCAACGGTTTTTCCATGGATGCTACGATATATAAGGGCGAGCATACTTATCGGACCGATGTATATCTTAAAGACGAATATCCTCATTGGAATCCGTATGCTAATCCGTATGCTATAGATAAAGGTGTGTTTCATTTAAATTCTTATATCACCGATGTTTCTTATCAGCAATACCCTCTTGGAATTCTTTCAGGTCAGACGACATGGGATATAAATCGATACGGCTACACTGAAAGAAAACTTGTTGCAAATTCAACACCTGAAGAATATATCGTCAAGACGGTAAAGGGACGCTTTTATCAGGCACATCAAGAACCTAATTCCCCGAAATATTCTTTCTCCGCTTCTCCGCACAAAACCGTGACAATATATTCGCATGAAAAAGACGGCGACTCAGACAAAAAGAGGATTGTCGAAGATTACTTCACTGACTGGCTTCAGCCCGCGAAAAGAGTGTCCTGCGAACGTGAATATCAGAGCAACAACGAAAGTTGTAACAATGTTTCCGATGCTGTGACAGAAGAGATCAAATACAATGTCAGCGGCTCCCCGATATATTTCAAAAACGCTGACGGTCAGGTTACAGTCAATCTTTACGATACGACAAATGAGGTGAATTCCGTCAATTATATAGTTCATTTTCTTTCGGATCCGTGGCATTACAGCAATGCCGTAGATTTAAATGTTACTTCATCAACGCCGAATCCGATAAGAGCCGACAATCTCCACAGATTCGGTACCCTGGCATGTTCTGCGACTTACAGTCTTGATACGAACGAGAACTTCACAGAAATGCTTTTGAACTATGTAGCATTCGGTGCACGTTATAATGCTGATTGGTGCAGAAATACCGCTGACCACAAGGCCACGAACTACATCTGGCAAAGAGAAAACAACGATGATGATGACTGGGAAAAACCTTACGACCTCAAGACAGTCACTTATCCAGACGGAAAGACAAAAACATTTACCTATGACTATGAAATAAATCCGACAGATTATGTTCCCAACGGCAAAGTGTGGGGTGAAACAATAACCGGCAGCAACAGTCAGAACACGCTTCAGACATGCTATGCTTACAACAATGATTATCAGCTT
>CAMZDX010000043.1 GCA_947305505.1 uncultured bacterium | reverse complement strand
TTTATCAAGCATACCCTAAATCCTCCAATAACAAGGGTCAAAAAAAACGCGGAAATTATACGGAAGTGCGGCGAAAAGTCAAAAAAATTGTACCTGTTTGAAAACTTTTCTTGAAAAAATCAAACAAAATCAATGTGTTGTGATTGTTGAGACAAACCGGAAGATTCATGTGAATTATTAGTAGCCTTCGCAGTCGTTGTTAAGTTCATCAGTTGCCCGGTCACAGTCGAGGTCGTCCCATGTACCTTCGCATTCGTATTTTTTGCCGTTGTATTCATACCATCTGCCGCCGTTTTCATCTGTGCAGACTTGGTAGTCGCACGTACTGCTGCTTTCGTATTTGCAATGAGTTAAGCCGCAGGCACTGAAAACTTCCTCGAAAGCCTTGTCGCAGTCGATGTTCTCCCCGCTGCCTTTGCATTTGTATTTTTCGCCTTCATACTCGAACCATGCTGTATTTTTGCTTAAATTCGCACACATTATAAGATCAGGACAAAACCTTTCGCCGACATCCTCACATTTGACGTCTTCGTCTCCGCAGGAAACAAGCGCAAATGTGCTGAGAACGAAAATCATTGTTTCCCAAAATTTTTTCATGGCAAATCTCCTACATAAAAGTCGCAAAAAACGGAGTATTTTAACTGAAAAGGATTTTTAGTCCATTAAAGATGTCGAATGAGATTATGAATTTAGAATCAAAATTTTTTTAGAGTCCCATGCAATCCATAACGATTGCCTGAGCTGCTTCCGAACAGTCAGCAGTTGTACCGCTGCCTTTGCATTCGTACTTTTGACCGTTGTATTCATACCATACTTTGCCGCCTTCTTGAGCACAAGCCTTGTAATTGCAGCTATCATCGTTGCTGTCTTCGCAGTGAGTTGAGCCGCCGTCGCTGCCGCCGCAGGAAACGAGTGCAAATACGCTGAATACAAAAATCATTGTTGCAAAAAACTTCTTCATAACAAACCTCCAAATTAAAATTACAAAAAAACACAATATTTTAAATGGAAACAAATTCAAGTCAACTTTTGGCAGAGGAGCGTTATTCTGAAATTTTCTGTTTTACCTGATGTGCGAATGCTTCGAGGCGGTTTTTGTTGTGAGTCGATTTAAGCCCTTCGTAAACTAAAGTGCAGATCGGAATATCGTCCATTTCATGCCGCAGCGCCGGTGTGAGCGATTCCGTTACTGTTCCAAGCATGCAGTTGTGACACATGACATTCAAAATTCCGTCGGCTTTTGCTTCGTGGAGTTCTCCGATCCGGCTTAAATTCAGCGTCAAAGCGCGGTCGATCGTGATGTCGATGTGTTTGCCGACTGTTTTTTTGATGAAATTGATATCGCGCTCCTGCGGCGTTCTGACCGAGTCGGGAAAGTATCTGTCGATGAGGTATCGGCACGCTTTGACGGCGGGGAGGGCTCCTTTAGCCAGAAAACTTTTGAAATTTTTTCCTTCTTTCAAAAAGTCGTCAGATTTGAGTTCAAGCGCCATGAAGGTGAGGTCTATCATCGAGCACGACGGCCAGACTTCAAAGCCCATGTTTTTGAGGTTTTCAAAAAGTCTGCCGTTTGAGTGAGCGTTGATTCGGGTGTAAACGTCTCCGACAACGCCGATTTTCGGTCTCGTTCCCGCTTTGGGAGTGAGTTTGACTGCTTTCAAAGCGCGCACTCCGCGTTTTACAGCCTTGAAAAATTTTCCTGTTTCAAGCCCTTTTTCAATGTTCGAGAGAACTTCGCGGTAAACTTTGTCAACCGAGCCTGCCTCTTCTTCGTAAGGTTCGATTTCGGTTTTCCACTTGAAAAAGCGGTCGATCGCGTATATTCCGAGCGCCATTCTTGCAAGGTAGGCAGGTCCTAATTCCTTCATATTAGTTTCGTCTGTTATATTCATTATCGTGACATCACCCAGTCCGATCCTTTTTAAAATCAGGTGCATCGCGATGATATACTGCGGAAGAAGGCACGCACCGAAATAGGAAGGGCCGAAGTAACATGCTTTTTCCGGCACGAAATCAGGCTGTTTCGCCACTTTGAGCAAGTCTCCGATAAATGAAATGAACGGGTGGCACTCTCTGCCGTATGCATATTTAAGCCCTAAATTCCAGCTTTCGTCGTCTGTCGGCGGAAGAAGAACTACTTTGCAGCCGCTCGCCTTGAGTGCGCCGCTTATAGCCAGGGCGTGATCCATGAAACTCGGAATGTAGTAAGTGTATTCTCTCAGCGGGATCTTCGGTTTGCCGGGGTCGATCCCGTCAACTGTCGAGCGCTCTTTTTCTGCGGTTTTGAAATTGCGCGAGAAAGCTTCGATCCTCGTTACAAGGCCTGCTTCTGCGCGGTGGTCGTCAAATTCGACGGTGAGATTGGGAGTATCGGAAAGTTCGTATTCAAGATACTGGTCGATGAAAGCATCCGGACCGCATCCGAAATTCGTGACTGTTACTGCTCCCAGATTTTTGTGCTTTTTCAGAATTCTTGCCGCCTGAATGAGCTTTCTGCCGTAGCCCCAGCGGACCCTGCTCCAGATCGGCGGAAGTTTTTCTTCTGATGTCGGGAGAAAATCTGCGGGGATCGTCGTTATTCCGAAGCCGTTCAGCCTTTTCGACAAATCTAAGTTGATGTGCCTGTCGGTCGTGTTGTAAGGACGCCCTAAAATCACGACGCCGCGACCGTTTGTTTTTTCGATTTCTTCGATTATTTCGCGCCCTTTTGCAATGCACTTGTTCGCAAATTCGCGCTGCGCCGCAGATGCTTTCGCAAGGGCACAGTCGATTTCTTCAAATGTCAGATGAAGCGTTTTCGCGGTGTTTTCTGTCCAGAATTTTTCTTCTCCAGCAATCGGGTATTGTAAAGTCAGAATTTCTGCATCGGTTTCAAGATTTTCCTTAACGACATAAGGAGCAGCCTGAGTGTAGGGGCAGGCATACTGCAAACCTTTTTTCGGCGGCGCAAAAAACTGCAGATGCGGAATAAAAATGCGCTTGTAGCCTTTATCCAAAAGGGTGTGGACGTGACCGAAAAGAACTTTCATCGGATAGCAGAACTCTGCCGGAACTCTGATAAGCCCCGATTGAACGATTTCGGTATCGGTTTTGGGTGAAAGGACGAGCTCATAATTTAGTTCGCCGAAAAATGCAGCCCAGAACGGCAGGTGCTCTGTCATATTGAGGGCGAACGGCATCGCTATAACTCCCTTGCAGTCAGGGGTTCGCGGGTTTTCTTCGTATTCTTTGAGATATGACAACAGAAGTTCTTCGCGGATCGCAAATCCGTCAATAGCAGAGTTCTCTTTCTGCTCTTTTTTCTCTGCGTAATGCGCTTCCATCGCCGAGATAGCTGCTCCGATTGCGCCCGAAATTTCAGGGTAGGGATGAATATTCACAGGTTTTTCTAAGAGTTTTGCAAATACTGCTGCAACGGCTTTATTTTTTGCAACTCCGCCCTGAAAAACGATGCTTTCGCCCACTTTCATCGAGCCTACGACTTTTTCGATGTAGTTTTCGCATGTCGCATAGGCGAGACCTGCACATAAATCCTCAGTTTTCGCGCCGCGCTGAAGGTGATGAACCAGATCAGAATCCATAAAAACGGTACATCTGCTTCCCAGTCTCACCGGGTGTTCGGAAGAAAAAGCAAGGTTCGAAAAATCGTCTCTTATGCTGATTTTAAGGCGGTTAGACTGCTCTTCCAGAAACGAGCCTGTTCCCGCGGCGCACGCTCTGTTCATCTTGAAATTGCTGATTCTGCCTTGCTCCATCTTTATAAATTTTGAATCCTGTCCGCCGATTTCGATAATCGTGTCGCAGTTCGGGAAAAAGCAGCCGCACGAAATAGACTGTGCTGAAATTTCATCGATCGTGTTCGGTGTTCCCAAAAATTTTGCCGCTAAATGTCTTCCCGATCCTGTTGCCGCAACTGCCGTAAAAGGTGCATGATTAGGAGCTTTCGCGTTTATTTCAGCCATGACTTTTTCGACTGCTTCGAGTGGTTTTCCCGCTGTCGGAAGATATGCGCTTGCAATCACGTTTCTGTTTTTATCTATGACGGCCCCTTTCGTGCTGACTGAACCGACATCAATACCTAAAAAAAGTTCTGAAAGATCTGTCTTTTTTTCTTCATTTTGAGTTTCCAAAACATTTTCGAATTTTATCGGACTCAAATCGCTTTCTTCAATAAAATCAGAAGTTTGTTGAAAGTTTTTGGTGATATCCGATATCGAAAAATTTTTATTTTCTCTGCTTTCAAAAGCTGAAAGTGCCGCTCCTATTGCACCCATAACACCGAAATTTTCAGGAATTATGAGCTCACTTTCACTTAAATTCAGAATCTCTCTGAAAGCCCTGACCACTCCTTTGTTTGCGGCGACTCCGCCCTGGAACAGTATCGGCGGAATGGGCAGTTTGCCCCGGCAGAGAGCCGAGAGATAGTTTCTTGCAAGAGAAAAACATAGCCCAGCCGCGATTTCATCTTTCGGAACTCCTTTTTGCTGCAAATGGATCATATCTGATTTCGCAAAAACCGAGCATCTTCCGGCAACGCTCGGCACGTTTTGTGCAGAAAACGCGATTTTTCCAAGTTCTTCCGTTGTTAAACCCAGTCTCTGTGCCTGCTGATCTAAAAATGCGCCCGTTCCCGCTGCACAGAGCTCGTTGAAAGTGTGGTCTTTAAGATAGTGCTTCCCGTTTTTACCGGTTCCTATCGTGATGAATTTTGAATCCTGCCCGCCTATTTCAAAAATGTATTTTACTTCAGGATAAAGCGTCCATGCCGCAGTCGCGTGGGCAATGATCTCGTTTGTAGTTTCGAAACCGAACTGATCGGACAAAAGTTCTTTGCCCGAACCCGTGACGCATACGCCTGAAAGTTCAATATTCCCGCAAGCCTCTTCAATTTCGGCAAAAAGTTCTGATGCCGCTTTCAAAGGTCTTCCGTTTGTCCTGCGGTAACTTTTATAGACGATATTTTTATTTTCATCGAGTATGACGCAGTCAAGGCTCACTGAGCCTAAATCAAGTCCGAGATAGTGTTTCATTTTTCACCTGTGAAAAATATCTATGAATTTTTTACCAGCCTTTGTTTCCCGAATTATAGAGGCAAAATAGTTTTTCATTCCGAGCGGAAAAGTTTTTCCGTGGAAGATTTTTCTATGTATTTTCCAAGGATATTTCACTAAAAATCCATGATCTGATTTTTCGATGGAAGTGAATTCTTCATATATTGTGAAAGAGCTCGGCGGAAAAAAAGTTTTTTCAAGAATTGTCCGGATCATGAAAAGCTGCATATCCAAAGCCCTGTCGAGGTCAAATCTTCGCGCGATATTGATCACTTTATCCAAGTCGGCATTGCTTAAAACAGTGTAAAATTCAAGAAGACGGCGGATAGAAAAATTGAGTAGACTCGATGCGGTGTAGTCGTGCATAAGCATGATGATTGCGGCATATTCGATTTTAGGTGCGAACATTTTGTTGCCGGATGCATCGGCAGTTTCTTCAACATTTTCAAATATTTCCTTGATGATTCCGGGAATAGCGACAGTCGTTATATGCGAATGGAGTTCCGTGAGTGTTTTTCCCGAAATTACGCAGAACGCCTCTCCGCTGTGTTCCAAAAACGAGTGTTCTCCGTGGGCTGCGGGAAATTCGGGATGTTTCGCAAAAAAATCTTTCAATTTGCTGTATTCCTCAGGCGCGAAAAGGAGATCTATATCCGACATGGCCCGCAAACCCTGATATTCAGAAAAGATCGTGTTGAAAACGAGCATCCCTTTCACAGGAACGAAATGCGTGATCCCTTCAGCGTTAAGAGCGTCGCATATTTTGCGGAAATCCTTGTATTTAAGCAGGTTCGACGCAGCAATAGTGTTATATTTTTTCTTGAAATCGTCGTCTTTTCCCTGAATTAAGCGGAGTGCTCTTATAAAAGGGTCTTTTTCAAAACCGGCGAACTCTTTTCTAAGCTCTATTTCAGGAAAAATCTCACTCTTCATTGCTTTCTTTGAGTTTTTTAAGTGCGTTTTCAAAGCCGCTGTTCCTTGCCGCCGAGTTTTTCAGAGTATATTCCAGAACGCTCTCTTTTGCAGTGATCTCAACTTTTGCCTTCGCCCTTGTTATCGCGGTGTAAAGCAGCTCTTTCGTAAGCATCGGCATATCCTTTTCAGGCAGAACGACAAGCACGGAACCGTATTCGCTTCCCTGGCTTTTGTGGATAGTCATCGCGTAGACTGTTTCGAAAGCCGGAAGTTCCGAAATGTTGAATTGTCTGAGTTCATTGCCCTGCATGAACCAGGCCTTTTTTTTCAGAATGACTCCGCAGTCGCCGTTCATCAGATTGTTCGTGTAGTCGTTTTTTGTGATCATTATCGGTCTGCCGTTGTAAAAAGCATCCGTCGTATTTACTGCCAGAGCGGCTTCTATTTCCCGGTTGATGTTTTCAACTCCGTAAAAATCCTCTTTTGACGGGCAGAGGATCTTGAAACCGTTGAGTTTGTAGAGAATTTCCTCTGGCTTGAGATTCGTATCGGAAAGAAATCCGTATTGTTCCTTGGCTTTGCCGGTAATTTCCTGTACTGTTTTTGTCGTGAAAGCGAGATCCGCTTCTTCTTTACATATTTTGATAACTTCGCCGGCGCTTTTCTGCTCGTTTACAGCTTTCGCAAGTTTTCCGATGCCAGGATGCTCATCAAATCTGTGGCTCGTTTTAAGTTCCGACACGGTTCCGCCTGGCAGTAGCTCTCTGTTGGCGCATATATCGGCCAGAACGTTTCCGGCATCGACGCTTGCGAGCTGGTCTTTGTCTCCGAGCAGAATTAGCGAAGTTTCGTCAGAAAGGGCATCAAGCACTTCTGAAAACAGAGCAATATCAACCATACTTGCCTCGTCAATGATGATAAGGTCTGCACATATCGGATTTTCTCTGTTTTTCTCGGCTTTTCCGAAATTTTTGTTCAGGATTCGATGTATAGTCTGACCTTCGAAAGAAAGTATTTTACTACGAATATCCTGAGAAATTTCTTTGAAATTATTGCGTCCTTTTTTGTCCTCCACGGAATCTTTCAAAGCTTCGGTCATCCGCGCTGCCGCCTTGCCGGTAGGGGCTGCGAGAAGAATCCTTTCTTCAGGATACACACTTAAAATTCCTGCGATTATTTTTGCGACAGTTGTCGTTTTTCCTGTTCCGGGACCGCCGGTTATTACGGAAAAGCGGTTTCTGATTACGGTTTCGGCAGCATTTTTCTGCTCGATGCTTTTCGGATCTTTAAAAAGTTTGCCGAAAACATTTTTTATCGGCAGACCTTTTTCCGTGTATTTTCCGGGCAGCTTCGACAATTCCAGCACTTTAGCCGCGAGAGACTCTTCGTAAAACCAGTATTTGTAAAAGTAAATTTTCTCATCTGAAAGGACGAGCGGCTTTTCTTCGCATTTCGGATCTTGTGTGCAGCACGAACTTTTTGAAAGGGTGTTTCTGATCTTTTCCCAACCCGGAAAACCGGTGCCTGAAAGAGCCTCTCCGTTCGTTTCGGTAAAGGTTTCGATGTCATATTTCGTAAGGCAGATGCTGCCTGATGAGACCCATTCGGAAATAAGGGCTGCGGCTGCGGCGAGAGTCTGTTTTTCTTCTCCGGTGAGATTTTTTTCAAGTCCGCACAGAAATTCGGCGATATTTGTCGAGGCATCGGTAACGAGATGCAGGTTTTTCATTTTGCTCAGCAGGTCGATTCTATTGCCGAAAATCATTTCTCACCTTCGAAAAGTTTTTGAATTTTTCTTAATTCGGATTCTTCAGGTCTGTCGGAAAAAACGCCTGTCTCTATGCTCCCAGGCTTTACTCCGCGCAGAAAAACATACTTTATTCCGCCGAAATTCTTTTCATAAGAATAGTTTGCATCGACTTTCTGCATATAGCTGTCGAATGCCGCGAGATAAAGCATGTACTGCAGATAGTAGTTGTGTTTTTTCATCTCGGCTTCGATGTTTTTTCTGTCGTAATCGCAGGTGTAGTCGCCCAGATTGTTCGATTTCCAGTCGATAACGTAATATTTCCCGTCAAATTTTGCGACAAGGTCGATGAATCCGTGCAGAAAACCTTTTTTGACGCTGTCAGCTTCAAGTTTTATCGTTCTGTAATTGTCTTCGATGATTTTTGACAGTTTTCCTTCATGAAGCTCGCTTTTTATGGAAAGAAAAAATTCCATTTCAGCCGTTTTGCTGTTTTGCACGTCTCTCAAAGTTCCGCCGCCCTCAAAAAGCGGTGCGGAGCAGACGCTGTTGAGACATTCGTTTACAGTTGAGACCGCCTTTTCAAGCTCGTCACTGCTGAAGTTCATTTTCTTTTTCAGAATAGTGCGGATAATTTCGCTGTTGTCTGTGCAGGAAAAGTCAGCTTCTTCAAAAATCGAGTGGAGAACTGTTCCCGCTTCGGTTCCGCTCGGAAATAGCGCCATGGGAGCGGTTTCAGTTTCATTTTCACTTCCTATGCGGTTTTCCATATTTTCAGGCGTATCAAGATTTTCATCTTCATTTTCCAAAGATTCTTCGTTTTGTCCGTGTGAAATTATGCCGCTGAAACTTGTGAGCGCCCATTCCGGCTTTATTTCGCGCGTCGCCTCTTCAGGTGCGAGCAGTTCCGGTTTTTCTGCGGTATTTTTTTTCGTTATAAGTTTGGAAGTTCCGCACTCTTCCGTCTTGAGCTGTTCTTTGTTTATAAATTCCGAATCTTCATTGTTAACAAAAAGAGATGTCTTTTCCAGATACTCTTCTTTCTGCTGAGTGTAGCACACCGTGAGATATTTTGCCCGCGTGATTCCTACATAGATCCTGCGGATCTCTTCAAGTTTGTCATCGTTAGGCATTTGTCCGGGCTGATCTTTTTCAGCTTCTTTTGCCGGCATGAAAATCATGCTTCTTTCGTAACCCGAGGATGTTTTTCTGTGCTGAAGCACCCATTTGCAGCCGGTTGCAGAGTTGAGAATAAACGGGAAAAACACGATGTTGAATTCAAGCCCTTTGCTTTTGTGCAGAGTCATTATCCTCACGCAGTCAGTTTTACCGCTTTCTGCGCGGATCGATTCTTCTTCCGGAATGTTTTTGTCGTTTTGTGCGGCATCTTCGATTTTTTCGCTGAACCATTTTAGCGTATAAAGCGGGGAGAAGCCTTCGGATAGTTCGTGTTTATGTATCAGCTCCGCCAGCTGCCGCAGAACAGTGACCGTTTTTTCTCCTTTTTCCGCAATGTTGCCGAGGATATTTTTATCTTCCGTAAACTTGGAAAAAGCGGCGAAAAACCCTTTCTGGTTCCAGTCTTTAAAACAGGAAACGAATTTTTCGCAGAGTTCCGACACTGTATCGTTGCTGCACGCGATATCGTCCACGGTTTTGTTATAGAAAAAAGTGAGAAGAAGCGTTTTGAACTCAGCTAAACCTTCAGTTGCTGCGGCTGAAAGAAGTTTTTGCAGACTTAGAGCTTCATCGGAAGAAAAAATGCTGAGCTGTTTTGCAGTATCCGCTTCGACGATCGCCGGAATACCCGCTTTTTTCAGATTTTCGCATAATTCCAAAGCAAAATCGTTTTTTGCGGTGAGCACTGCGATATCTGAAGCTTTGACCTCTCTTTCGGAAATTCCGTTCTCTGTTTTTTCCCTGATTTTGAACGGAGAATCTTTTTTTATCATTTCGCGTATCGCCTGCGAAACATGCAGGGAGAGCTTTTTCTGAAGCTCGGTTTTGTTCCTGACTGCTTCCGTTTCGCGTACCATCAAGCCGGGCAGCGCCTTTCCGTTTATTGTCAGCGAATATTCTTTTTCGCTTTTTGCAGCCGATACAGGTTCATATTTGATAAGAGAATCGTCGCCGAAAATATCGGCGGAATTGAAAACTTTGTTTGTTGCTTCGACTGCGTTCCGCGAAGAACGGAAGTTCCTGTTCATGATATAAATATTGTCGACCTCTTTTTTTGCCTCGATATATGAAAAAATATCGGCTTTTCTGAACGCATAAATCGACTGTTTCGGATCTCCGATGAAAAAGACGGTATGATTCCCGTTGCAGAAAAGAGTCTTGAAAATGAAGTACTGAAGCGGATCGGTATCCTGAAATTCGTCGATAAGAACAAGGCTGTAACGCTCTTTCATGATTTCCCGAAGCGATTTTGCAGAGCTGCTTTCCGTATCTTTCAGAACTTCGTATATTATGAGCAGGATATCGTCAAAACCCATGACGTTTTTTCTTTCACGGTTCTCTTTGACTATGAGCGGAGCGTTTTCGGCAAAATTTTTATAAATACCGGCGATTTTATCTGCAAGAGGAACCTTGAGCTCATCTGTGCTGATTTTTATATTTTTGTTTTCAATGCCTATACCCGCTTTTGAAATGAACTCTTTCAGACTTTTTCTGGAGAGCATTCCTCTGAAAATCCTGTTTTCAAGAAGGTTTCTGCCGTTTTCGTCAAGCTGTTCGCAGTTCATTATATTTTCTCTGAAAAAAGCTGTGGCGGCCTCGTTTGAGAGATCAGCATCTTCCGAAAGTTCCATTTTGAAGTCTATTCCCAGTTCGAAAGCGTGTTCGCGGATAAGTTTCTGGCAGAAACCGTGGATAGTGAATATCGAAGCGGTGTCAAAGTCGTTTATTGCGGCTTTCAGTTTTTTTACAGCCTTTTTCTGCTCGTTTTCCGGAATTTCTCTGCAGACTTTTTCTATGGTATCATCTTTGCATTTTCCTGTTTCAAAGAAGGCGAGAGCTTCTTCAAGAAAGTTGAGTATCCTCTCTTTAAGTTCGGCTGTCGCATAGTTCGTGAAAGTCACCGCAAGAACTGAATCGATCGGGAGATCCGTGCTTACTATCCACCGGAGGACCATTATTGCGATAGAATAGGTCTTTCCTGTTCCGGCAGCTGCTTCGATAAGGTTTTTCCCTTTAAGTTTTACACTCAAAACATCGAATTTTTCAGAAATTTTATCAGGCATTTCTTCCCCATAAAAAAGCGCGTTCTTATAGCAGATAAATGAATGGAAAACAAGTCATGAAAAGTATGCCGCCAAAAATTTTAAAATCTTTTTTCACGTGTAAAATAATCCGTTTTTTGATGCTTGAGGCTGAAAATGTTTGAAAACATCGATTTTTTTCAAAGCAGACACGGAAACATTAAGATAGCGTATTCCTCTTTTAAAGCGGAGCACGAGAAGGCCGTTATTCTTTTTCTCACCGGCAGGGCTGAGTATTTTTTGAAGTACCACCCTTTTTTCGAGCGGATGAATGAACTCGGTTTTACTGTTTTCGCGCTTGACCACAGAGGGCAGGGGGCGAGCGGCAGGATGCTTGCCGAAAGCGAAAAAGGGTATGTCGAGGATTTCAGTTTTTATGTCGATGACACCGAGGATTTTCTCAAAAATACCGTCCTTGAATATGCGAAGCAAAAAGATATTTTCCTTGTTTCGCACTCGATGGGAGGAGCAGTGTCCCTTCTTCTTGCGGCAAGATGCCCTGAAACTTTTTCAAAAATTGTTTTTACGAGCCCGATGTGGGGTTTGATTTACGACATGCCTGAATTTTTGGTAACAACCATCGTGAAAGGTGCATGCCGCTTAGGTTTCAGCAGGTTTTACGCTTTTGGAAAAAGTGCGAAGGACTATCTCAAACCTTTTGAAAAAACCCACCTCACTCAGAGTTTTGAAAACTATATGCGGCAGCAGAAATTCGTGACTGAAAATCCATCTTTCGCCTTGGGCGGACCATCGTTTCAATGGGTTTCTGAAAGCATGAAGGCTATGGAAAAACTGCCTGTTGCGGCGGAAAAAGTCAAAGTTCCTGTCCTGCTTGTTCAGGCTGAATGTGACACTGTAGTTGACAACAACTGCCAGGATCTTGTCGCATCAAAGTTCGTAAACTGCCGCAAAACCCTTATCGCAAAAGGGTTCCATGAACTTCTGAACGAAAAACCTGAGTTCTTTGAAAAAACTGTTTCAGTAATTTCCTATTTTCTGGTTTCGTAAAGGCTTATTCCGTGAATCTTTGACATCCCTGCGTGATGTGGTTTGCGTCAAGATATTCCTCGAATTTGCAGAGGGCTTCCTGCGTTCCGAGATTCCATTTCGGAGCGATGAGATATTCCGCCGGTGCAGTTGTGAAAAGCCTGAACAAAACTTTGTCGGGAGGCAGTTTCGCGATGATTTTAGCCGTGATTTCGATATATTTTTCGACTGAAAGGAGCGGGAACGGATTTTCGGCATAGATTTTTTCAAGCGGAGTGAGGTTGTGGATCTGCAGGTGATGGAGCTTCAACCCTTTTACAACGGGGCTTTGCGTGCTTTGAAGGACGGTATTCATCATGTCTTCTTCGGTTTCGCCTGGAAGTCCTAAAATTATGTGCGGAGCGACTTTGATTTTGTTCTCGCCGTATTTTTCGACATTTTCAATCGCTTTGAAGTAGCACGCCGCGTCGTGGCCGCGGTTTATCCACTTTAAAGAGCAGTCGTTTGTGGACTGCAAACCGAGCTCTATCCAGATTTCATCTATGTTTTTCGGCACACAGTCGAGGATCAGCTGAATCTCTTCTTTGCCTAAATAATCGGGGCGCGTCGAAAAGATCATTGCCACGACACCCTTTATCGATGCGGCTTCGCGGTACATTTTCGCTAAAGTTTCCTTGTCGCCGAAAGTGGAAGTTCCGCTCTGGAAGTATGCCGCAAAAAATTTGTTGCCGTAGCGGTTTTTGAGGAAGTTCATGCTTCTTTCAAGCGTTTCAAGCCTGTTTTCTTTCGTCATATCGACCGAAACATTGGGCGAAAACGACTCTTTCCGGCAGAAAATGCACTTGTTCCAGGGGCAGTCAAAGCCTGTGCTCATCGAGATGCGGGCGACTCGGCCGCCGAATTTCCGCTTCATGTAGCTGTTGAATGTAAAAATCTTATCGTCAAGCATTTTTATAGACTTCCGAGTATGAGCGGGGACGCTTCATGCGCTTTTTCCGAAATTTTAACTGCGTTTTCAAGGTGCTCGTTTGCACTTTCAAGCCTTTCTTCCTCGTCGTAATGTATCGTGTAGATAAGGTCTCCTTTTTTGACGGATTCTCCCGCTTTTTTCGCAAAAACGAATCCGACAGCCTTGTTCACGCTGTCTTCCTGACGGAGTCTGCCGCCGCCCAGGCGAATAAGCGCCTTGCCGAAATCGAGTGCATCGATTTTTGTGATGACACCGCTTTCAGTTGCGCGAACCTCTTTTCTGAAGCGGCTTTCAGGAAGAATCGAATAGTTTTCGGTGACTTTCGGATCTCCGCCCTGAAGTTTGACGGTTTTTGCAAATCTTTCGAGAACTTTTCCGGTTTCAAGCATTTTTTTCGCTTTTTCTTCCCCTTCTTCGATGGAAGCTGCCATTTTGAAAGTTTTCATGAGGACTGCCGCCATTCTAAGCGTGAGTTCTGTGACCTGCGGCACGTATTTTCCCTGCATTACGTCAAGGGATTCCTTTATCTCAAGCGCGTTTCCGGTAGTGTAACCCAAAGGCTCGTCCATATTCGTGAAAAGAACGTCGACACTTCTTCCGAAGCGCTTTCCGATTGCCCGCATCGTCTTGGCCAGACGCGTCCCCGAAGCGAGATCTTTCATGAAAGCGCCTTCGCCGATCTTGATATCGAGAATAAGGCCGTTTATTCCTTCAGCCAGCTTTTTGCTCATGATCGAAGAAGCGATAAGCGGCACCGATTCGACCGTTCCCGTCACGTCGCGGAGTGCGTAAAGCCTTTTGTCAAGCGGCGCGATCTCGGGAGTCTGCCCGATGAGAG
>CAMZDX010000042.1 GCA_947305505.1 uncultured bacterium | reverse complement strand
ATCTTCCCGGTGAAGAAAACGGGATCCTGCCGACGCGAAGCTGGTTTGCGATGAACTATCCCGGAATGAGGATAAACAACGGAATGTTGATGAATATGTCGATCGGGCAGGGCGATATCAGAATGACTCCGCTGCAGATTGCGGTGGCTTATGCCGCATTTGCGAACGGCGGAATAATAGTAAAGCCTAAAATCGTTGATGAAATAATCCATGAAGACGGCTCTGCTACCGAAATCGAAAATGAAGTTATCCGCGTTCTCAACATAAAACAGCAGCATTTCAAAGATGTGAACAAATCTCTCTGGTCTGTTACGAACGAGCCCGGCGGAACTGCATTCCACCACGCTGACCACACGATTCCCGATGCAGCCGGAAAGACCGGAACGAGCCAGGTCATTTCGAATGCCGAAAGAAGAAACATAGACCACACCGAAGACGAGAAAAAGCTTATGACTCAGGATGACGCCCTTTTTGCGGCGTTTTTTCCGTACAAAAACCCGGAAGTCGTCGCTGTTGCCGTTGTCGAAAGCGGTGCCCACGGAGGAAGTACTGCGGCTCCTATAGTTTATAAGATGCTGAAATCGTATTATCTTAAAACTAAAATTTCAGAATAACATATAATTTTTTTGTCAAACTCTTTTGTTTGAGTAAAATTTACCGCTTTTTGTGGAGGTAAGATATGAAAAGAAATCTCTTTTGGCTTGTTTTAACTCTTTTGTTTGTTGTTTCATGCTCTAACGGTGATGAACCTCTGATTCCGTGCATTACTGTTTCAGACTGTCCTGACAGTTCATATTCCTGTTTTGACGGCTTTTGCGTTCATGCCGGTGCAGTAGTCGATCCTGTCGGTTCGGACAGCGATACTTCTTCCGGTGAAACTCTTCCGGACGGCGGTCAGAACGAGGGTGGAAACACAAACGACAATGACAGCGAAAACGATTCTGATTTGCCTGAACCTGCAGCGGTGGACAATGACGAAAATTCAGAGCCTTCTTCAGATAAGGACTCAGCTGAAAATTCAGATAAAGACACTGCCGAAGCCTCTGATAAAGATGAGGAATCTTCAGATGAAGACGGCACTCAGACTTCAGATGGCGATTCTGTTGAAGAAAATGACAGCGAAACCACCGACAACGGCGGAAATGAAAATGCCGACAAAGAAAACATCAGCGATGCCGATAACGAAGAAGGAAACGATGCTGAAACATCAGATGAAAACACTACCGGAAATGATGCCGACAACGAAAATAATGACAGCGAAGGCGGTGATGATTCCGATAATGACGGCGGTAGCGACGGTGATAGCGACAGTGTAGGCGATGAAGACACTGAGATCGGAGATATGGATAATGATATCGATGCAGACGTTGATAGTGATGCTGATCATGATGTCGAACTTCCGACTGATCCGGCAGCCTGCGCTGATGCGATAGCGGCACTGCCTCACGGCGGAAAATATGACTGGGAAGACGGCACGCCACAGGGATTTGCAGATTATGCGACATATACCTATCCTTACTGGAATGTTGTTCCGACAACTTTGCTTCCTGATGAGGTTGAACCTGTTCTTACGCATGGCGGAAGCTACAGTTTCGGAAACTATTCAACCTATAAATCAAGCACGAATCACTATTCTGTCCTCCCTGTAACGAATCTCTCACAGTGCGGTCAGTGCAAGGTAAAAGCAAAATTCTATGTCCGCGGAGCAAACTGGATAACTTCATGTGATAACAATAACTATGACTATTTGGAATCGACATGCAAGGGAAGTGCTGAGAGTTCATGGGTCGATCCTAAATTCGACGATGGTTATACTTTCTTGTCTAAAAAGTGTACTTATTCGAAACAAAAATGGACTGAGCTTGAATGGACGATTCCGGAATCATGCAAAACCGAGACATTCCTTTTCGGTTTGAGGTTCAAAAGTGACAGTTATGTCGAAGGTCCGGGTTTTGTCGTTGATAATTTGACGATTTACGCTACGACCAAAAACGAGCCGAAGGGCGAATTTGAATCGGCTGAAAACGGCACGATCACAGGCTGGGCTTGTGATCCTGACGCATATTCTGAAAAAGTTCACGTTAGAGTCAGATACTACAAAAACAAAGACGAATCAGTCGTTGCGGCAGAACGAAGTATCGATGCCGAAGCGGAGAGAATCGATCTTACAACACAGTGCAACGGAACATATAACCACGGTTTTGAGATTCCGTTTGACGATGGGCTTGCTGCCGTTCTGGGTATCGGAACCCACAGTGCGGCTGTTTTTATAGGTGATCTTCCCGCAGATTGTGCCGGAACTTATAAATGGATGGGCACAAAAGAGTTTGAAATAACCAATCTTGATCCCAAACAGCAATAATTTAGAGGAGTTAAAAATGTGCGACTGCATTTTCTGCAAAATTGTGAAAGGTGACATCCCTTCACCGAGACTTTACGAAGACGAAAATTTTATCGTTATCCGCGACATCAATCCGCTTTGCAAAGTTCACGATCTTATAATCACGAAAAAACATATCAAATCGGTGAATGAGATCGAAAAAGATGACGAAAAGATTTTTGCATCTCTTTTCACTGTCGCAAAAAAGATTGCGGCTATGGAAAATATGTCAGAAAGCGGCTATCGCGTAGTCGTAAACTCCGGCAAAGATTCAGGTCAGGCTGTTCCTCACTTCCACGCTCACGTTCTGGGCGGAGAAGACCTCAAAGGCAAACTTCAGGGAATGTAATCCTAAAACATGAATATTTTTCTGATCGGGCAGGGGAATGTAGGAACCGCTCTCTCAAAATTTCTGCAAGTGCGCGGAATCAATCACGAAATTCTTGAAACAGTGCCTGAAAACAGGGAAGGAATTTTGTTTCTTGCAGTTTCCGATTCTGGCGTGAAGACACTTCTTGAAGAAACTTTGCGGAAAAATCCGGAAATTTTTGCGGTTCATTTTTCGGCGGCAACGCATTTTGAGAGTGAGCGTGCTTTTCTGCTTCACCCTTATTCTTCGATAAATAAAAAAACTGAATTAAATCAAATACTTTTTACGCTTTGGGGCAAGAAAAATTATACTTTTGAAGAAATGCTGAAAAAAACAGGGCTTGATTTCGTTTATTGCACTGTAACCCCCGGTCCGCTTTATCACACTTCGGCTGTAATTAGCGGAAATTTCACTCAGTTTTTCGCTTTACAGACTCTGAAACTTCTCGAATCATCCGGATTTTCAAAAGAAGTTTCTGAAAAACTCATCCGTCAGCTGGTCAATTCTTCTCTCGACAACATTTTCCGTAACGGAATCAAAGGAATAACCGGTCCGGCGGCTCGCGGGGAAAAAGAAGTTTTGCTTAATGAAATCAAATCATTGTCTGAAAAAGACGAAAAACTTGCCGAACTTTTTAAATCTGTAAACGAGGCGATTTCCAGTCTTTTCAGTTCAGATATTTCTTAGATTTTTTTCCTTTCGGTGATTATTTCTTTCTGACGTTTTCTTTTTGAGAAATTCTTTTCGACAAAAATCTTTTTTCCGTCAAAACTTTTCTCAGTCCAGTATAGCGCGGTAGCTTCTGTTGACGGCGTCGGAGTGAATATCTGCACCTGTTTCGGGTTGGTTTTCAAAATTTGTGAGATGAATTTTTTCGCTTCGATCTGGTCACGCTCGGTGCATCCCGGAAATGCGGCGATAAAGTAATAGGTAAGAAACAGCGGACTTTTGAGTTTTTTAACGGTTCTGTCAAACAACTCTTTGAATTCCTTGAGATTTCTGCCGTCGGGTTTATTCATTAAATCGGTGACATTTTTGATTATGTGTTCCGGCGCGATTTTCATCTGTCCTGAAATGTGATGCGTCAGAATTTCACGAAGATATTCCTCTCCGTGAATTTTATCAGCTAAAATAAGGTCGTAGCGGATGCCTGAAGAAATGAATATGTGCTTGATATTCTTGATCTTTCTGACTTTTTTAAGAAGCGCGATCTGGCGCGAGTGGTCAACGGGAAGCTTGTTGCAGACTTCGGGGAAAAGGCACTCTTTCAAGGCGCAGTGCCCGTTTTCACCTTTGACAAAATCCATGCCGTACATGTTTGCAGTCGGACCGCCGAGATCGTTTATCACACCGTTGAAATCAGGACGTTTCGCAATTTCTGTGATCTCGCGGATTATCGATTCTTCGCTTCGGGAAACGATGTCCGCTCCCTGATGAGCCGTAATCGAGCAGAATGAGCATGCTCCGAAGCAGCCGCGGTGAGTTAAAACCGAAGTCTTTATCGTGTCGAGTGCGCGGACTTCTCCCATTGCGGCGTAGTAGGGGTGAACTTTCCTTTCAAAATCAAGTTCATGGATCTCGTCAAGTTCTTCACTTGTGAGCGGTAGTGCAGGCGGATTCTGCACGACGAACCTTCCCGTCTGTTTCTGGAAAATACCTTTTTTGAGTTTGCACGATTTGAAAAAGAGTTTCGACATTTCAAGAAACTTGTCTTTTGAAGCGGCACACTCTTCAAAATCGGGAAGCTGCACGAAACCATCCGGCACGGTTTTTGACATGCGGCAGATGCCGCGGATTTCTTCAATGTTTCCGCCGCTTTTCAGAGTTTCGGCAAGTTCTAAATTTGCTCTTTCACCCATTCCGAAAACGAGAATATCTGCTTTGGAATCGGCTAGGATCGAGCCTCTGATTTTGTCGGTGTGCGAATCGTAGTGTGCAAAACGTCTCAGCGACGCTTCGATCCCGCCTATCGTTATCAACTTCTTCTCGGTAAAAGTGCGCTGGATGAGGTTCACATACTTTAAAACCGCTCTGTCGGGGCGTTTGTTGTTTATCCCGCCCGGTGTTAAATCATCTTCTTTGCGCCTGAGTCCGAGCGAAGTGTAGTTCGCTACCATGCTGTCCATTGCGCCGCCGCTAACTCCCCAGAAAAGTTCGGGAACGCCGAGACGGTTGATGTCATCTGGAGAATTTATGTCTGGCTGCGAGATTATCCCGACGCGGAAACCGTGTTTTATCAAGTACTTGCCTAAAAGGGCGCATCCGTCGAAATAGGTGTCAATGTAGGCATCTCCGCTTACGAAAATGATGTCGCACTTTTCCCAGCCGAGAGCGTCAAGTTCTTTTTTTGTAGTCGGTATGAACACGAATCACCTTAAAAAAATCAACCGCGGTTAGAATTTAATACCAAACGGCGGCGAATCAAATTTTTCCTTGTTAATTTTTGGATATCCAGTATAATAAAACCTTGTTTGTTACAAAAGTTCCGAAAGATGAGAAAAGTTTTGATTAGAAAAAATATCAGTCAAGGAGTTATTTTTTGCCGACTTCTCTTCATAAAGTTTCTTGGAATCCCTTACAAAAACGAGCTCTTCGTTCGTCGGGATGACCATGACTTTAACTTTGGAGTCATCGGTGCTGACAATAGCTTTGCTTCCGCAGATGACAACGTCAACTCTGCCTATTGCAGCAATAGACTTAATATTTTCAGAACTAAACTCGCTAAACAGTAAGTAAAAAGTATTTTATTTGGTGTGTTTTTTATGGCTTTCCAAAGGAGATATAAAATGAAAAAATTAAAAATCTTTGCAATTTTGGTGTTTTTATTTTTTGTTAAAAACAGCTTTACAGAAGAAATACCTGATGACTATAATCCATCGGAAGGTATTCCAATCATAACACTGCAAAGCTATGATCCGGACACCCCTGTAATTTATTTTCCACAATTGACTTTTCAAAATTACACTATTGCTCCAGATCATAGATCAAATGGTTCTGGGAATATCGGACACCATGAAACACAAGGACTTGCAAACATTGACGGAAAGTATTGGATTCTATCAAAAAACAATTGGATTGACACTTTTCGAGTAAATGATGAATTATTTTCCGATTCCGAAAAAGTAAATGTTATAGATGGCAACAATTTCAAAGATATAACCTTTTTTGAAGGCAATTTATATGTTTCCAGAAAACAGCAACTAGAGATATATCCATGGAATGATTACAAAAAAGAATTTGAAGATAAAATCCATACTCATGATATAAAATATGAATCATTTGGTTCAGCAATACACAGACAGGGCAGAAGTTGGTTCTACGGAGCATTCGATGAAGGAAATTATGTTTATGGCAAAAAAATGTTGGATGTAAAGGGTTTATGGCTGAGAGACTGTGAGGATAGAATTTTCTTATACGATAAAAACGGAAATGAAATAAATCATAATGAATTAACTTCCCATCACTGGAAACAAGGTTTTGCTTTTTCTCCAAATGGAAGATATTTTTTCTATGTTCATGATGATGAAAGAGATGAAAAATCCGAACATACTGGAATTCACATATATTATTTCAATGACGACAATTTTTTAAAATTTTCATCTGAAAAATGCGAAGATATTAAAGGGGTAAGAATCGGATTTATAAATATGCAATACGATCCTGATGTGGATGGTTGTACGGAAGATGTATGTACTAGAGTCACAGAACTCGAAGGAATAGATACAGGAAATATCGGAGATTATGATTTAAGAATTTTAATATTACACAACAAATCAGGCACTCAAGAACATTACTCTGTTTATCATTTTAAACTGACCAATTATGATAAAGATAATTTTGGTGATATTTACGACAATTGTCCCTTTGTCCATAATAATGATCAGCAAGATCTTGACGGTGATGGCATCGGAGATGCTTGCGATGAAGACATTGACGGCGACGGTATTCCGAACGAAAAAGACAGTTGCCCGTATTTGCCAGATCATCATGACATGGGAATTTATTTTTGCCTAGATGAGGATGTAGATGAGGTCTGTGACGAGCATAGTTTTTCCTGTAATGATTTTTATAGTGATGATTTACGGAATTTGAGTCCTGAAGCTCATAAAGTTATTTATGAACACAAATATGAAAACCGTCTGCATCTTTCCCTTGACGGCAGGACGTACATGATGATGAATGGATATGATAACCGCTTGAATTTTGTAGACAATTGTCCTGGCAAGAAGAATCCTTTTGTTCTGGCCGAGACCGGTGAAATAATATTTGGCATAGATCCAGATCCAAAAGCTGACAGCGGCATCGGAGCATTGGCGATGTCATCAAATAAAAAAGCTAATGTCTATGGCTCATGGAACGGTGTTTTTTATTGGCAGCCGGATCACAACCTGAACGGTCAAGGTGATGAATGCGATAAATTACCCACACGCTATTCCAAAGTTGTTCAGGTTAATTCTTACAGCAGAGAGAGAACTAATCCTATTTCTAATCTCAATTTTTTTATGATGCCGAAAGTTATGAACGAATATCTTTCGATTGATTTAAGGATGTATGGTTCTGATTCGGAGAACTCAACTGATCCGGAAAAATTGGAACAAGACTCAAGGGAACAGAGCTTGAGATACTGCGGTCTGCCGCTTGATCAAAGAGGGTTGTGGGGAACAGACGGCAGGTGTACGAATACACAAAACTCTGAAACCTACAAAAATCTTCCGCACAAAATCGGGAACTATCCTTTCAGTCACGGTTCTGAACCGAAACCTATTAATGATAACGGGGCTCTATCATGGCGGGAACTCAAATGGTCGTATATTCCTGAATGTCTTTTTGCTTCCGAAGAACAGCAAATAACGAGATACCATGGTATGGAAAACATTCCGACTAATGATTGGCAGTTTGAGTCTATATGTAACAAAACATTGACAGCAAGCAATGTCGAAAACAAAAAAATCTACTGGGATTGGAGAAAAAATTTTGCTGATGATTTCCCTGGAACATGGTCTCAACTTTATCCAGAAACACTTCCTGTAGGGAAAGATATTGCACACTTTAAATACACTCTTTCTATCGGCGTAAAAGGAGAAAACGATAAATACATATCTAACGGCAAGATAAATGCCGACCATTTTTATAACGATGAACGGTATGCAAGAAGCAGAAGATGGTGTGATCAGACTATCGGATATTACAAAAGGAATTGGGAACTGCCAGTTTCAATTGATCCTATTGAACCGGAAAAAATAATATATTTTGATGAATGGTTGCGTCAGATGCACCTGAGAGAAGGGTGGCTTGATCCGGAAAAAGAGTGGAACAGATTTGATAAATGGATAGGAAAATGGAATGATTCCATCAATTCAATTCCGATTTATGTCGATAAATCTTTCAAGGCTTTATCTGAACACAACGGCGGAATTTTTGCATTGGACAAGGATTCCGAGACAGGAAAAATCTCACTTAAATACGATGTTGTTGAAAACACTTCGGGATGGGCAGCAATCAGAAATTTCGACAATATCCCGGCATATCTCGAACCTGCCGGACTTTATGTCGCAAACGACAGGATTTTCATACTTCTTAAAAATGAAAAGGGCAGTGAATATTCGCTTTTCATCATTGCAGAAAATGCAATTGATGAAGAAATTAAGAGACTTCCGGCATTAAACGATTATGCTTTTCTTGAATACGGCAATCATGTTTATCTGACGGGAAATGACGGCAGATATTTTGAAATGTTCGAGATAGTTTCGACAGATAAAGGGTATTTTTTGAATAATGTTGAATCAGCACAGAAACCGTCTGCAAGAACTATTTTCAACAGCTATTCAGATGACAGCGGAATTTATCTCGCAGGCGGCGGAAATTTCGACGGCAAAACCATTGAATCGAAACGCGACGTCTGGAAATTCGATGCCGAAAACGGCTGGCAGGTTGTAAATGCCGATACAGGAAAGGACCTCTTCAAGGTTTTCATCAGAAGAAACGAGGAAAAACTTCTTCTGGTTGATCAGACAACTCTGGCAGGCAGTGTAGCTGAACAGATGATTCTCAACACTGACAGCGGTCAGATAGAGGAAGAAGGTCTCGTCCAGATTGGTGGAGTTGACGATTCCACGAATTACGAACCGTGCTTTGCAAGTGATTCCTCTTACTTCTGGCAGGGATTCAATACGGGCGGGTTCTGCAGCATGTTCATGGATCCGGAATACGCGGAATTTAATGCGAAAACAAAGATATTCGCAGTTGACGGACTCGGGAAGTATCTTTTTGCGGCACATTTAAACGGAATAAACGTTTACGACATTTCTGAACCTGCAAATCCTGTTTTGAAGAGTAAAATCAATCTTTTCGGAGCAGTCAGAGACGTCAGGGTTGAAGGAACAAGAATTTTTGCCGCTTCGGGCAACGGAATCGATGTTCTGAAATTCGACGGCTCGGATTTTATGGTTGAAAAGCACATATCTACCTACGGAGACAGTGCCGCAATCAGAAAATACGGGAAATATCTGATAATCGGAGACGGACAGGGTTTGAAAAAACTCGATAGCGAAAGCTTGAAAATCGTGCAGAAGGTAAACACTTCGGGTGATGTTTCAACACTTGTGATCAAAGACGGAACAATTCACCTTTACGACTGGATCGGATTGAAAAGATACGATGCCGAAACATTTGAAAAAATAACGACCTCGTTCAGTTACAAGCTGGATCCGAAACTTGTACTCACAATAGACAACAGGATTCTGGTTTCTAACCTCGGCAAGGTTTATGAGTTGACCTACAACGGCAACAAACCTGTTTATATCTCGAAAACTGGCGATATTGACAACTTTGCTGAAGGTTACACATACAACGGATACGGTTACTTCCCGCAAGGAAACAAAATCCGAATCGCAGCAATGAATGAAATCGTTCCCGTCTGCGGAAACGGAATAGTAGAAAAGGGCGAAGTATGTGACGGCGATTCCGTCAAATGCACTGCTATAGATTCCGACTATATAGGCGGTACAGCAGTATGCAACTCGACATGCAGTAGTTATAATGAAAGCAGCTGCGAAGAAAGTGACGGCTGGTTCTAAGCGAGGTGGTAAAATGACGAAGTATTTAAGAATATTAATATTTATTATCATAGCGTCTCTTGTTGCCTGCTCATCAGGCAACAAGACAAAAAACGATTCCGACACTGTTCCCGATGCGGATTCCAACACTCAGGATTCGGAAACGACGGATAATGATTGTGATTCTCAAGATTTGGAAATAGTTGATGATTCTGATACTGTCACCGACGTTGACGATACTGAAACTGACGATTCCGATATCGACACTGATGAACCTCTTGATGTTGACTATCAAGGTGCGGAAGATTGTCCTGAACTTTCAAAAGCCAAATTCCCTTATTACAACGATGACAAAACCATTCACTTCTGCCGCAAGTGCGACACTCCGACAGTCAAAGATCCGCAGTGCATGGCAAATCTCTGGAAAGAAGCTGCCGCCAAACTTTATACAGTTTCACCGGAATCGGAATGCAAAGACGGCTATCCGTGCGATATGCCAGACTTGAAACCGCAAACTCTTCAAGACTGGATTAGTTTGGAAGAAAAAATAAATCATAAATTTCCCTATCGTCCACACGAATGCGATATGATTCTTGATGCAAATTTAACGTCAGCAGAAGGTAATTGGGTAAGTGACGGCACAGCCGGTTCATTCAAACATTTTAATATAAGTGACGGGAAAATCGGAATCAAATTGGAGAATATTTCAACTAAACTGAAGAACTATACCACAACATCTAAAGTTATGATTTATGACCCTGCCGAGAAAAAATATAAGGCGGTTGCTCCAATGTTTGCTGATGAACTTGTGTATCACAAAGGATGCTTTCTCTACATGGGTGTAGATTTCAGATCATTTGACTATTTCGATAACAGGTATCTGTTTTATGTATGTGAAGACGGCTCAAGAAAAGTTGTTTATCCAAGAAAAATTAATTTTCTATCATACACTCCTGCACTCAGTGAAAAGTGGGCTGTTGCAAACATTCAGGAAGAAGATGGCGGTTCAAAATATACCATGTATGCCAAAGTAGGCGAATGGAGGTGGACAAAACTGATGGAAGGGCTTTCTTATGAACCACAAATTGTAAATGACAAAGTTGTTTTTTATGATGATTATTTCAAAGCGTATTATTGTGATTTATCGAAAAATCCCCAAAGTGTTAATGACTGTATCGTGGTAAATGAAACAGACAGTGAAGAAATCAGAACGCCTGTAATAAACGAAGACGATGAAACAGAAATTATTTATGAATCGGATATTTCAGAAAACATGTCAATGAAGCGACTGAAAATCGGAGCTGACGGAAAAAAAGGTAAGAGTACTTTAATTCTTGATACACATATATCTGGAAATGAAACATGGGGATCTGTCGGATATACTATCAGCAGAGCTGTAGGAGATATGATATTTTATAACGAAACTCTGGAGGATGGCAGTACAATGGACTGTAACGCATGTTTTCACAACAGAAAAACCAAAAAAACCACTTGTATGAAACGAG
Source organism: uncultured bacterium (assembly GCA_947305505.1). Classification (GTDB taxonomy): domain Bacteria; phylum UBP6; class UBA1177; order UBA1177; family UBA1177; genus UBA1177. The sequence goes on along the minus strand of CAMZDX010000042.1, from coordinate 2,624 downwards.
TTGAAGGAATGGAAACATATTACTTCGGCTATGATGAGTGGGAAGGAAAATGGCTGCTTTATCAGTTTAGATCAGTAGCATTGCAGGCTGTAAGAGATTTGGACTGCTATTGTGAAAAAGAAGGGATCTGCCCGTTTGCTGAATAAGGTGCATAACATGGCTAACTATCTAAGAATATTCATATTTATTATCGCCATATCTCTTGTTGCCTGCTCGTCAGGCAACAAGGCAAAAAACGATTCCGACACTGTTCCGGATTCAGATTCCGACACTCAGGATTCGGAAACGACGGATTATGATTCCGACATTCAAGATTCAGAAACTATTGATGATTCTGATACAAATATTGACGATACCGAAACCGACGATTCAGACAACGACACTGATGAACCTCTTGACGTTGACTATCAAGGTGCGGAAGATTGCCCTGAACTATCAAAAGCCAAATTCCCTTACTACAACGACGACAAAACCATCCACTTCTGCCGCAAGTGCGACACGCCGACAGTGAAAGATCCGCAGTGCATGGCAAATCTATGGAAAGAAGCTGCCGCCAAACTTTATGCTGTTTCTCCGGAATCGGAATGTAAAGACGGCTATCCGTGTGAAATGACAGGGATAAGAAATAGAACACTTGAAGATTGGATTGAATCGGAAGAAAAAACTGGGCACACATTTCCTTACCGACCACATGAATGCGATATTATATTATCTGCTCAGTCCATATCAACAAATGACCGTTGGGCAACAGACGGGACAGCCGGTTCATTTAAACATTTTAACATAAGTGACGGGAAAATCGGAATCAAACTGGAGAATGTTTCAACTAAACTTGGGAATTATACCACAACATCTAAAGTTATGATTTATGACCCTGCCGAGAAAAAATATAAGGCTGTTGCTCCAATGTTTGCTGATGAACTTGTGTATCACAAAGGATGCTTTCTTTACATGGGTGTAGATTTCAGATCATTCGACGATTTCGATAACAGGTATCTTTTTTATGTTTGCGAAGACGGCTCAAGAAAAGTTGTTTATCCAAGAAAAATTAATTTTCTATCATACACTCCTGCACTCAGTGAAAAGTGGGCTGTTGCAAACATTCAGGAAGAAGATGGCGGTTCAAAATATACCATGTATGCCAAAGTAGGCGAATGGAGGTGGACAAAACTGATGGAAGGGCTTTCTTATGAACCACAAATTGTAAATGACAAAGTTGTTTTTTATGATGATTATTTCAAAGCGTATTATTGTGATTTATCGAAAAATCCCCAAAGTGTTAATGACTGTATCGTGGTAAATGAAACAGACAGTGAAGAAATCAGAACGCCTGTAATAAACGAAGACGATGAAACAGAAGTAATTTATGAATCAGATATTTCTGAAAATATGTCAATGAAACGCCTGAAAATCGGAGCAAACGGGAAAAAAGAGTATTCATTGGTTACAGACAAACATGAATCGGCTGACGATGTTTGGGAAGGCGGCGGATTCGGGATAAGCAATGTAACCAAAGACTTTGTTTTTTACAATGAATTTTTGTACGGGAACGGAAAAGGAGACTGTAATGCCTGTTTCCACAACAGAAAAACGAAAAAAACCACTTGTATGAAACGAGTTGAAGGATTTGAGAAATATTATTTCGGCTATGACGAGTGGGAAGGAAAATGGCTGCTTTATCAGTTTAGGGGAGTAGCATTGCAGGCCGTAAGAGATTTGGACTGCTATTGTGAAAAGGAAGGAGTTTGCCCGTTTGCTGAATAAGGCGTAAAAATGGCTAACTATCTAAGAATATTCATATTTATTATCATAGCGTCTCTTGTTGCCTGCTCGTCAGGCAACAAGGCAAAAAACGATGCCGACACTGTTCCAGATTCAGATTCCGACACTCAGGATTTAGAAACGACGGATAATGATTGTGATTCTCAAGATTTGGAAACTATTGATGATTCTGATACTGCTACCGACATTGATGAGACTGAAACTGACAACGACACTGACGAACCTCTCGATGTCAACTATCAAGGTGCGGAAGATTGCCCTGAACTTTCAAAAGCAAAATTTCCTTACTACAACGACGACAAAACCATCCACTTCTGCCGCAAATGCGACACTCCGACCGTCAAAGATCCGCAGTGCATGGCAAATCTATGGAAAGAAGCTGCGGCTAAACTTTATGCAGTTTCTCCGGAATCTGAATGTAAAGAAGGTTACCCGTGCGATATGACGGAAATAAAGCCTTTTACTCAAGCAGAATGGGATAAAAAAACTGAAAAACATCCACTTCCTTATAGACCACATGAGTGTGATGTCACATTCAACAACGGAATATGGACACCTGACGGCACAGCCGGTTCATTTAAACATTTTAATATAAGTGATGGGAAAATCGGAATCAAGTTGGAGAATATTTCAACTTCTCTTGGCAATTATACCACAACATCTAAAGTTATGATTTATGACCCTGCTGAAAAAAAATATAAAGCCGTTGCTCCAATGTTTGCTGATGAACTCGCATATCATAAAGGGTGTTTTCTCTACATGGGTGTAGATTTTAGGGCATTCGACTATTTCGATAACAGGTATCTTTTTTATGTTTGCGAAGACGGCTCAAGAAAAGTTGT
>CAMZDX010000041.1 GCA_947305505.1 uncultured bacterium | reverse complement strand
AACAGATCGAGCGGCTTAAAAGCATGAGTCCTTTTTCGCAGGATTCTTCGATGCTCTCTTCATGGATAGACTCTGTTTTCGAGCTTCCGTGGAAAGAATCGACCGAGGACAACAAGGACATAAACGAGGCTGAAAAAGTGCTTCAGGCCGATCACTACGGGCTTGAAGACGTAAAAGAGCGAATTTTGGAGTTTCTCGCGGTGCGTCAGATTAAAGGTGACCAGAATTCGAAATCTCCGATCCTCTGTTTCGTCGGGCCTCCCGGAGTCGGCAAAACTTCGCTCGGAAAGTCGATCGCCCGTGCTTTGAAGCGCAAATTCTACCGCCTGAGCTTGGGCGGTCTGCACGATGAGGCGGAAATACGCGGTCACAGGCGCACTTATGTCGGCGCGATGCAGGGAAAGATTTTGAAAGGACTCACTAACTGCAAGTCGAATAACCCTGTTTTCATGCTTGACGAGATAGACAAGCTCGGAAAGGATTTCCGCGGGGATCCGTCGTCGGCTCTTCTTGAAGTGCTTGATCCCGAGCAGAATTTCTCGTTTTTAGACAACTATATCGGACTTCCGTTCGATCTCAGCAAAGTCTTTTTTATCGCGACGGCGAACTGGGAAGACACGATTCCCGAACCGCTCAAAGACAGAATGGAAGTCATCAGGCTTTCGGGTTATACCGACTTGGAGCGTATTGAGATCGCTAAGAAATATCTCATTCCTCGTCAGCTTGAAAACAACGGTCTCGCACCTAAGGAGATCCAGTTCACGAAAGAGGCGCTTCTTTTCATTTCGAGAAGATATACCCGCGAAGCCGGCGTCAGAAACCTTGAAAGGTGCATCGGCTCGATCTGCCGAAAAACCGTAACCCTCAAAGTTCAGAAAAAGGATTTCGCGAAGAAGATAACCCCGAAAGTGGTCGAGCAGTATCTCAAACTTCCGCCGTTTTCGGAGCACGATTTCGACGAGGAAAAGAGGGTAGGAGTCATCACAGGCCTTGCCTGGACGCAGTATGGCGGTGCGACACTAAAGATCGAAGCAAACTCGATGAAAGGAAGCGGAAACCTTCTTCTCACCGGAAAACTGGGTGAAGTCATGCAGGAATCGGCAAGAATTGCACTTTCATTCATCCGCAGCAACGCGGCTAAATTCGGGCTCGGCGGCGATTTCACGATAAGCGACAAGGATATCCACATTCACTTCCCGGCAGGAGCGACACCGAAAGACGGCCCGAGTGCCGGGATAGCGATAACTTCGGCACTTTTAAGCCTCTTTTTGAACAAGGCGATTGACCCCAAAACCGCGATGACAGGCGAGATCAGCCTCACCGGCGAAGTGCTTCCTATCGGCGGGCTCAAGGAAAAACTTCTCGCCGCGAAACGCAACGAAGTTACCAAAGTCCTTATTCCGGAGCAGAACAGAGCCCTTTATGAAAGCATCGAAGACGAGATAAAATCTGGCATCGAAGTCGTTTTCGTCAAGGAATACAACGACGTTTTCAAAGTTTTGTTCGGGTAAAAAGATTTACAGCTCATCCATCAAAACAAAATCTTTGAACTTTATATGGCGGACAGTACTTGTTGAATAGTCGATATCGTCATTTGTGATCACTATTTTCTGGCATGTGTTGTCAAGTTTGGCAAACGCTGAAAACTCCCGTTCGTAAGCCTTTTCCTCGGCAACGCTGTATGCCACCTGGATATAGTACTGTTTGTTGCCTTTATTAGCCACAAAGTCGATTTCGTGCCGGCTGTCCGAATAAACCTGAAGAGTGTAGCCCATGTAAACAAGTTCGTTGTAAACAACATTTTCGAAGTTGTGCGTAAGGTCGTATCTGTTGTTCATCACGCGGATCGAATTTAAGGAGACATCTTCGTTGTAGAGTTTTAAATAATATTCCAGCTCGCGTTTTGATTTCGTGGAATATTGTTTTATCGTCGCTATCGCGTAGGCTTCTTCCAGATATCCGATATATTTCGCTATTGTTGTGACGGAACACGGCAAATCAACTCCTTTCATGTATTTCGCCACGGAGCGTACTGAAAAAATCCTGCTGTTCGAAAGAAAAATGAAATTCGCAAGCCGCTTGAAAATCTCGGTTTTTCTGATGTTATAGCGGTTTATTATGTCGTTCAGAATGATGGTTTCGTTCAATTCATTGAGATATATCCTCTGACCGCTTTCGCCGCTGTATTCGATCCGTTTCGGGAATCCGCCCCAGACAATATAGTCCGTCAGCGAAATTTCTTTGCCGAGTTCGCGCCCGTATTCCGCAAGTTCCTTGTATACGAAAGGATGGATCCTGAACGAGACATAGCGGCCGGAAAGTTCTTTTGTAAATTCACGTGACAACAGTTTTGAGTTCGAACCGCTGATGAAAACGGAACAGTTCCGGATTCTGAGAGTCCTGCAGGCTCCAGCCCACCCTTGAACACGCTGCACTTCATCAAGAAACACATAACACAATGCATCTTTGCGGTTGTTTTCGATATATGAAATCAAAGATGCTTCATCCGGTATAGCCGAAAGAACAGCTGTGTCTTCAAAATCCAAATAAATCGTGTTGTCGGATTTCTCCTTTATCTCGTCATGGATTTCTCCGAGAATAACCGATTTTCCGCAACGCCTGATTCCTGTTATTATTTTTATGAGATCGCTGTCATAAAATTCGCGTATTGCTTGGATGTATTTCTCCCTTTTAATCATTTTTCCCTCCTGAAAAAAGAACTTCTACTGGACAATTTATCACAAATTTATATTTTTGTCCAATTCTAATGGACAGTTCTTCTTAAAAATGAAAAAGTGTCCAGTATGATTTTTGCGTACTTGCTCGTTATCTCGGTAAGAAAAGCGACGTTTTCAAAGTTTTCTTCGGGTAAAATTCACTCGATATTCCTGACGCATTTGACCTTAACGGCATTCGTTTTTATGTCGCGGAATTGCAGCGAGTAGTCCTGCAGAGAAAAAACAACAGCTTCTTCGGAATTGGCAGATTTGAAGGATGATGACCAGAGTTCCTTGCTTGAATCAGAGTTTTGTTTGTTTTTGCACTGACATTGCGCGATGCATTCTTCCGAAAGACATCCGTTGCTTTCGCTTGTTTCACACGATTCTTTCGGAATGTTGTTGCATGACTGTGCGAAAGTCCAGAGTTCTTCGGCTTTTGGGAGTCTCCAGTCGGTGTATCCGGCTTCTTCAAGGTTTTCGCAGTATTGGCTGGCTTCATCCCATTTCAACATACCACCTGATGTAGAAGACCAGATTATTGCTGAAACACTGTTTATGCACGGTGCTGCTGAATAGGTTACATAGCAGTCGTTTTTTGTGACAGAAACGCATTCTTTTGAGGAAACATAATAGCCGGTGCTGCAGCCGCATGTAAAAGTGGTAAGTCCTGTCGGAAAACAGCTTCCGTCGTATTCTTCCTTGCCTGAACACGGATCGGCATCACACGGGTTTATACACTCGAAATCGGAGTCTAAGAAATAATTTTCAGCACACCTGCATGCAACTTTTTTAATTCCGTCCTCTTCCTTAACTTTCAGACAAACCCCTGTGGAATGTGCTTTGTCTTTGCACAAGTCGTCGCTGCACCGTTTGACCCATTGCGAATCTTCCCAGATGTATTCTTCTTTAATGCAGTAAGAGTCTTCCAACTCGTATCCTTCTTTACAGCCGCATTGTCCTTCTTGAAATGCGACCCCTTCGGTTGGAAGACATTTCTCTCCAGTCCACATTTTGTCTCCAGGGCAGGGATCTAAGGCGATGCATGACACGGCTTTTCCGTACGCTGTTTTGTTATATGCTTTTATGTAATTGCTGTTCAAAAAACCGATTGCCTTGGTGGGATCTCCGAAATATGAGGTTGATGTCCAGAATGGCGAGAAGTAATAATTTGAATCAACAAATTTGTCCTCCGACGATAGCGAAAACAGAACTTCGTTTCTATTGGTAAGATGCCAGTCTGAAATGCCGGCATATGTAAGATTTTCGCAGTATTCAAGAGACTCTTCCCAGTTTTTGCCAGGTTCAGGCAACTGGATAATCACAATAATAATACGCTGCTTCGGGAAGTTAACGATTTTATAATCATCAGATGAAAAAACAAAATTGCATGAGCCGGTTTTTTCCGAAGTATCCCTTATGCGGCGTATATTTGTTTCGCGATCACCACTTGAACTGTAATTGTCTTTGCTGTAACTGTCAGATAAACCTGTTTTAAAATCCATTCCCCTAGTTATTGTGTAAGATGGAGGTATATAGCGGATATCACGGTAGGGGGTTTCGGATATATAAGATTCTGTGTAGAAAAATCCTGAAGGAGTGTCTGGAAAATAAGCCTCGTTTATGGTCGGTGCAAATGTTCCGCTGTCAATTATCGAGTTGTATTCCAGAGAAGAGGGGTTCCTCCAGTCTGAATATGCTTTTATAGCCTCATTGTCAGTGTTACTTAGTTTGTTTTCTTTATTATTAAACACTTCCAGAACCCATTCGAGTCCTGAATTGTTGTCTATGACTGTCTTGTCCGATCCGTAATGTTTTATTGTGAAATTCTGAGGAAGGCACAGTCTTTTTTCAGCATAGTTCGCATCCTGACCGAAGAAAGGTTCTCCCTCTTCGGGGCATGGGATCTCTTTTTCGTTGTCGTAGCATTGTGTTTGTCCTGTGCACGACAAACCTTTGAAAGAGTTTTCCGGTTCGCAGATTTTTTTGTTCGGAAACCAGACATGATTTTCATCGCAGACGCAGACATACTTTCCGGTTTTTCCTTTTGCGATGCAGTTGCCTGTTGAATTTTCAATATTTTTGCACGGTTCTTCAAGACACGGATCTATGAAAGGTTCGATATTTTCATCTTCTGTATTTTCCTCGTCTTCGTCAGCTTTGATTTCGCCATCATCAGTGATTTCAGTATCATAATCAGGTTCGATATCGTTGTCTTCGACGGTTTCAATATCCTCATCAGATTCCGATTCCGTGTCATCGTCAATATTCTCAATATTATCAATATCGTCAGTATCAGGATTTTCAGCGGAATAATCGTTATCTGAAATGTGTTTTGAACTGTTGCTGCACGATAAAAAGAGAAAAATAAGAGTTGCTGTAAAAATTTTTTTCATATCAGCCTCCTATCTCACACACTTGACGTTATAAAAAACATTTTTGGTCGCAAGATCGAAATACCCATTATGAAAAAACAGATTCAGAGCATAATTTTCATATTCCATGTAGGTAGTTGAAGACCAGAAATATTCGTGGGAAATATCAGGAAAATCGGATGCCGGAGCGTATTTATCATAATTCAGAAGCGATGCGAGTTCATTTATGTTAGGAAGTCTCCAGTCTGAATATCCCGCATAAATAAGTTTTTCGCAGTATTCAAGAGCTTCCTGCCATTTTTTGCCGGAAGCGTCATTTTTCTGCCAGATCAAACCTGTAGTGCTGTCCGTTACTATTTCGTCTCCGTTTACGGTCGCAGTCTTGAAAGATGCGTTTCCAGGCGTTTCACCTCTGACGCAACGGACTCTTCTGCGGCTATTGCCCACGGAAGAGTAGCCAAGGATGTGTGAGGCCTTGTCGTATAAGTCAAGGTACCATGCAAGTTCATGATCGGAAACAAGCGGAGCCGATGTCCAGAATCTCTCTATTTTCTCTGTGAAATACCAGAAATAAGTCTCATTATATTCGGGAACGTAGGCTCTGTAATGGTCGATAATGCTTATAAATTCTTTGGGAGTTGGCAGCCGCCAGTCGTTGTAACCTCCGTATTCAAGGTCCTCGCAATACTTTATGGCTTTTTCCCAATAAAAATAATCTTTTGATATAGTCTGCTGCCATTCAAGTTTCAAATTGTTGTCCACAATAGTGTTTTCATTTTCAATACCGGTTTTTTTAAGTGAAAAATCTTTTTGAATGCACTTTCCCAGGTATGCGTAGTAGGCATCCTGACCGAAAAACTCTTCATCCTCTGATGATGGGCAAAGAAAATCTTGAGGGTTATAGTCTGGCTTGTTGTCGTTATCGTAGCATCTTCTTTGACCTGTGCAGAGCCTTCCGAAAGCCACTTTATCAGAATGCTTTACACACTGCTCAGGCTGCCAGCTGTATCCTATGTTGCAGTCGCAAAGATAGAAAAAATGAGAAAATTGTCTGCATAAACCGTTGGAATTTTCAATCTCATAACATGGATTGGGATCGCAGGCGTTTATACATTCAGAGCCGTTCCAGAAGTAAAGAGGCTTACATACGAATTTGCATGGCAGTCCTTCTTTATCATAATCATATTCTGTTGCGTATGTTTCGCCCCATTCGCCGTTTTTATAATAAATGACATAGTCGTTGTCTCTGTCAGCAGCTGCGCCCAATCCGAAATTCCAGTAGGAGTTGGCAGGTTTTTCGTCGCAGTAAACTCTTTTGAAACAGAATTCATCTTCAGAATTCCATTTTCCTCCGGCAGCAAGGCATTCCGAACGAGTTGGCTTGCCGTCGTCTTCATCTGGTTTTTCTGTGTCGGAATCTTTATCGGAATCTCGGTCGTTATCTGGTTTCGGAACAGGTTCTATGTCTATATCTGTTTTCTTATTATCGTTATCGGAATTTTCTTCGCTTTCCTCAGTTTCTTCATCTTCTTCCCAGTCTTCTTCTTCATCCGTGCCGAAGTCCGCATCGGTCGAATCTTCATCAGCATTGGAAACAGATTCTGGTTTTGTGTTGCCGCCGCAGCCCGAAAAAAGAAAAATTATTGCAAAAAAGAGAAGAAAAAATGAAAATTTAATGCTGAATAGGGTGGAAAACGGCATGATTTTTGTCATTTTGAACCTCTTCGAATCACAAAAAACAGAATATTATATTTAAAATTAAAATAAAAAACAGAAAAATCGGATTGACAACTTTAATTGAATTACTATATATACAGCCGTTTTTTGCTGTGTATGTTTGAGGATACTATGTTCGGCAAGTTTTTGAAATCGAAAATTCATCGTGCAACGGTTACCGGTGCGGATATAAATTATCAGGGAAGCATTACGATAGACAGAGAACTGATGGCTGTTGCAGACTTGCAACCATTTGAATTTGTTGATATTTGGGATGTTACGAACGGTTCGAGAATAGAAACTTACGTCATCGAAGGCGAAGCCGGTTCAGGCTGCATCTGCATCAACGGCGCTGCGGCTCACCTTGTCACAAAAGGCGATCTTGTGATAATCGCTTCTCACAGATATGTTTCGGAAGGTGAAACAGTTCCCGAACCGAAGATCGTTTTTGTCGATTCTCACAACAAACCCGTTCATTAGAGGTTTCCATGGAAAAAAAACAAAGAGTTTTCGGCAGAGCGCCGATCTCGCTCAACATTTCTCTTTCTGAAGATTCTGACGATATCCGTATAAAATTCGACACGGCGAATCTCAGCGAAGGCGGTATTTTCGTCAAATCGTCTCTGCTTTGGGATCCTGGGCAGGTTTTCAAACTTTCGTTCACGCTTCCCGGAACCGAAAAAGAGATCAACGTGAAAGGCGTAGTTGCCAGAAGTGACGACAAATACTCGATTTTTACAGAAACTGATTCATCAATTCCCGGAATGGGGATAAAATTTATCGATCTGAGCGACGAAGACAGAAAAATCATACAAGAGTTTATTTCGCAGCTTGATTCCAAATAACCGTTTTTAGCCGACAGGTGAAAATGCAGGACAATGAAAATAACAATAAAAAAGAGTATGTGTCGGGAAGACGCAGACGCTTTCTGTGGGGTGCGCTTGCTCTTGTCCTGTTCGGTGCGATACTTTATTCGGCAAGTGTTGTCGGTGATTATGCCGAAGAAAACGACATCGAAAATCTTGATGAAGCCAAAGACTATTTTGTCACGATATTGAAGAAAGATATTGCTATTTTTCCAGAAGGCGAGGCTCAGGAAGAGGAAAAAAACGATTCTGAAAAAGAGGAAAAATCGATAAATCTCCTCAAGGCTCCGCTGATTTTAAGCTGTTCGGTCGAAGACGGCAGAGCGATCGTCAAAGAGTCTTTCGAAGTCGCTAAAAACAAAGTTACAAACGCTGTCTTTGAACTTGCAAATCACGGCAATACGCTGTATTCATTAAACTTTTCTTCAAAGGAAAATAATGTTTTCTGCCGCGGAACACTGAAGGAAGGCGAGAAAAAAATATTTGTTTACTACTGCGAAAAGATATGACCGGAAACTGTATTTCAACTGAAAAAAAGATAAAGCGCGTCACGGCAGTCGGGCTTTTCGCCAACTTTTTTCTGACAGTTTTCAAGATCATCGCCGGATATTTCGGAAACAGCCAGACAGTCATCGCCGACGGTATCCACAGTCTGAGCGACTCTGTTACGGATATCGCCGTGATCATCGGTTCCTCGTTCTGGAGCGCTCCGCCTGACGAAAGTCATCCGCACGGCCACAAAAGAATAGAGACTTTTATCACGGTCATCATCGGACTCGCGCTTTTCTTTGTTGCTTACGGGATCGGGCATAACGCCGTTGTTACTTTCAATGACCCTGACGAAGCTCCTTCATGGATCGCATTCGCAGCTGCAATAGTTTCGATTCTCGTAAAAGAAATTCTTTACCAGTACACTTACCGCTCGGGAAAAAAGCTGAAATCGCTGGCTGTAGTTGCAAACGCATGGCATCACAGAAGCGACGCTATAAGCTCGGTCCCGGCTGCTCTTGCGGTAATAATTTCAATGAAATTTCCCGATTATCCTTATATAGACAACATCGGCGCGATCGTGGTCTCGCTCTTTATCGTCTGGACTGCGTTCAAAATTTCATGGTCTTCAGTCCTTGAACTCACCGATGCCGGTGCGGACAAAGCTGCCTGCGAATCGATAGAAAGCGCGGCGAAGAGCGTTGAAGGGGTAAAAAGCATTCACAAGTGCAGAACTAGAAAATACGGAAGCGGGATCCAGGTAGATCTTCACATTCAGGTCAATCCCGATATAACGGTCCGCGAAGGGCACAGCATAGGACATAAAGTCGAAGACGAACTTTTCAAAAACCACGATGTCATCGATGTTATAGTCCATGTCGAGCCCGATGATGACAACGAAACAAATAGCTAATAAATTAGGAGGTTTATATGTTTGAAGGAACAACGATAATCTGCGTCAGGGATAAATCGTCTGTAATCATTGCAGGCGACGGTCAGGTTACTTTCGGAAACACCGTTCTCAAAGGCAACGCCCGCAAAGTGAGACGGCTTGCCGAAGGCCGTATCGTTGCCGGTTTCGCAGGTTCTACTGCAGATGCGGTGACACTTTTCGAGATTTTTGAAGAAAAACTGAAAAAATACAACTACCAGCTCAAAAAATCGGCGGTCGAGCTCAGCAAAGCGTGGAGAAAAGACAGAGTTTTAGGCAAACTCGAAGCGCTTCTTCTTGTTGCCGACAGCGAAGAGACCCTGCTGATTTCGGGAAGCGGAGACGTTCTTGAACCTGAAAAGAATATCATCGCGATCGGTTCGGGCGGAAGTTACGCCTACGCCGCGGCGGTAGCACTCAGCGAAAATACGAAACTTGCGGCTCACGAAGTTGCTCTGCGTTCGCTCAAAATAGCGTCCGACATCTGCATCTACACCAATTCGAATTTCACTTTTGAAGAAATCAAGCTTAACGGAGAAAAGAAATGAGCAAATATTCAGTCGAAGAATTGACTCCAAAGCGCGTCGTTGAAGAACTCAACCGCTTTATAATCGGGCAGGACGAGGCGAAAAAGGCGGTGGCTGTCGCACTTAGAAACCGCTGGAGACGCTCGAAAATAGAGGATGATTTTCTGCGTAAAGAGATAACTCCGAGAAACATTCTCATGTCCGGGCCGACCGGTGTCGGCAAAACCGAGATTGCAAGAAGACTTGCCGAGATCTCGAACGCGCCGTTTCTCAAGGTCGAAGCGACCAAATTCACAGAAGTCGGTTATGTCGGCAGAGATGTCGAATCGATGATAAAAGACTTAGTCAAACACGCTGTCAACGAGAAAAAAAGGATAGAAACCGAGATCGTCTACAAGAAGGCGGAGAGCGTTGCGGTCGATAAAATCCTGGATATGCTGAACATTCCCAATCCCGAAAAACTTTCAAAGGATGAAGAAGGCTACGAGGAAAAATACAAAAGGCAGTCTGATTACCGCAAAAAAATGGCGGACAAGCTCGAAAACGGCAAACTTGACGACAAAAAGGTGAGCGTTCCGATAAAACCGAGTGCTCCGATTCCTGTTTTTGAAATTGTCAGCGGCTCAGGCGGCATCGAAGAGATCGATTCGATGATAAAAGACATGATGAGCAACATCTTTCCGCCCAACGCGCCTCAGCAGAAAGGGAAGAAAGAGAAAACGATGCCTGTTTCGGAGGCTTTTGAATACATCCTCCAGACCGAAGCCGAAAAGATGCTCGACCACGAAAAGATCGTCAGAGAAGCACTCGAGTGGGTTGAAAACGACGGCATAATCTTCATCGACGAGATCGACAAGATCATCGCAAGCGGCTCATCCCACGGGCCTGATGTTTCCCGCGAAGGCGTTCAGCGCGACATTCTGCCGATAGTCGAAGGCTGCATCGTCAACACAAAATACGGCCCTGTTCGTACAGATCACATACTTTTCATTGCGGCAGGCGCATTTCACATGAATTCTCCTGAAGATCTTATTCCTGAACTTCAGGGTCGTTTCCCGATAAAGGCGCGCCTTCTTTCACTCACGAAAAAGGATTTTGTGAGAATTCTGACCGATACCGAAAATTCGCTTCCGGTGCAGTATGCAGAGCTTATGAAATCTGAAAAAGTGACGCTCAACTTTACTCCGTCCGGAATAGAAGAAATCGCTGGGATCGCTTTTGAAGAAAACAGCACGACTCAGGATATCGGCGCAAGAAGACTGCAGTCGGTCATGGAGATACTTTTGGAAGACATTTCCTTCAACGCTTCGGAAAAGGGCGGCTCCAAAATCAAAATCGACAAGGCTTACGTCAACAAATGGTATAAGTCGGCACGCGAAAACGAAAAACTTTCCAACTATATAATTTAATTGAGGAAAAATGCAGTATCAGTATGAAACAAGCGGAACCTGCTCCGAAATGATCCTTTTTGACATCGACGAAAACAAAGTCGTCACGAACATCAAATTCATCGGCGGCTGCAACGGAAACCTGAAAGCAGTTTCCAAACTTGTTGACGGCTGGACTGCTCAGCAGATTGCCGATAAACTTCTTGGCAACGAATGTGGTTTCAAAAGAACTTCCTGCGCCGACCAGCTTGCAAAAGCGGTTCTTGAAGCTGCCGGAAAACTGAAGAAATAATCAGCTGAAATAGGGCGTCCGCCTTGCTAAAGTGAGCCCGTTCACGCTTTTAGCTCCGTTTTTTTTCAAAAGTTTCGCGATTTCTTCAATGGTTGAAGCTGTCGTGCAGACATCGTCCACAATCAGAAAACTTTCTCCTTTTACGCTTCGTGTGAGGGCGAAGGCGTCTTTCAGGTTTTTTGTTCTCTCTTCGTAGTCAAGTCCTGCCTGATGCGCGGTTTTTCTCACTTTTTTCAGTAACTTGGGGTCAAATTTCAAGTTGTGCGCTTTAGCCACTCTGTCGGCTAAAATTTCGGCCTGGTTGAAGGACCGCAGAAGTTTGTCGAGAAATCTCATCGGCGGAAAGATGACGGTGCGTCCTTCAATAAGTTCGATAGGTGCGTTTTCGGCGAGGTATCGCCCTAAAATTTCGGCAATGCTTCTCACTTTGCCGTATTTCATTTCCGAAATCAGTTTTGAAATGCTTCCGCTGTAGATAAAAAGTGAAAATATTTTATCAAAGTGCAGTTTTTTTCCTTTGCACGAAAAACATTCCGGCTCATCCGGAGTGAGAGTGAAATTCCCGCATTTAGGGCATCTTCTTTCGCAGAAAAGTGCAAATTTTGCACATTCCTTGCATAAAAATTCTTTATTTTCGGTTCTGCTTCCGCAAATTAAACAGGCGTTCATTTTCAAATATCGGATAAACTCATTTGTTTATACGCTAAAATATGCTTAAATCAATAAATTGATCCGCAGATTTTTTCGCTACGCTCAAAATGACGAATTTGTCTTTTTTTGACTTGCACTTTCTATACCTTATAATTTGCGGCTTTGTTGTTTTTAAGGAGTTTTTTATGGATAAAAAAGAAGGCATTCATGCGGTGATTCTTGATCATCCGCGTATTTTTTTAGCTATACTTTCGGCGCTTTTCTTTCTGCCTCTTCTCGGAAGCTATCCGGTTCTGGGGCAGTGGGAGCCGCATTACGGCAGAGTCGCGATGGAAATGATGGCGAATGGTTCGTGGGACTGGTTTCTTGACCCGGTATATCTCGGAAAGCACAATTTCTGGTCTAAGCCGATTTTCTGTTTCTGGATGGTTTTTCCGTTTATGAAGATTTTTGGTCCGACTGAGCTCGCACTCAGGCTTCCTTTCGCTATAAACGGCATATTTTTCGTTCTTCTTATTCATTTTATCGCCGAGAAAATTCTTAAAGACCCGCTGAAAGCCCTTGTTGCTGCGTTTGTCGCGGTTTTCACGCCTTATACTTACATGATCACGCGGCAGTTCATGTGGGATATAACTTTTGTGACGTTTTTGACCGGTTCAATCGGTTTTCTCTACATCGGACAGCGCGACAGCGACAAAAAACTGATTCGTCTGTCGTATCTTTTCATGGGGCTGGGAATGCTCACGAAAGGGCTTCTTGCTATATGTTTCCCGATTGCGGCGATGCTTCTCTGGATGATCGTAACTCTTGATTATTCCAAAGGATTCAAAGCTGTGGCAAAAGACGCTGTCGATTTTGTTTTGTCTCTCAGGCCATTTGAAGGACTTGCGATTTTCCTTATCGTTTCGCTTCCGTGGTATCTCTACATGGGTGTAAAGCACGGAGCGCCCTTCTATAAAGAATTTTTCATGGAGCACCACTTCGGCCGCCTTGAAGGAACGATTGACAAGCCCGACGGCCCCTTTGAATTTTACATCTGGCAGCTTTCTTTGGGCGCGTTCCCGTGGGTTGCTTTCTTAATGCCTGCGCTTTTTTCAGCGGCTGGAAAAGTCAGAAAAAACAAAGACCTGGCTTTTGTAGTCCTCACGTTTTTCTTTCTTTTCCTTTTCTTCACACTTGCCGCGACAAAGTTCCCGCACTACGTTTTTCCGGTCGTTCCGTTCATGGTGATGATCCTTGCTGAAGGTTTTGTCGATCTTTTGAGAAGTGAAAAACTTTCGAAAGTTTACACCGTTATCGGCGTTGTTTCGGCGCTTTTCCTCATTCTTATCAGTAAGGATATCGGAACCGGTTTCAACTATGCAAATTTGATTTATCTCATAACGACTCACCATGTCCAGACTTGGTTCGGGCGTGTTTTCGACCTTGTTCCGGCACTTAAAGTTTTTGTTCCGCTGATGGCGTTTTTCATCATTCTGCCGGTAGTCAAGCCCGACAAAAAAATCCTTTTTGTAATTTCTTCTGCCGCTTTTTCGCTTGTAGCCGTCGTCTGGTCGGGATACATAAATTTTGTCTGGGTTCCCGATATGCTTGAAGTTTTCACGCCGAAGCACCTCGTTGAAAAATACTTCGAAATGAAGAAGCCGGGAGATAAAATCGTCGATTTCGACAACTGGAAAAACCGCTCGATGTATTTTTATCTGGGTCTTGACGAACAGCTTCTTCGTTATACAAAAGTTGAGCAAATTCAGACACTTCTTGAAAAGAATCCCAACAATACGGTTTTCATAACTACTAAAAAGGACAAAGTTTCGGAACTTCGCGCAGCACTTCTCGACAAGCCCGGAATCCCGATAACGAAAGTCGCCGACGATGCAGTCGATACCTACATGGAAATCGAGATGTTTACCGCTTCGATGCAGGATAAAAATGCCGATATGTCAGACAAATGGAAGAAAAATCTCCTTGAAGAGTCGCAGATTCCGGCGAACATTAAAAGAGTAAACGGAACTTTGGGTGACAAAACTGTCGAAATCATCGGCTACGACATAAACAAACAGCGCTTTGATCCGGGCGAAGAGATCGAACTCACGCTTTATTACAGGGTTTTGAAAGAGATGGATAAAAACTGGAAGGTTTTCTTCCACTTCGACGTTTACAGCGGTGCACTGCCGCATTCGTTCAAACTTGACGACTATCCGCAGCAGGGCTATCTGCCGACTACGAAATGGACTCCGGGAATGATTCTCAAAGACACTTTCAAAG
>CAMZDX010000040.1 GCA_947305505.1 uncultured bacterium | reverse complement strand
TAAAAAACACAAAACTCTACCGCGGAAAAAGCGACGAACTCATTTCAACTGAGGCAAGCGGCTTTTTTGCAGTTCAAGTCATGAAATTCTTTCCTAATGTTCCGGTTCTGACCGAAGAAGACCTTAAAGACGAGGCAAAAACAAAAGATTTTCTGGAAAAAGTTTTTTCTCACAAAGAAGTCTGATCTAATTTTATGCCGGGAAGGCAGCTTTTAAGGATTTCGGCGCAGTCGGTTACGAACTGAACATCAAGCCCGTCCTTGATTTCGTCAGGGATCTCACTGAAGTCGCCGCGGTTCTCTTCTGGTATGAAAAGTTTTTTGATCCCTGCCTGTTTTGCTGCAAGGACTTTTGCCTTGAGTCCGCCTATCTTCAGGATTTTTCCTTTGAGCGATACTTCGCCTGTCATTGCGACTTCGTGGCTTACAGCTATTCCCGACATTAGTGACGCTATCGCTAACGATATCGCGCCGCCCGCTGACGGACCGTCTTTCGGAGTCGCGCCGTCGGGAAAGTGGATGTGGAGAATCGATTTGTCCCAGATCTCGTCATCAACGATTTTATTTTCCGAGAAGAGTGCATGAATGTAACTCGCCGCAATCTTTACGGATTCTTTCATTACATCGCCCAGACTTCCGGTGACTTCGATGTTTCCTTTTCCTGCATATTTTATTGCTTCGATTTTAAGCACCGTTCCGCCGTATGGAGTCCAGGCCAAACCGTTGACGACACCGATCTCAGGCTCTTTTCCGATCGCGTCTTCTGAATATTTTTCGACTCCGAGATATTTCTGCAGATTATCAACCGTAATCATTTCATCGACAGGTTTTCCTTCCGCTTTGGCAAGAGCGATTTTTCTGCAGATTGAAGCGATCTTTCTTTGAAGCTCCCGGACACCAGATTCACAAGTATATGATTTTATTATCAAATCAAGCGCACTTTCCGTAAATTCAAGATCAACGTCTTCAATTCCGTTGAGCTTTTTCTCTTTCGGAATGAGGTGCTTTTTCGCGATGTTTTTCTTTTCGAAAGCGGTATAGCCGTCGATATCGATGACTTCCATTCTGTCTTTCAGAGCGACAGGAATTTTGTTTTTGTCGTTTGCCGTTGCAACAAAAAGGACGTTGCTTAAGTCGAACTCAAGATCGAGAAAGTGATCTGTGAAAGTTTTATTCTGCTCGGGATCAAGAACTTCAAGAAGCGCGGATGACGGATCACCTTTGTAATCGGCACCGAGTTTGTCAATTTCATCCAGTAAAAACAGCGGATTATTGACTTTTACCCTTTGAAGCGACTGGATTATTTTTCCCGGCATCGCAGCCAGATATGTGCGTCTGTGGCCGCGGATCTCCGCTTCGTCTCTAACTCCGCCCAAAGAGTGACGGACGAATTTTCTTCCCGTTGCAGCAGCCAGTGATGATGCTATACTCGTTTTTCCTACTCCGGGAGGGCCGGCCAGACAAATGATCGGAGCTTTGAGATTTCCTGAAAGTTTGAGGACTGCTAAATATTCAAGAATCCTTTCCTTAACTTCAGCAAGTCCGTAATGGTCATCATCAAGCTGCTTTCTGGCGCGGTCGATGTCGATCTCGCTTTTCGTCGATTCCTCCCACGGAAGCGACTGTATCGTTTCGATGTAATTTCTGATAACTTCCTGCTCGGGAGTAAACGGCGGGATGCGCGCAGCCTTCGTCATTTCGGTTTTCAGGCGCTCTTTTACGTATTCCGGAGCTTTGAACGAGCTTACGTCGAAATTTATGCTTTTATTCGGATCGGTTTCGGCATCTCCCTGAAAATCGCTGCCGTTGAGCTCTTCGTTGAGAATACGGATCTTTTCCCTCAAAAACTGTTCTTTCTGGCTTTTTTCAAAGCGCTCCTGAACTTCGTCGTCGATCTCGTTTTCGATAGTTACGACATTCGTCTCAGTCGAAATGATGTTCACCAGACGGAGTATCCTTTTTTCGATATTCGCTTCTTCCAGTACTTCGCGGAAACCTTCACGATCTACCGACTGGTCGAGAGAAGCGGCGCAGCAGTCCGCAAAATCCTCAAGATTCTCCTCCTCAATCATCTGTTTAGCTTTTTCAGGCGGGAATCCGGCAAGATCAAAATATCTCTGGATCGAGTCTTCGAGAACTCTTCTTATAATTACTGTACGCTCTTTTTCTTTCGGGTATACCGTTTTGAAATCTTTGACTTTTACCGTAAAAAGAGAGGTCTTCGGGTTCCTCTCGTATGAATGGAAGATAACGCGGCGCGCTCCGGCAAGGACGACTTTGAATCTGTTCTTTTCAGCCTCTTCGATATGAAGTACGTCGCACAATGTCGCAACCGGCAGAAAAATGCTTTTTTCAGGATCGTCGGGGAGTTTCTTAAACGCAGCCACGACTACAGGTTCGTCTTTATTGAAGGCTTTGTTGAAAACTTCGTATTCATGTAAATCTTCAATGGATATAGTGAATGAATAAAACGGAAACACAACGATATCATTGTATAAGAAAAGGGGAAAAGTATTTGTGGAAGTCATTTAAACTAAGCTCCTTTTGTGGTATTTCTGTTCTTGAGTTGTTCGATTCTGTATGTTTTCTGAGGTTCTGCGCCTGACGTGATGACTTCGGGCGTAATGACTATTTCTTTAAGCTTTTCTTTCTCTTCGGGTGCGGCGTACATTATGTCGAGCATTGCCGTTTCGAGGATTCTCCGGAGGCCTCTCGCTCCCGTTTTGAGTTTTTCAGTCTTCTTAACGATTTCATCCAGAGCCTTGTCGGTAAAAGTCAGATCGATACCGTCAAGGGCGAAAAGCTCTTTATACTGCGATACGAGCGCATCTTTCGGTTCTGTTAAAACACGTCTGAGCTCATCTGAAGTGAGTTCTTCGAGGTAAGCCGTCATAGGAAGTCTGCCGATAAGCTCAGGAATAAGTCCGAAACGGAGAAGGTCTTCGGGCTGGATTTCGGAAAGAATGTGCCTTTCTTCGGTGTTTTTGCCGAGTTCGGAGCCGAAACCCACTTTCTTTTTGCCGATTCTGCGGGCGATGATCTTTTCTATCCCTTCAAACGCGCCGCCGACAATGAAAAGAATGTTGGAAGTGTTGATTTTGATGTATTCCTGCTGCGGATGTTTCCTTCCGCCGGTCGGTGGAACGTTTGCAACAGTTCCTTCAATGATTTTGAGAAGCGCCTGCTGAACGCCTTCACCGCTTACGTCGCGTGTGATCGAGGTGTTTTCCGATTTACGTGCGATTTTGTCGATTTCATCGATATAGATTATGCCGCGTTCAGCCTTTTCAATGTCGTAATTGGCTGCCTGAATCAGCGAAAGAAGGACGTTTTCTACATCTTCGCCGACATATCCGGCTTCGGTGAGAGTCGTTGCATCGGCAATGCTGAAAGGAACGTTGAGGAATGTTGCAAGAGTCCTGGCAAGAAGCGTTTTTCCCGAACCGGTCGGTCCCAAAAGAAGAATGTTGCTCTTCTGAATATTTGTTTTTTTCGAGGAACGCACCCTTTTATAATGGTTGTAAACCGCGACCGAAAGGACTTTTTTCGCGTAATCCTGACCTATTACGAACTGGTCGAGGTAAGATTTTATCTTGATCGGAGTCGTGAGATTTTCATCCGTTTTTTTTTCTGCCGGTTTATCGGCGATATTGGCAGAATGCGCGTTTTCTCCCAGAAGTTCCGAACACATTTCGACACATTCGTTGCAGATGTATGCGTTTCTGCCGTAAATTATCCTTTCAACTTCGTTCTGTGATCTTCCGCAGAACGAGCAGCGGATATCCAGTTTGTTTTTCTGTACCATTTTGCCCTATCTTTTTGTTACAACGCTGTCGATAAGACCGTATTCGACCGCTTCGTCAGCCGACATGAAGAAGTCGCGTTCCATATCGGAGCGCAGAGTTTCAACGTCTTTGCCGGTGTGAGAATGAAGGATCTGAAGCAGACGGTCTTTGATGAAAAGTATCTCTTTTGCCTGAATTTCGATGTCTGTTGCCTGACCGCGGAAGCCGCCCATAGGCTGATGGATCATGATTCGTGAGTTCGGAAGAGCGAATCTCTTTCCCTTAGCGCCGCTAGCCATAAGCACTGCCGCCATGCTTGCCGCCTGACCTACGCAGATCATTGAAACATCGGGTTTGATGTATTGGATCGTGTCGTATATAGCAAGTCCGGCAGTGACCGATCCGCCGGGGCTGTTGACGTAAATGTAGATATCCTGTTCGCTGTCCTGTCCTTCGAGAAGAAGAAGCTGTGCGACGACTGCATTTGCAAGATCGTCGGTGATCTCTTCGCCGATGAATATGATGCGGTCCTTGAGAAGACGCGAATAGATGTCGTAAGATCTTTCGCCGCCGCCTTCCTTTTCAACGACTATCGGAACAAGTCCTGCCTGAGGTCTGATGTTTTTCTGCATTTTGTTCTCCATGAAACAATTAAAACCGCCCTATTTATCATTTTTTATTTTTTTTGCAACTCCAAATAAAATTGAAAAATATTGGTATTCAAATAAAATATATGACTTGAGTTTTTTGAATAGCAGAGGGAAACAATGAAAAAAACAATCTTTTCAGTAATTATTTCGGTGGTTATTTTTGTTTTTGCCGCGTGCGGAGGCGGAAGCTCCAAACCAGAGATCGAAGTCGATGAAGATTCGGTCGAAACTGAAGATTTTGACGTGGAACCGGACGAAGAGCCGGACGAGGCGGTAGAAGAAGATGTTGACCAGATCAAAGCGGATGATGACATTCCGGTTACCGATCCGTGTGATCCGAACCCGTGCAAAGAGGTCAACAAAACTGTCTGCACTGTGACCGGAACGGACAGTTACACTTGCTCGTGTGACAGGCTGACTTGTGAAATCGACGGTGTCTGCTTTGCCGACAGGGATAGAAATCCTATGAATTCGTGCGAAGAGTGCAACCGCGATTATTCGAAAACATCGTGGTCGCTTGTTGCAGACGGTAAGGACTGCGAAGCCAAAGCAGGACTTATGGGAAGCGGTACCTGCCGCAATGGTGTGTGCGGCGGTTTCGGAACTTGTGACAACAGGGCTTACGGACTCAAAGCCGGAGCTCCGTGCAACAAGGATGTAGAGTGCGAAACAGGATACTGCTACACATGGTACGACTGGTCGGGAAGCGGAACTTACAGCTATGCGAGAGCTTCGGTCTGCACCGGAACCTGCAAAGAGGATGAGGATTGCCCCAACAATATGACCTGCCAGTATTTCGAAACAAAGGGTTATCAGTGCGTGCCGCTTTTTGTTGCTGGTGTTGAAAGACCGAATCCGAAAATGAAGACTTTCGGGCCGTGCAATGTAAACGAAGACTGCGAAGGCGGGCTTTGTCTTTCATACGGTGAAGGCGAGAGTTTCTGTTCCGAAGAGTGTTCGAAAAACTTGATAAGTGATTCATGCGGATCGTGCGGAAAATGTCTTGAAGGCGGTTCCGAAAAAGGTTTTAAATATGACAAATACTGCGTTCCGAAGGGGAGCGGTAATCTCGGTGACCACTGTCAGTCTGGAATGGATTGTGACAGCGGCGGCTGCTACGACGGATACTGCACAATTTCATGCAGTACGCTTGGAAACCTGCAATGCAGCGGAAGCAACTACGAATGTATGGAAAATGTCTATTCGCAAGGAAGCAAAACATGCATAGACAAGACACGTTTCAATCTTCCGAACGGAACATACTGCAACTACGACAATCAGTGCGCAAGCGGGGAATGTATCGAGTTCGAAGGTGACAAAATCTGCGGCTCGCACTGCACTGATTCCGAAGTTACGGATCCTGAAACCGGAGAAACTACAACTGAAAAGAAGTGTACGGACGGCAGCCAGTGTCTTCCCGTCAAGAAAGTAAGCGATATGGGAAGCACTTATGCGGAATACATCTGTGCCCAGGACAGGATGCTGAAACGCCTGGAATTCGGAGAAGACTGTTATTCAGACTGGCAGTGCGCTGACGGATACAAATGCTTCGAAGGACTTTTCTGCAGCAAAGCATGTACCAAGGATGATGAATGTGAAATAGACAAAACCTGTTATATCTACGGTCAGAAGGATGCAGAAGAAGAGGGAGGCGAACCTGAAATTTTCGGCGTATGCATCTCAAAAGAGCAGCAGAGTGTCAAAGTCGGTGACTATTGTCCTTATATCTGGTCGTGCGAAATGTGCTATACCGACTACACTATTCAGCAGTACTACTGCACTAAAGAGTGCGAAAGTGATTCCGACTGCTTCGACATAGGCGGTTGCTACGACGGAATCTGCCAGAAGGCTGTTCCCTACAGAAGTTACATTTATAATTCCTGCCGTTTTGACGACGACTGCGAAAAATATACGAACTGCAAAAACGGCTTGTGCACGAGTTCATGTTCAGCAGATGACGCTTGCGACGGTTACAAGGCCGTTGCTCCGCAAGGAACGCAGAAAACCTGCAAACCGTGTGAAACTGATACCGATTGTAAAAAGGTTTTCTACGATTACGGAATGTGCCTGACTGACTATGACGGCAACAAATTCTGTGTCGAAGACTGCAGCGACAACTACACTCTCTGCCCTGAAGGAACCAGATGCAACGGCAACTACTGCTATCCTATTTCAGGATCATGCAAAGAGGGTAAAGCTTACTGCAACAGCGAAAACAACTGTTCTATTCCGACTCTGCTTGACGACTGGATTTGCAGTACTGACAAAGAGTGCTACAGCGGAAAATGCTATGACAGCTACTGCCAGAGCGGAACATGTTCAACTGATGAAGACTGCGGATGCGCATTCAAAGAGTGCAAGAGCGGAAGCTGTGTTCCCAAAAAGTCTCTGGGAACAGTTGAAGCTGAACCTAACGAAACATTGGATTCTGCGCAGGAAGTCGCTGCAGGTTTCGTTTTCGCCGGTTTCGGTCACAAAGACAATGTAGAGGATTTCGATTACTTCAAGATCAAGGCAAAAGCGGGTCAGTATCTCAAAGTTAGAACCCATCCTTACTGCGGCGAAAACCGCGCCGACACATTTGTCGCTCTTTTTGATTCCGACGGTGCAAAAGTTGCCGAGAACGAGGATATGAACTATGCATATTTTGCTCCGCAACAGCACTACTATTCGGAAATAATGGACTATAAGGTTCCGTCGGACGGTTATTACTACGCAATGGTAAGGCAGTCTCCGACATACAGAAAGGCTCTTTACAACACTCCGTACATTCTTGAATTCGATGCATTCGATCCGATAGGACACAATGAGTGCAGCGGAGCGAAAAAGCTTGAACCGGGAACTTATTCGGAAAGTTTAAAACGTGCGACCGACTCGGTTGATACGCAGAGTTGTTCCGGTTATTACGGCTACGGTCCTGACCTTTTCTACAAAGTAAGCATCCCGGCAGGAAAAGTTATGACATTGCGCGTAACTCCTGAGTCAGGGGCATTCGATCCGACGATATCGGTTATTTCAGCTTGCGGCGAAATCGAAGATACGTGTCTTGCGGGAAATGCTTTCGGAGGTTTCGGAGATCCTGAAGAAATTGTCTACTACAACGCGTCAAATTCAGATGCCGACTATATCGTTGTCGTTGATACCGTGGTTACACCGCTTGAATACGACTTTACGATCCAGCTCGATATCGGTGATACGCCGCCTACGCCTGAAAACGACAAAATCGAAGGCGCGATAGCTCTTGAAGGGAAGGGAAACCTTCAGGGACTCACCATTTCTGCAAACGATGACTATGCTCCGACTGCTGGAATCTGCAATGATGCAACGCTGACAGGCAAGGATGTCGTTTATTCGATGGATATGGCTGCCGGTGACTATTTCCATGCTGAAATAACATCGTCGTTCTCTGCTGCGATCTATGTCGTTAAAGCGGATGACCTTGACAACTGCATCTACGGCGGCGGAATCATCAACTTTGAAACTACTGATTCGACAGCAGGAACTTACTATCTCATAATCGATTCAACCGATGCAAATGCTTACGGAACATTCTCTATGTCGTACATAAAAGAGGCGACTGACAAAGATTCCTGCAAAGGAATATGCTCATCTTCATACAGAATGTGTCTGCCTGACAAAGCAGATCTCTGCATGTGCGATTCATCGCTCGGGATTCTTTACACGGCTAACTGTGATTCCTACTGCCGTTCCGATGAAGTCGGAGGTCTCGGAGGCTCGTGTGAAACGAGTTACACGGACAGCGGATCGATTGACAGAAACGGCTGTATCTGTACCTACGACTGCTCGGATACCGAGAAGGTTGCTGCTCAGTGTACTGCCCGCGAACCTTCGAACTGCACCTGCGGTTCGTCCGACGCATGTTCATGGAAAGGCAACGGAACCTGCGACAAAATGTGCAGCGACTTCTTCCCGCTTGATCATTTCGACGACTCGGCTGACTGCCAGTAAAGTCTGAATTCAAACAAAATCATAAATAAATCCGCTATTGACTTTCATTGTTTCAAAATGATAATTCACCGCTTTTGACCGTTTTGGAAGAGTTGCAAGGGATTCGATGAGACGTGAGATCGACATGCTTAACGGCGGTTTTGCCGCAAAAATACTTCAGTTTGCGATCCCGCTTGCTCTGACGGGGATTCTCCAGCAGTTTTTCAATGCGGCAGATGTCATGGTCGTCGGGCGTTTCGCGAGCAAGTTCGCGATGGCTGCTGTCGGCTGTAACACTCCTGTTATCGGCATTGTCGTCAACCTTTTTGTCGGGATCTCGACCGGCGCGACTGTCGTTATCGCCAAGTGTATCGGGCGCGGCGACGGGGTAGGGGTGAGGAAGGCTGTCCACACTGCGGTTTTTTTAAGCCTTGTCTGCGGAAGCGTGATGGCGCTTGTTGCGCTTGCTGTTTCAAGCCGCATCATGTCGCTTCTTTCGGTGCCGGAAGAGGTTCTTCCGATGGCACTTTCTTATTTTCGGATATACATTTCGGGGCTTCCGGCGATACTGCTTTACAACTTCGAATCGGCGATCTTCCGTTCGAAGGGTGACACGAATACTCCGCTTTTCTGCCTTATCGCTGCCGGAATCGTGAATGTTCTGCTCAACCTCTTTTTCGTTCTCGTTCTCAAAATGGGGGCGGAAGGTGTCGCGATAGCCACAGTCATCTCGAATATTCTGAGTTCAGGGGCTATGTTCATAATTCTTCTGCGCTCCAGAAGCGATGTCGGAATAGAGTTCCACCTCATCAGAGCTGACCATGCTTCGCTTTTGGAAATCCTGCGTATCGGCGTTCCTGCAGGTGTTCAGAGCATGGTTTTCGCCCTTTCGAACATCATAATCCAGTCTGCGATAAACTCGCTCGGGCCTGATGTCATGGCTGCATCTGCCGCCGCTTTCAATACCGAAATTTTCGCATACTTCATCGTGAACGCTTTCGGCCAGGCCTGCACCGCTTTCATCGGGCAGAATTACGGCGCGAAGAAGTTCGACCGCTGCAAAAAAGTCACTCTTCACGCCTTCTGGATGGACTGCGCTTTCACCGCCGCAGTAGCTCTTCCGATAATCATTTTTTCGAGAGAGCTACTCGGACTTTTCAACGGAGATCCCGCTGTTATTGAATACGGCAGAACGAGGATCCTATATATCACATCTTTCCAGTTTCTGAACCTTACGACCGAAATTTTCTCAGGAAGTCTGCGTGGTTACGGCAATTCTCTTGCTCCCGCTCTGATTGCGCTGCTCGGCATCTGCGTGACGCGCGTCATCTGGGTCTTCACCGTTTTTCCGATGCATAGCGACTACGCCACGCTTCTTGCGTGCTACCCGATAAGCTGGTTCATAACGACATCGATACTTACTGGTTACTATTTTTGGTTTATGCGGGTCGCGCTGAAAAGGAAAGTTACCTTACACAGATGACAGATTTGTTGCTGGAATGATCCTCAACAGATACTTCTCCGGTTGCGAAATCAACTGTCATGAGGTATATATCTGGAAGTCCAAGTGTGTTACCGTACACATCTTCTTTGTATTGCGGAACAACAGTTGATGTCCACCAGTAATTATCTTTGAGGGCAGAGGATGGAATATAGGAAAACGGTGAATCAGTTTTTTCGTTGCTGATAATCGACACAAGCTCATTTCTGTTCGGCATTCTCCAATCTGTAAAACCTGCATAGTCCAGCTTTTCGCAGTATTGGAGCGCTTTATTCCAGCTTCTTTCAGTGCTGTCGACATTTCCCTGCCACATGAGTTCTGTCGTGCTGTCAACATAGACAATGTCGCCATTTTCGTTTTTTTTCGTTAAATCAGCAGCTGGCAGCGTATTTCCTCCGACGCACAAAACATAGTTTTTTGCAACTTCAGACGAAGTGTTGCCAAGGTCGTTGAATTTTCTATAGATCGGGTCAACCAGTATCACAAAATCATCATCTCCGGCGAATGGAGTTGAAGTCCAGAAATCATCATTGTCAGATTCCAGAAGACTCTGTGAAATCTGTGAAAAAAGAAGATATTCAATGAAATAGCCGTCTAATGCAGGAGACAGTACACGGTCGTTCATCATTGTGAGAAACTCTTTCAAAGTCGGAATTCTCCAGCCTTCTCCACAGTAAATTTCAGCCTCCGCATAATTGTATTTTTCTGTCGAAAAAAGCATTTTCCAGACAAGTCCGGAGTTCAGATCTTTTATAATTTCAATTCCGTCAAGCGTTTCCAAGTCAAAACTCTGAGGAATACATTTTCCCATGGCGGCATATAAGGCGTCTTGTCCGTAGAAACCGGCATTGTCAGAAGGCAGGCAGGAGATTTTATTTTCATTGCTGAAACATGTGGTCTGACCAGTACAGATTCTTCCGGCAACCTTCGGAAGGCACGCTTTTCCTGCTTCAATCCAGGCAAAACCCTCTCTTGCAAGGCAATCCTCTTTTGTTAATTCATCTTCTGTGTCGGAATCATCGGTCGAATCGGCATCATCCGGTTGTTCCAGCACCGTGTCGGTATCAGCATCGCCATCAACGGACTGTGAATCGCTGTTGTCAGAAGGTTCGCTGTCGTCAGTCTGCTCAGTGTCGGCAGCATCTTCGTCGCTTGCAGCCTCGCCCGAATCGGTTTTATCTTCGTTTTTCGAGCTTCCGCAGCCTGCGAACAGAATCATTACGAAAATCACACCGAGAAAAAGAAGTTTTTTCATTTGAACCTCCTAAACAGCAAAAAATCGGATAATTTTAAGGAAATTTGAGAAAAAAGGCAAGGATTTAAAATTATGGAGATCAACCGCAAAAAGTGGAACTAAAACACCACAAATAATGGAAGTAAAACACCGCAAATAATAGAACTTGACAAAACAAGTAATTGAAATTATTGCATTAAAAAAGATTTGATAAAAGAGCGGAATAAAGAAGAAAAGCAGGTTCCAATCAGGCTTCCCGATCTGAAAATTGTGATCACAGGAACAAAATACGGCTACAGAAGAGAAGACGGAGTTTTTGTTATTCCGGCAGGTTGTCTGAAAGATTAAAAACCACGAAAAAGCAGGTTGATACTACTCGCTGGACAAAAAGTTGAAATGAAGTAAACTATTTGCCGCTCATTGTGATGCGGAGGCAGAAATGCGAAATTTATTTAAATTATTGATCATTTTTTCTCTTGTTTTTCTTTTTTCATGTTCTTCATCCAAATCGTCAGGAGATTCGGAACCTGATGAAGATGTCATTGAAGAAGAAAGCCTTAGGAAAGAAGCCTCGAAAGTTCCGTGTACAGGGCAGAAATCATGCTACAGCGATGATGATTACGTGGAAGTAGGATCAGGTGTGACTCCTGAAGCGTTCAGAATCGAATGTCCGGACAAAGACGGGGAACTTTTCGGTCAGGATGCATGGTATGCTGAGGCAGGTTTTTGCCGCAGCCACATTTATTCCGCAAGCGGAGATTCCGAAAGCGGAATCGTTGTGAAAGATGAAAGCACAGGACTTGAATGGCAGCAGGAAATTTCAGGAAAATATACATACGAAGAAGCTTTGAACTATTGCGAAAATCTTGAATACGGCGGTTTCGGCGACTGGAGAGTACCGTCGATGCAGGAGCTTGTTTCCCTGATAGAACTGCGTTGTTTTAACTGGGAATGCCAGAATATAGATGAAACTTACTTCCCAAATACACCGAAAAGTCTTTTTTGGAGTTCTCAGAAGAAAATTACAGCGGATGTTGAGCCGTATAATGTATGGGGAGTCGACTTCTGGAGCGGATATACAAAATTGACGTATATGGCTAACACCATTTCTGTCCGCTGCGTCAGAGGTGAGCCGCTTTATTCCGTACCGGAATTTGAACTTTCAGTTAGAAACGGCGATGAAATCGTTACCGACAAAAATACAAATCTGATCTGGCAGAAAACTCATACGATGCTGAATTGGAAAGAGGCTCTTTCATACTGCGAAAATCTCGATTATGCCGGTTATGGCGACTGGCGGCTTCCCAACAGAAACGAACTTCTTTCGCTGCTTGATTACGAAAAAACAGAGCCGGTTTCGTCTTTTCCCGATATGGTTTCCGAAATATTCTGGAGCTCCACGACAGATATGATGTTTGAACAAGCAGATTGCGCGGATTCTGATGAAGACTGCGGACCAAATTATTATGACAATGTTGTTCTTTATGCAGATTTCAAATACGGTAATTCCGGTGGTTATCCCATTTACAGTAAAGAATACGGCCGTTATGTAAAATGTGTGAGATAGCTGTTTCTTGCCGTTATCGGCAAAAAATTGCGTTTTCAAGGCAAATTTTGTAAAATTCTTGCCGATAGATTGTTCGGTTTTAAGAGGTGATTATGGAATATTTGTCTGTGGCCCAGTTCGCCGAAAAGTCCGGCTTGAGCGAAAGGACAGTCCGCAACTACTGCGCGACCGGAAAGATGGAAGGGGCGTTTCTTGTCGGAAAAACGTGGAATATTCCCTCAGATGCGGTCCTGCCAAAGCGCATGAAAACAAAAATGACTCCGCTTTTGACCACACTACGCGAGCAGAAAGAATCCAAACTCAAAGGGGGAATTTACCACAGGACGCAGGTCGAACTGACATACAGTTCTAACCACATCGAAGGGAGCCGCCTCACAAAAGATCAGACGCGGTTTATATTTGAGACCAACACGCTCGGTTTCGCCTCGAAAAACATAAATGTCGATGATATTATTGAAACCGTCAATCATTTCAGGTGTATAGACTTTGTTATCGACCACGCTCAAGAAAAAATCACAGAATCTCACATAAAGCAGCTTCACTCGATTTTGAAGGAATCGACTTCGGATAGCCGCAAATCGTGGTTTGCGGTCGGCGCATACAAGCGTTTCCCGAACGAAATCGGATTTGAGGAAACAACATTGCCTGAGGATGTCCACAGCCGTGTGAAAACGCTTCTTGCCGCTTACAACGCGCTGAAAGAGGTGAAATTTGACGATATTCTCGATTTTCATGTGCAGTTCGAGCGGATTCATCCGTTCCAGGACGGAAACGGCAGAGTCGGCAGACTTCTCATGTTCTGGCAGTGCCTTAAATCGGGAATCGTCCCGTTCATCATCACAGAGAATCTGCGCCTTTATTACTACCGCGGGATCCAGAACTGGGGAAAACACAACGCATTTCTGCGCGATACCTGCCTATCGGCACAGGATGACTACAAAGCACTGCTTGATTATTTCAGGATCAAATATTGAAAAAGATTTGCTGCGGAGGAACTATGAAACTTGTAAGAATTGAAAATACAAAAGCAGAGATGGATCGTGTGGAAGAGCTTTATATAAGCGCTTTTCCGGCAAACGAGCGGTTTCCTTTCCGGCTTCTGAAAAAGCGGGCACTTCAGGGGAAAGCCGACTTCTGGAACCTTTTTGAAGGCGATTTGTGGGTAGGTTTTGCATATCTTGTCCATTCCGGTGATCTAGCTTATCTTTTCTTTTTCGCGATTGACGAAAAAGAGCGCGGAAAGGGCTACGGCACCGCCGCGATAAAGGCGATGATTGAATATTACAAAGGAAAACGGCTGTTTCTGGCGCTTGAAAACTGGCTTGAAGAGTGCGACAACCCCGAAGAAAGGGTGAAACGGCACAACTTTTATCTTAATTGCGGCCTGCAGGATCTGCCTTACAAGCTGCGCGAACTCAATATGGTTTATGCGATAATGGGTTCCGGCGGCAAAGTCGAGCCTGAGGAATATAAACCGATGATGATGAGTTTTTTCGGCTGGTTCTGGCGGCACATTATCAATAGCGATATCGTGAAATAGGAGGAAAAGTGGTCGAAGTTGTCGCAGCGCTTGTGCGTGACGGTGAAAAATTCATGATCTGCCAGCGGCCCGAGCACAAGTCGCGCCCTTTGATGTGGGAA
>CAMZDX010000039.1 GCA_947305505.1 uncultured bacterium | reverse complement strand
GGATCTTGCTTCCCTGATACGAGATCCTGCTTTCTTCGGAATACCACGGAAAAATCCCCGACTTGTAGGCAAGAAGAAGCCTTTCAGGACTCAAATCGCCGCCTATTGCCAGAAAACCGTCAGGATCGGCGTTTTCGACCGGAGGAAAGCCGATAGAATTTCTCGACAAATAATAAATCATCACGCCCCGCACAAAAAACGCGGGATTTTAGCAGAACGCACTTTTTCTGCAATTGTTATTTTAATTTTTTTGTGTATATTTGCATTTTTTTGGAGGAATTATGGAAAAAGGAAAAAACATTTTCTGCGGCATAGACATCGGTTCGAGAACGGGGAAGATCGTTCTTGTCGACGAGAGCAAGACGATGATCCTTTCAAAAATCATAAAAACTGTCGCCTCGGCTGCAAAAACCTACAATACCCTTATCGAAACGATACCTGAAGAATTGAAAAGTAGGATATTGTCTTCGGCTGTCACTGGCTACGGCAGGGAAAGCACTGCTGCGATGACCGATTTTTCGGCAACCGAAATCACATGCCACTATCTCGGAGTTCTTCACGCTCACCCTGAAATAAAAACCATAATTGATATCGGCGGGCAGGACAGTAAAGTCATAACTATTGATAATAATTCAAGAATCAAAGATTTTGCGATGAATGACCGCTGCGCAGCCGGAACCGGAAGATTCCTGGAAGTCATGATGGAACGGATCGGTTTTTCGATTGAAGAATTCGCGAATCTCGATATTTCAAAAGTGGAACCTGTCAAAATAAATTCGACCTGCACAGTTTTTGCAGAAAGCGAAGTAATTTCAATGGTTTCCCGCGATGTTCCGCAGAATGTCATAGCCTCATCCCTTGCCAGAATGGTTGCGGCAAACACATTTTTCATGGCCCGTAAAACGCGCCCCGAAGCGCCATTTTTCATGTCAGGCGGTGTTTCAAGGCTGAAACCGGTAAGATTCCACCTTGAAAAACTTTTCGGTTCTGAAATAAAAACCGATAAATTTTCACAACTTATGGGCGCTCTCGGTGCAGCACTCTTTGCAATGAAGGAAACGGAGAAAAAATGAAGAAAAGAATCATTGCGATCGTCATAATTCTCATTGTTTCGGCACTTTTCATCGTCAGGACATTCACCGCCGAAATCGATGAATACGGCACGAAAGAGACCGATCTAGTCAAAGCGGCAGGAAAAAACATCTGCATGAGCTGCATTGGTTTATACGATGAAAACATCTTTGAAAAGATTCTCGAAAAATTCAGCTGCGAAGAAAAAAAGGAGGCATAATGACAAAAAATACGTCTTCTTTTTTAAACAAATTAAAAAACACAGGTTTAAAACGCAATTTGATACAATTATTCTTTCTTATAATACAGAACCCGTTTATCTCCAACTTCCTTTCAGGGAAACCCTACAACGGCCCGACAAAGACTTTCTGCGCTCCCGGACTCCACTGTTACAGCTGTCCGTCGATGGCTTTCGGGTGCCCGCTCGGAACTTTGCAGTATGTCATAAAATATGCCTCGATGATCCCGTTTTTCGCACTCGGAACACTCTCTGCAGCAGGCGCGATACTCGGAAGAGCGACCTGTGCATACGTCTGTCCGTTCGGATTTTTTCAGGAAATTCTTTATTCGATTTCTCCGTGGAAAAATATAGAAGCAAAACTGCCTCAGAAATTACGTTATATAAAATGGTTTAATCTTTTTTTCTTCGTTCTCTTAATTCCCGCTTTCGGACTTGCTCAGGGCTTCTGTGCATACGTCTGCCCCTCCGGACTTATCGTCGCAGGCATCCCGATAATCGCTGCAAATTCCGGTTTGCGGGCTTCGATCGGACTAACTTTCTGGTGGAAAACAGCTCTCACGATTTTCTTCATCCTTTATTTTATGAGAGAAAAAAGAGCCTTCTGCCGCTACATCTGCCCTCTCGGACTCATTCTGGGATTTTTCAACCGCATTTCACTTTTACAAATCAAATTGAATCAAAATAAATGTATCTCATGTTCCGCATGCAAAAAACACTGCCCCATGGGTATCGACCCCGTAAAAGAAGTCAATTCTATCGAATGCATCAAATGCGGCGACTGCGTCAGAGTCTGCCCGGTGAATAAGAATAAATAACCTTAAATAAAATGCGCAGCACAAACATGGACTGCCGCTTCGGTCCTTATTATCCTGCTCCCTAACGAAACAGGTTTGAAGCCGGCTTTCAAAAACTGCGCGGCTTCGTATTTTGTCCAGCCTCTTTCGGGTCCTACAGCAACAATGTTCGATTTTCCTTTTTCAATTTCCCCGATTTTCGGGAATTCTCCGGGTAGAGCGATGTAACAATTCGAATTTATTGAATATTTTGGCAAAACATCATTTGAATAGGGTCCGAAACGCTTAACCAGACTTATTTTCGGCGGAATTGTGTCCATACTCTGTTCAAGTCCTTTTGCAACAGCTTCGGCAAGTCCGGATTCTGTAAACAATTCGTTTTCCCAATAACCTTTGTCTCCGAAATATGTCTGGATAATTTCTATCCCTTCGACTCCGTAGGAAACAAGGTCTGAAATGAGGCGTGAAAGAACCTTCGGCCGGGCAAGCGCAACGATGACTGAAAGAGGGATTTTGGGAAGCGGATCTTCATAAAGTTCAAAAGAAAGAACCGCTTTTTCCGTTTCAATTTTTTCAATTACAGCTTTTCCTTTTTTACCGTTCAAAATTCCGACTCTGACTTCGTTTCCCGGATTCAGCTTCAGAATTTCGTTAAGGTGCCTGACTTTTTCACCGAAAATCTCGGCTTTATTTTCAGCAATCAGATCGCTTCGATTGAGTAAAAGCAGATTCATAGAACTTTTAAAACCGCAAATTATTCGTCTTTCTTTTCCTGAGCTTCTTTTTCAGCCTTTTCTTTCATTCTCATTTCGCGGTATTCTTCGGCCGTCATCAGAGGATCGGCTGTCTTTATATCGATGAAGAGAATGCCGTTTAAATGATCTGTTTCGTGTTGAAAAATAACAGCTGTAAAACCTTGGATGCGTTCGACTTTGCGCTCTAATTTGTCGCCGTTCATGACATCGTATTCGACATCGATATCCTGCCACCTTTCAACCTGTCCGTAACCTGCCGGAATCGAGAGACAGCCTTCCCATCCGACGACCTTTTCACCTCTTTTTTCTTTAATCACAGCGTTGTAATAAAATTCAAAAGGTTTTCCTTCTTTGTCGAATCTCTGAACCATGATGAGACGCCTGTTTATTCCGACTTGCGGAGCCGCGATCCCTACTCCGGTTCCGATAGCTTCTTTCATATAATTTTCAAGAACATCGTAGCCTTCTGCTCCAAGTTTTGCCGGAATCGAAACTTTTCTCAAAATCTCGTTATCCTTTTCGACATTATTCTGGAGAAGATGCCTTTCCTCAGGATTATTGATGTAGGCAATCTCTTCTGCGGTCATCGAACCGTCATCGCTTCCCTGCGCAACTGCTTTTTCCCCTTTTACAGAAGCCGTAGCGCATGCAAGAAACATCAGCGCACAAATTGCAAATAAAAAAGAATTTCTTAATAGTTTCATAATGTTACCTCTATTTAACAGTTATAAGTTTTCCGTTTTTGAAATCGATTTTTATTTTTCCGCCGTTTTTCGATTTTCCGAAAAGAATTTCGTCAAGAAGAAGATTTTCGAGCTCTTTATCCACTACTCTCGCCGTTTCTCTTGCGCCGAAAACCGTCGAAAAACCGAGTTCAGCCAAGTGTGCGACAGCGGATTCGGTGATTGAAAGTTCAATATTTTTGGAAACGAGCCTTTCTGCAAGCGCCGAAACATTCTTTTTGACGATTTTCTTAACGATTTCAGGCGTT
The DNA here is from genome assembly GCA_947305505.1 of uncultured bacterium. Taxonomy (GTDB): domain Bacteria; phylum UBP6; class UBA1177; order UBA1177; family UBA1177; genus UBA1177. The sequence goes on along the minus strand of CAMZDX010000039.1, from coordinate 10,582 downwards.
ATGCGCGAGAAATAGACAATGTGGTCAAGCCTGTTCAGAAACTCAGGCGAAAACGTATTTTTTACAGCTTCTTTGAAAGCGGAAGTGTTTTCAGAATGTGATTCAAAGCCTACCTGTTTTTTTGCGGCGTCTTTGCTTCCGGCATTGGAAGTCATTATAATTATTACGTTTTTAAAGTTAGCCTTACGCCCAGCATTGTCAGTCAGAGTCGCATAATCCATGATCTGAAGAAGCGAATTGTAAATGTCTGCGTGTGCTTTTTCGATTTCATCAAGAAGAAGAACCGAAGTCGGCTGCTTTCTTATCGCTTCGGTGAGAAGTCCGCCCTCTTCATATCCGACATATCCGGGAGGCGCGCCGAAAAGTTTGGAAACTGTGTGCTTTTCCTGATATTCGCTCATATCAAAGCGGATAAGCGGCATTTCCATTTTGTCTGCGAGCACGCGGGCAAGCTCCGTTTTTCCGACTCCGGTCGAGCCTACGAAAAGGAAAGAAGCGACAGGTTTTTCGGGATTTTTGAACCCTGCATAACTCTTTTTTATCGCTCTCACAATTTCGGAAATCGCCTCGTTCTGACCAAAAATCTCAGTTGAAAGAGCCGCCTCTAACCCTTTAAGCTGCTTCATTCCGTCAGAATTTACAGCTGTTTCCTTCTTTCCTGTGAGAAAAGCGGTGACTTTTTCAATATGCTCCGGCTTTACAACCTTTATTTTCTTAGCCTGCATGTTGCAAGCCGCTCCCGCCTCGTCGATCAGATCTATCGCTTTGTCGGGCAGAAAACGGTCGGTGATGTAAAGCGAAGAAAGTTCCACAGCCGCACGGAGAGCCTCATCACTGTATTTAACATTGTGAAAAGACTCATATTTTTCAGCCAAGCTCTTTAAAATCAGGAAAGTTTCCTCTTTCGAAGGCTCCGGAACATTTATCTTCTGAAATCTTCTTGAAAGAGCGGCATCCTTCTCAAAAAACTTTCTGTATTCGGTAGCAGTAGTCGCGCCGATAAATTTTATAGTCCCTTCTTCAAGAACCGGTTTCAGGATGTTAGCCGCATCAATCGACGAATTTCCTGCACTCCCTGCCCCGACAAGATTGTGAATCTCATCAATAAAAACAATGATTTTCTCTTCCTGTTTCAAGGCAGAGACGAGTTTGCTCATTGTCCGCTCCAAATCGCCCATAAAGCGGCATTCGCTGATAAGGCGCGAAATGTTGAGCGAAAGAATGCGGTAGCCTGAAAGCTGCTTCGGCACTTCATTCCGCGCAATTCTCTGAGCCAGACCTTCGGTTATCGCAGTTTTGCCGACTCCGGGATCACCGATGTGAACAGGATTGCACTTTTTGCGCCTGAGAAGAATCTGGATTGTCCGCTCGATGATCTCTTCACGACCGATTATCGGATCAAGCTCTCCCAAACGGGCTTTTTCTGTAAGATCTACCGTAAAAAGTTCAAGCGTGGATGGCGATTTTTCTGCCTCTTCCGGATTCAATTCAACATTTTCAGCCTCTTCCGGCTTTTCAGTTTCGGAAAATCCGCCGTGTGCGATCGCGCTCAGAAGATCGTATCGCTTGATGTTGTTAGCCTTGAGCAGACTTGAGGAATACGATTTGTCACCGAGATCGTAAATCGCTACGATCAGATCGGTCACTTCGACGCGAGTCCGCTGTGAGCCGAAAACATTGTTTGCCGCATCGAGAAGGCACATGTTCAGGTATTCAGACGGAACGACTCTCCCGTTTTTCGAGCTTTTGGGAACATATTTTTCGAGATATTCCCTGACATTCTGCCTCATTTCCGAGACATCGACATCAAAATGTTCGAGAAGTCCGACTACTTTCCTGTTGAAAAGCAGCTGAAACAGAAGATGTTCCGGAGTCACGAACTCGTCTTTGTTGTCGGTTGCATCTTCGATTGCCATGCTGAAAATTTTAGCCACTTCAAACGAAAACGGCAGCGACATATTATCTTTTTCCGCCATAGTTACTCCTTTTCAACGATACATTTGAGCGGGAAACCTTTCTTTTTCGCCGCTTCGTCGACCTGCGCAATTTTGGAAACGGCGATGTCGTAGACGTAAATTCCTGCGACTCCGCGTCCCTGTTTATGCACTGCAAGCATGATTTTGCGCGCTTCAGCTTCACTTTTTCCGAAAATGTCGATCAGAATTTCGACAACAAACTCCATTGTGGTGTAATTGTCGTTCAGCATAACGACTTTGTACATGTCGGGTTCTTTCAGTTTGAAATTTGTTCCAATCGAACGCTTCAGCGTTTTTTTTGTTGAAAAATCAGACATATCGTCTCCGAACTAATAAAACGATTGAATAAGCGATGACTATTTTTTCGATGCCGCGCGGCGCTTCATTATTTCTTTGTGGAGCGTCCACAACGTATCCTTAACGGCCTGTCTTGCCGCAATGTTCTTGACAAAAACGGGAAGAGAGCCGCCCGGATCGTTGTAAATGTAGTAATCGACTTTGATTTTGTCCGGCTCTACCTGCGTAAATTTGTAGAAGCCTTTGTTGTCGGCTACACGGACAAACTTGTCAGTCACAGGATATTTCGGATCGTCGAAAGGAACCCAGGTTACAGAGACCGAGCCGTCTTTGTTGTCAACTCTGCATGATTTGACGTAATAATCGCGGTTGGAAGCCACCGGTACCGAAATCTGGTTATAAGACCAGTCGCACTTGTCGTTCTTTTTAAGAACATCCGAGAATGTTATATATTTGAATATCTGCGGATGTTTAAGTCTGTCGAACATAATATCGACAGCTTCCTGGATCGTTCCCTGATAAGTGACGACCGCCTTGACTTCTTTGATATCGGAACCTTCGTGGTTGCGCTCGTAAAGTTTAAGCCCGTCCTCTTCGCTTACAAATTCCCATTTCGCCTGTTTTTTCTCGTTTTTTTGAGCGGAATCATCCGCAAAAACAGAGAAAAACTGTAGAAAAACAATGAAAATTATAAGAATTTTTTGCATGAAAAAACCGTCAGTAGTTAAAGATATTTGTAAAATGCTTTGTAGGAAAGATAGGTGTTGTAAAGGTCAGCCTTCGAAGCAACTTCAAACGGGCTGTGCATCGAAAGGATCGGCGTACCGACATCAAGAACCTGCATTCCGTATTCAGCGATGAACATAGCGATCGTGCCGCCGCCGCCGAGATCGACTCTTCCGAGTTCTGCTGTCTGCCAGCGTGCGTCGTCTTTGTTGAAAGCAGCTCTGCATTTTGCAACGAATTCAGCGTGTGCTTCGTTGGAGTTTCCTTTGCCGCCTGCACCCGTGAACTTCGTAAGACAGACGCCCCAGCCTACTTTGCCTGCGTTCATCGATTCGAAAGCACCTGCCCATTCAGGTTCGATACCTGCGTTGACGTCGGATGAAAGGAATCTGCTGTTTGCAAGAGAGTTGATGAGTGTATTGTAATCGCCTTTTCCGTAAAGGTTTATAAGTTTGTTGACAGCTCTTTCAAGAATGTTGGAGTTTGCACCGGCATTGCCTTTCGAGCCGATTTCTTCTTTGTCGAAGAACATCGCAAACTTGTTCTCTTTCGTTTTGCCTGCATCGAAAATTGCCTGCAACGCACTGTAAGCACAGATTCTGTCGTCCTGACCGTGAGCACCGACGAAACTTCTGTCGAAGCCGACATCTCTTGCCTTTCCTGCCGGAACAAGCTGAAGCTCGGCGGAAACGAAATCTTCCTCTTTGAAACCGTATTTTTTGTAGAGGAAATCAAGGATAGCGAGTTTTACGCTGTCTTTGTCATATTTGAAAGAGTAAGGAATCGAACCGATGAGAATGTTCATGTTCTCGCCTTCGATAACCTTTCTTGCGCCCTTTTCCATCTGCTCCTGAGCAAGGTGCGGAAGAAGATCGTTAATTGTGAAAACAGGATCGTTTTCGTCTTCGCCGACAACAACGTTAACCGTTTTGCCTGCTTCGGTGATTACAACGCCGTGAAGTGCGAGAGCTCTCGTAACCCACTGATATTTTTTGATTCCGCCATAGTAGTGCGTTTTGAAGTAAGCCATATCCTCTTTCTCGTAAAGCGGATAGCCTTTGAGGTCGAGTCTCGGCGTGTCGATGTGTGAACCGACCATGAGCCAGCCTTTGTCGAAATCGGTGTGATTGATTTCAGCGAGAACACATGCAACGTTGTCGAAGTTGATGAAAATCTTCTTGTCGTTCTTTGTTGCGTTTTCGATGTTTTTGTAGCCTTTCGCCTTTGCAAGTTCGAAAATCGTGTTGACAGCTTCACGCTCGGTCTTGGCATCCGTGAGGAATTTTTTGTAACCTTCAGCGAAGTTCATAATTTCTTTCATTTTAGCTTCGTTGATGCCGTCCCAGCCTGATTTTTTGGAATAAGTCAGGGTCTTCGGATCGAATTTCTCGGCTTTCTTTGCCGCCTTCTTTTCAGCCATTTCACACTCCATAAAAAACAATTAGTAAAGAAACAAACGCGTCATTATAATTAAATAAAAAAAATAACCAATTTTTTTGGAAATCAGTCCTGTTATCTTACACAGCGGACATATTCCTCATAAAGTTTAACACCGGAGCTCAGGTCTCCGAAACGGAAATCGACGTCCCATGCAAGGTTCGTATTGTAGGCAGGTGTAGATGAGGTCCAGAAATAGCCGTCTGACGACTCATCCGGGAAATAGGTGAAAGGAACTTCCGTTCTTTCATAGTTTATAAGCGACGCCAGCTCGTTTTTATTAGGCAGACGCCAGTCGGAATATCCTGCATAAGGCGGCTCCTGCGTGTTGAGACTCTGGCAGTAAGCCAAAGCCTGCTTCCATGTTTTGCCTGTCACATGCTCTTTCTGCCACATGAGACCGGTTCTATTGTCAGTGACTGTTTTACCGTCAGAAGATATCGTAAAATCGTCTGATGTCGCGGGAAGAAGCTCGTTTCCGGAAACGCAGAGGACTTTGTAGGTCTCGGGTCTTCCTCCTCCGTTTTTTGTATGGATATTCCTGTTATAACCGTAAGCCGGTTTAAATCCGAAAACCATGTCGTCCTCAAAGGCTTTGCATTCGCTGTTTGTCCACAGATACAGATGTATGCTTTCCGATGAAGGCATTCCGGTAAAATTTGAATTTGTCGCAGGTTCGTATTTATTACTGATGTCCACGATCGTAATAAATTCCAGAGGATTAGGAAGACGCCATGTGCTGATCCCGCCGAAATTAGAGGCATTGAGCTTGTTGCAGTGCGTTGCACGGTCTTCCCATGTGTAATTTTCGGTTGAAGCTGATCTCTCCCAGATGAGACCGGTGTTGTTGTCCACAACCACTTTCGATGTGGCTTTGAAACTCTGAGCCGTACATTTGTCGAGATACTGCGCGTCCTGACCGTAAAAATCGTCACTCGCTGAATCCGGACAAGGGATCTCGTTATCCTGTTTTACCATATTTGAGTCATAACTGTAGCAGCCTCTCTGACCGGTGCAGATGTTGCCGAGAGTGAGATGAGGCATATCGACTGAACCGGGTTTATTGGTGTTCCCGTCATTGTCTGAACTTCCGCCGCCGCACGAAATCATGAAAGATATTGCTAACAGCGCAAAAACAATAAAGAATTTCTTCATTTTGCACCTCATAAAAACAAAAGCGCAATGATTTTAATGTTTAAAGAAGAAAATGCAAGAAAGGAAAATGGATTATTTGAACGATTTCAGAACGTTGATTACGTAGTCGATATCAGCTGCGGTGTGGTCTGCGTTGATCTGGAAACGGATCTCTTCGTCGCCCTTCGGAACTACCGGATAGTTCATAGCCGTTGCGAGAACGCCGTTCTTTGTGAGCCATGCAACGATGTCTGCCGTCTTTTTGGTGTCTCTGACCATGAGCGGAGTTACGGGGTGCGGGCCTGCGATCGTCTCGAAGCCGTTATCAACGAGTCCTTTCTCGAATCTTGCTGTGATTTCGGCAAGGTGAGCAAGGCGTTTGATGCCCTCTTCGCTCTCAAGGATGTCGAGAACTTTAAGAACTGCGTAAGCCTCGCCGACCGTGATCGGGTTCGAGTAGATGTACATCGGAGCGGTCTGTCTCAAGAATTCGGTTACTGCTTTGGATGCGACAACGTATCCGCCGTTTACGCCGTATGATTTTCCGAGCGTGCCGATAAGGATGTCGACTTTCGCGCCGGTAACTTCCTCTGTTCCTCTTCCGGTCTTGCCGTAAGCGCCTACACCGTGGGAATCGTCAGCTACGGTCGTTACGCCTTCTTCGAATTTGTCGTTGTATTTCTTGCAGATCGCGGTGAATTTGTCGAACGGGCAGAAGTCGCCTCTCATCGAGAAAACGCCGTCTGTTACGACGATGCATCTTTTGCCTTTGCCTACAGCTTCCTGAAGTTTTGCTTCAAGGTCTTCCATGCTGTTGTGTTTGTATATAAGTTTGAGCGCCGGGCGGGAAAGTTTCATCGCGTTGATGATGCAGTTGTGGTTGAGCTCGTCGCTGATGATGACCGTTTCATTGGTGATAAGCGGGAAAATAACACCCATCGAAGTGACGTAAGCGCTCGAAAAAATCATCGCCGATTCTCTGCCGTGGAACTTTGCAAGCCTTTTTTCAAGGTCGACGTGAGCCTTGTGGGTTCCCGAAATGAAGCGGACAGCACCGGGGCCGACACCGAAAGCCTTCGTTCCCTCTTCCTCAGCTTCGATAACTTCCTTTCTCATCGAAAGACCGAGGTAACTGTTTGAATTCATTTTGATAAACTTCTGCTCGTAACCTTCAACGACATAACGCGGGCCGTTTGCGCCTTCGGGCGGAAGGATCTTGGTGATGACCATTTCGTCGCCTTTAGCCGTTCCCTTTGCTTTAAGCTCGTTTACATGATTGTTAAGAGCATTTTCAAGTCTTGTAGTCATAATAGCCTCCAAAAATTTATAAAAAACAAAAAATGACGCGAGAGTATAGTCTCTTGCTTTTGTTTGTGAAGATTTATCTTTGAAAAATTTACATTGACAGCTGTCTTATCATCTTCCCAGTCACAGACTCGGCGCAGTTAAGGATATCTTTCACTTTGCCCTGAAAAACGACGTTTCCCCCTTCTTCGCCGCGTCCGGGGCCGAGATCGATGATGTAGTCGGCGCTTGCGATAATCTGGCTTCTGTGCTCGGCAAGGATTACGGTGTGGCCTGAATCGTTGAGCGTTTTAAAGATTTCCAAAAGTTTTTCTACATCGGCGAAGTGCAGACCTCTGCTTGGTTCATCGAAAATAAATATCGATTTTTCCTTACTTTTTTCGGTAGCTGCAGCAAAACTTCTGCCGAAATAAAGTCTCAAAAGTTCGCCCGAAGACAGACTTGAAACGCTTTGCGAAAGTCTGATGTAGCCGAGCCCGCATTTATCAAGAATGTTCAGTATTTTCGAGATGTTGGAATCGTCTTCAAAAAATTCAGCCGCATCCCTGTTCTCCATATCGAGGATCTCTGCGATATTTTTTTCTTTGTACTTGAATTCAAGAATGTTCGGCGCATATCCAGTTCCGCCGCAGTCGGCGCAGAAGTGTTCGACATTTCCCAGAAAATCCATCGAAACCGAGTTTTTCCCCTGCCCTTTGCAGGTTTTGCAGATGTCATTTTTCGTGATTTTGAACGATTTTCCGAATTTCTTCTTTATCTTGTCGAAACACTCGGCGAATGACGCCACGTTTGATGATGTCGCGGAAATGTTTTCAGTGCTTTTTTCGTCGTAAAAAACAGGAATATCCTTAATATTTTCAGCCAGATACTTTATCAAAGTCGTCTTTCCGCTTCCCGAAAGTCCTGAAATGACCGTGGTTTTTCCAAGCGGGATCGAAACCGAGATATTTTTGAGATTGTTTCTCGAAATGTTTGAAACTGTAAGAAAATCAGAGAATCCGCAATCCTTCAAAACCGGTTTGAAGTTGAGCGTTTTAGAAGTCCAAGAGTCAGATTTTATCAAGGACTCGACGTTTCCTTCAAAAACGATTTTTCCGCCGTTACTGCCGCTTCCCGGGCCGCATTCGATGATGTTGTCGGCATATTTTATGATCTCGGGAACGTGCTCGACCGCAACCACGGTGTTTCCCTTCTCCACGATCTCCCTCAGAAGTTTCGCCATATTCTCGCATTCAAGCGGATGAAGTCCGCGGCTCGGCTCGTCGATCACATAAATCAGGTTCTGCAGGTTGTCGGCCGCACTTTTTACAAGTCTGAGGCGCTCCCTTTCACCCGTCGAAAGAGTTGAAGCGGCACGTGAGAGCGAAAGGTGGCCGATTCCAAGAGAAATGATCTTATTAACTTTTTCAGCGATCTCAGCCTTTATTTTACAGAAGATCTCTTCATCGGTCTTATCTTCAAAAGTTATCGTTTCAAGAATCTTTCCGATTTCCGAAACCGGCTTTTCACAGAATTCGTCTATCGACATTCCTGCGACTTTGACACTTAGAAGCTCTTTTTTCAGGCGTTTTCCGTGACATTCAGGGCAAACGGTTTTACCCATCAGATTCCGCAGTTCTTCCTCGTTTTTATTGCCCAGAGACCTGTAAAATTCATCGGTTATGAGATTTGCAAAACCTATCCACTTCCCCTGGAAACTGTGCGTTCCAGTGACATTTCCCCGCTTGTATTCCCAATTCACATCGAAAACATCTTCTCCCGCACCGGACATCGCGATATCGAATTCTTTCTCAGTGAGTTCATTCACCGGCTTTGAAAAATCGATCCCGAGCTTTTTCCCCGCCGCAAAAAGAGTGTGGATGAACTGGCCGTCTTTGTCAGCGTAAAAACGCCCCTGCTTCGTCGCCGCAAGGGCGCCGTCAGCAAAAGAAAGCTCGCGGTTTATCGAAAGTTTTTCAAGATCGCAACTTAGAATAAAACCCGTTCCAGAGCACTTTCCACAAGTTCCTTTTTCGGAATTGAAAGAAAAATCGCCCGCCGTGAAAGCGCACTTTTCACCGTTTTCGAGCCTTCCGGCACGCGAAAAAAGCATCCTGACAAATTCGTAGATCCCGCTCAGCGTTCCTACGGTCGAGCGTATCCCGGCGACTGAAAATTTCGCAGAAACGCCGATCCCTGCACGCAGTCCGTCACACTTTGAGACCGAACTCCGGTTTTTGCCGAGCAGAAACGTCTTTACGTAAGGCGAAACTCCGCTGAGGATAGCCTTTATGCTTTCGACAAAGAGAGTGTCGAAGGCAAGACTCGTTTTGCCGCTTCCCGAAAGACCGCATACAACATTGAATTTATTGGGTTTTATCTTCAAATCGACATTTTTGAGATTGTGCGTTTCGATGCTCTGCAGAACGATGTCTTTAGTGAGTTCTGCCTCGTAGTTCCCATCTTTCGCAGCCTCTTTTTCAAGTGAGAAGCTCTCGTTTTCACCGAAACTGATGACATTGTCGGCAAGCCTTAAGAATACCGGGTTGTTGTCGCTTGCAAGGACGGTAACTCCCGATTCCGCTACACTTTTCAGGATCCCGACGAACTTTTCGATATCGGCAGGATGCAGCCCGGCAGTAGGCTCCTCAAAAATCAGGACCGAATTTTCCTTTATCTTTGAAAGCCAGAGCGCGAGCTTTATCCGCTGCGCCTCTCCACCTGAAAGCGTGGATGAAGGCTGCCCGAGAAGCAAATACCCGATCCCGAGACGGGCCATTATGTCAAGAGTTTTTGTAATTAGCTTATTTTCTTTAAAGAAATCAAGTGCTTGTGAGACCGTAAGATTGAGGACGTCGTAGATCGAAAGCCCCTCCACTTTGACTTCAAGGACTTCGTCGATGAAGCGTTTTCCGTTGCATTTGTCGCAAACAGTCTCAACGCTTCCCATGAACTTCATTCCTGTCTCAATTACGCCGCCGCCTTCGCATTTGGGGCATCTTCCCGCTTCTCCGTTGAATGAAAAATGGGATTTCGAAAAACCGCGTTTTTTCGCTTCGTCAGTCGCGGCAAACAAGTCTCTGATCTTATCGAAAACTCCGGTGTAAGTAGCGGGGTTCGATCTGGAGGTGCGCCCGATCGGAGAGCGGTCTATTTTTTCATAAGTTATTGATTTTTCTTTAAGTTTTTTGATGTATGAATTAAGAAACTCTTTCTTTTCGGCTGACGATCTTCCGCATACGGCATTGAGTTTTCCGCTTATGATTTCACTTCCAAAATTGAGCTCCGGTGCGCCGTTTTCATACTTTTTGAGAGCAAGTGCAGTCGGAGTGGCAAGGGTTTCCGCGTTTTTCAAAAAGTCGTCAACTCTTCCCGAAAAAAGGATCTCTCCCCCTTCCGTGCCGCCGCCGGGGCCGGTTTCCACGATATTGTCAGCCATTCTGATCGCGTCGATATCGTGCTCGACCGCAATCACCGTGTTTCCGTTGTTGCGGATCTTTATGAGTAGACTAATGACATTTTTCAGCTCTCCGCGGCTAAGCCCGATACTCGGCTCGTCAAAAACGAAAGTCGTCCCTTTGAGCGGGCTCGATGCGGCCGAAGCGATCCTTATCCTCTGGATCTCGCTTGAATTGAGCTCGCTTGAATTTTCGGAAAGGGTCAGATGCCCTAAGCCTATATTTATGAGCTCAAGAAGCAACTTATTGATTTCATTTGTTATTTTCTGC
>CAMZDX010000038.1 GCA_947305505.1 uncultured bacterium | reverse complement strand
CCGAGATCGATTCCGATAACTGTCATTTTTACCTCTTTAAAAATAACGACAACTCGGGTATGTTAATAAAAAATGCGTCAACATCAATAAATTTTTTGCGGTGCTGCTTTGAAAAACAAGCGGGCGGCAAAGTGCAATTTTGCAAAAAGATGTAAAACTTGACAATAAATAGCTTGCTGAGTAGGATTCCGCGGCTTTTTGTGGACGGTGTTCATCATTTTTTTATTTTTATAGGAGAAAATTATGTCTATTCAAACTTCAGAATTCAGAAGAGGCTTAAAGATCGAGATGGAGGGAATTCCTTATCAGATCGTAGAAATGCAGCACATTCAGCAGAAGAGAAGAGCGGTCATCAAGACCAAACTCAGAAACGTTCTCAACGGTTCGATTGCTGAGTATACTTTCCTTTCCGGCGAACGCGTAGACAGCCCCGACCTTGAAGAAAAGAACATGGAATACCTTTATCAGGACGGCGACCACTACATTTTTATGGATAATGAATCCTTCGAACAGCTTCCGATTGACGAGAAAGTTATTGAAGACGTTATTCCGTATATGCCTGAAAACACTCAGGTTACTGTTCAGTTCTACAACGGTTCTCCTATTTCTGTCCAGCTTCCGCAGTTCATTGAACTCGAGGTTACAGATACTGAGCCCGGTTTTAAGGGTGACACCGTAACGACTTCATACAAACCGGCGAAAGTATCGACCGGCGGTCAGGTTATGGTTCCGCTTTTCATTTCCAACGGTGACGTTATCAAAATCAGCACTGAAGAGTTCACATACATCGAAAGGGTGAAAAAATAATTTAAAAAATAGGTGCAACATTGGCTAACAACAGCAAATTCTTTCTCAAAGGCAAAAAGGCTGTTTCGGAAATCGATCAATTCGAAGAACTTATCCGGAAAAACCCCGAAGACGACAGAGCCTATGTCCGTTTGGCAGAGCTTTACGCCAGAGCAGGCAGAGAGACGAAAGCTATAGAAACTTATGAAAAAGTTGCGGTTATTTTTGAAAAGAAGGGCTTTCTCAACAAGGCTAAGGCCGTTTTGAAACAGGCACTTCTTCTGAATCCGGAACACGGCAAAATCAATGTTCTGCTTGCCGATTACGACAAACAGAGCGGCTTGGTTAAAGATGCGGCGATGCGCTATAATACGGCGGTTTCCTACTATGTGAAAGTGGGCAACAAAATGGCGGCGATAAACATTCTCCGCAAAATGCTCGAGCTTTATCCAGGTAATCTCAACCTTACCGTGAAACTTGCAAATATGCTCATTGCGGAAGGTATGAACCACGATGCCGAAAAGCTGCTTGTTCCGCTTGCAGAATCGCTGAAAAACTCGGACAAAGTCAACGAATATGTTTCTGTTCTGAAACTTCTCTATACTGCGACGGGAAGCGATGCCGAAATCGGAAAAACGCTTGTAAATTTCTATCTTAAAAAGGGAAGTTACTCCAATGCTCTGATCGTTCTCCAGAAACTTGTAGTCGATAATCCCGACACGATAGAGTTCCTTGAAAAACTTGCTTTCGTTTTCGACAAATTGGGCGAAACGCAAAAGCTGATCGCAATCTACAAACAGATTGCCGTAGTCCACTCGAAGCATAAAAATTATGCCGACCGTGACGAGATGTACCGCAGGATCCTCGAACTTGATCCGAATGACAGGGAAGCTCTTTTTATTCTTAATGAAAATGCCAAGTTGCGCGACATAATCTCCGACAAAATCAAAGATTCTACCGGTGATTTGCGCCGCGAAGCAGGCAAGGACGATTTCGTTATAGACATTGATCAGAACGGCGGAAACGCTGAAAAACCGCATAAAGTCTCAATTCGTTCGGCAGTTAAAGAGGCTCGTTCATTCCTTTCGTACAAGCTGTTCGACAAGGCGGTAGAGAAGATCAAATCGGCGGAAGGCTGGGAAACTTCAGACGATGCTTACGACGTTCTCATCGAAGCCAATATCGAGCAGGGAAAAGTCGAAGAAGCCGGTGAAATACTGATCTCCCTTATTGATCTTAAGGTCTCGGAAGGCAAAATCGACGAAGCACGCGAACTTATGGGCGATGCCGAAGATATGCTTGGAAGCGACGATGTCAGAATTACTGCCCGCAAGCAGCAGCTTTCCGGGCAAGGAAACGACTTTACCGATCCTGAATCGGATGTCGAAGGCGGAGTTTTCAGCGGGATTCCTAATCTTGAAGAAGCCGATGCGGAAGCTTCGGAAAAACCGGCTGAATTTGCGGAAAGCGAAAGCGTTCAAGATGAACCTGCTGAGCAGGAGCCGCAGGAAGCTGTAAAAAAAGCAGCTTTTGACGAATCAGCAGAACCTCCTCAGGCAAGCCTTGACGAGTTGGAGTTTTACATCACTATTGAAGATTTCGTCAGTGCGACTCAATTGCTCAAAGAGCTTGTTGAAGCTTATCCGAATTCAAGTTTCCTGAAAGATATTAAAGCTGCTATTCCTGAACAGAAAGGAGAGTAAGGTGAAAAGATTTTTTGCAATGTTTTTTATCTGTTCGCTGTTCTTTTTGATACCTTTTTCCGTTTCCGCTACGATGATAAGATTCACTATCAACTATACCCGCGGTGAAGAAAAGGGAGAACAGAACAAAATCGATATTCTCGACGGTTATTGGAATTTTCCAGTGCTGAATATCCCTAAAAATAAAGAACAGGAACAATATTCCGTTGTTGTGGAAGGTTATAAATCTACTTCCAATATCAAAAGCGAAAAGCTTGAACTTTCCGGTGCAGAGTTCGACCGCAGGAAAATCCTTTTCCAGGCAAACGGACTCATGATTATCGAGAACAAGGAAAATTTTCCGAGAAAGGTTAAAATAACTCATGACGGCGATGAGCCTGTTTTACTTGAGCTGCAGCCCAACTCTTCGGCACAGCATACCTTTAATGAAGTCGGAGACTACACGATAACAGATGAATCGTTTCCTTGGAATGTTTCCAATGTTAAGGTTATAAACACATACATCTGGAAATTGAAAGAGGGCGGAAACAACAAAGATATTCCTGACATCGCTCCGGGAACTTATTCTCTTAAAATTTATTATGGTACAAAAGACATTTATACTGAAGATTTCATGGTCGTTCAAAGTGCAGCCATGAATTTTATCTACAAAATAGACAAGGGCAGAGTGACAAATCTCAACTCTTTTTCGACATCGATGGATTAATTGAAGGAGACTATATATGGCAAATTTAGGTTTGAAATTAAAGGTTTTTTTCCTTATGGCAGTTGTTATCACGGCTCTTTCTGCTGCGAATTTTCTTCTTTTCAGAGATTTTATAGTAAAAATCGATGTTCAGGACGGAGCGAAAAATATCGCGAGGATGCTTGAGTCGGAACTTAGAACTAAAAACTATTCCCTTATCGGAATTTCTTTTGATATTGCAAAACATGTGAAAATTGAGAAGGGCAAGGTCGTTTCAAAGATAATTTCCGAAAAAGAATATGCTATAGTAAGCAGCAACGGCACGGTTGTCGAAGGTGTCAAAATCATGAATTCTTATGCCGGTATTCCTGCTGTAGAAAGAGCTTTGAAGGAAGGAATTGCTTCAGACGGAATGTTGTCGGCAGGTTCTGATCTTTATTTTATCGGTGTGGCTCCGCTTGTTGCCGACGGAAACAAAATTTTTGCCGTAATTTCTTTTGAAAAATTCGGTGCAGATCTTCTTTCGGTTTTCCCTATGCCGGTAAGAGCGTTCAAAGGTTCGGAAGCAATTGCCGAAAGAGACGGCGACAGATGGAATTCGGTTGAAAATTCTTACGGAAAGGCTGCACTTGATGCTGACATAAAAGCTCTTATTGCAAACGGCGGTCAGAAAGAACTCAACGCATGGACGCGGATTTCCGCTTTTACCATGCCTTATGATTTTGCCGGCGGAGACAAAATTTCCATAGTTACCATGACTTCGATGATTCCGGGTTGGGAAAGCTACGACAAAGTTCTTTATACTGTAATTCTTTACTCGGTAATTGCGATTGTTATCGCACTTTTCTTCACTTTCATAGTTACTCACGAAATCGATAAGATTCTCAAGAACCTTGCTTCCGATATTTCAAGAATGAGAGTCGGAGAAAAGCTCGTTCTCAAAAAATATTCGAATGGAGCCGATATTGTTGTTTCGGCTATGAACAAGCTCATTCAGAAGTATCTTGAACTCAATGAAGATGTAAGCAGCATCACCTCTTCACCTTTGATTAGAACTTCTGAAAAAGCGGCCGCTAATTTTGATGCCGCTGTTCCTGATCCTTTTGCTACCGAATCTGTAGAAGAAGTCAAAGCTGAAAAAGTAGAAAAACCGGCTCCGGCTCATGTCGGAATTCCGAAAAGCGAAACTCCGCAAACTCAGCACGAGTCTGCCGTCGAAGCACAGCCGAAGGAAGCTGCTCACCCGATACCGGCAGCAGCTGATTACGACGATGATGACGACGATAACGAAAAAACGCAGATCGCTCCGACTATTTCCTCGTCTATTCAGGCAAATCCTTTTGACGCTCTGTGGGAAGATTACTGCAGAATAAAACGCAAAAACGGCGAATCTGTCAGCGAAAAGGAAAAAACGGCGTTTATAGGCAAAGTCAGAACGAACAAAGCTTCGATCATGGCTAAATACAAATGTGCAGACGTTCAGTTCTCCGTTGAAGAAAAAGACGGAAAACCGGTTGTAAAGGCAAAACCCGTAAACTAGGTGTTCTATGAAGTTTGTTTGCAACAACTGCGGATTTACAGCGGACATTCCAGAACAAATGTCGCTCTGCCCTATGTGCGGCAGTTCAAATGTTTCTTCCGCGGCTGAAACATCAAAGTTTTCAACCGATGCAACTGAAAATGATGATGAAAATGCAAAATCTCAGAATTACAAGGCATCTGCAGGTCCGACTCAGCGGGTCACTTTGACCGAAGGAATGAATGTCGGAGAAAAACAGGGTTCCTCTTCTGAAAAACCTTCAGAAAGGAGAGAAAAAAAGACGCGTGAAATCCGAAAGAAAAGCAGGATTCCGCTTGTAGTCACTTTATTGATCCTTGTCGGTGCAGCTGCGGCGGCAGCGTTCTTCTTCTTTTTCAAATAATATGAATCTCAGGGTTTCTTCCGGCGTTTTAAGAGGTCGTTACATCAAAGTTCCCGACACCGGTTTAAGACCGACTGAAGAAAAAGTCAGAAGTGCTTTTTTCAACACTCTTTTTTCGATGATAGAGTTCGAAAACAGGTCTTTTCTCGATATTTTTTCAGGTAGCGGAATTTTTGCTTTTGAAGCTGTAAGCCGCGGATTTAACAACTCTTCTGCTATAGAATCAAATGCTAAGGCTGCTTCGCGCATAAAGACGAGTGCGGATGAACTCGGTATCAGAAATCGGGTGAACGTAATAACTGCCGACGCTTTTGCTTTTAATTTTGAATCTCTTTCGGAAAAATTCAACACGATTTTTCTCGATCCGCCCTATGTTCTGGGTGATAAAATGCCAGATTTATTGGATAAAATCGTCGATTCCGGCATTACCGGAGAAGTTTGTGTCATTGTTGTCGAAGGAAATTCGGAAACGCTGTGGCAGAAAGCAGGCTGGAGCGTAAAAACCAAAAAATTTGGCGGAACATATCTGTCGATTTTCTATAACTGGGAATAGTCTAAAAAGTTTGAAAGGCCTTTATTCGCCGTAATTTTCGCGGACAAAGTAGTTGTTTCCGATTAAAAGAGCTTCTTTTTTCGCTTCGTCGAGATCGGCAAGCATCATTTCATGAGCTAATTCTTCGACTGTCGTTTCGGCACTCCAGCCGAGCGTTTTTTTCGCTTTTTCGGGATTGCCGAGAAGGATATCGACTTCAGTCGGACGGAAATAACGCGGATCTACGCAGATAACAACCTGGCCTTTTTTGATTTTTATTTCTTTAGTAAATTCAGAGAGTTTTGCTGTATTGATCTCTTCGATGACTCCTTTTTCATCAACTCCGATGCCCGTGAAGGCGATTTTAACTCCGACGCACTCGAAAACCATTCTGACAAAATCGCGGATCGAAGAAGTTCTGCCTGTGGCAATTACGAAATCGTCAGGTCTTTCGTGCTGGAGAATGAGCCACATCGCCTTGACGTAGTCTTTCGCGTGTCCCCAGTCGCGCTTTGCATCGAGGTTTCCGAGGTAAAGCATATCCTGAAGACCTAGGATTATCCTTGCCGCCGCGCGGGTGATTTTTCTAGTGACGAAAGTTTCGCCTCTGCGCGGGGATTCGTGGTTGAAAAGTATTCCGTTGCTTGCGAAAATGCCGTAAGATTCGCGGTAGTTCACCGTTATCCAGTATGCGTAGATTTTTGCTGCGCCGTACGGGCTTCTAGGATAGAAGGGTGTTTTTTCGCTCTGCGGAATTTCTGCGACTTTGCCGAAAAGTTCGGAAGTCGAAGCCTGATAGAATCTGGTCGATTTTTCCATTCCCAGAATCCTGATCCCTTCAAGAAGCCTCAAAGTTCCCAAAGCATCTGAATTTGCGGTGTATTCTGCTGTTTCAAACGAGACTTTGACGTGCGACTGCGCCGCCAGATTGTAAATTTCGTCAGGTTTTACTTCCTGCATTATGCGGATTAGGTTTGTTGCGTCTGTGAGATCGCCGTAATGCAGCTTGAACGCGCTGTTTTTATCGTGGATATCTTTGTAAATATGGTCGATCCTGTCGGTGTTGAAGGATGAACTTCTCCTTTTTATGCCGTGGACTTCGTAGCCTTTTTCAAGCAGCAGTTCCGCCAAATAAGAGCCGTCCTGCCCGGTGATTCCCGTGATAATCGCCTTTTTCGTCATTTTTGACCCCCGAAAAAACATTGACCCGAAATTTTAAGGAAAAGGGAGGAAAAGGCAAGAATTGCCGCCGCTGTCTTTCGCCGCCACTGTTTCTCTGTCGATATTCCGATATTTCGAAATATCGAGGCGGCGCGGCAGGTAAAAAGTTGTTTCTTAGTCAGTTTTTTGCATAATATTCCGATTTTTTTGAGGTTCGGATATGAAAAAAATATTACAGTTTTTATTTTTTTTCCTGTTTTTACAAACTCTCACGGCTGTCGAAGACGCATCTGTTATGAAGTCAGATGAAACTCAGAAAAGCTATGAAAGAAAAGCCGTCATGGGGTTCGGTGACATAGGTTTCATGCAGAATTCGGTAAGGATTCCGATGCGCTACTGCGAAATAAACGAGAAAGGCGAGGGCAGGTGCGTTCCGTGGAGTTTTTCGATAAACTATCCGCTCGACACGAAGGAAAAACTTAAGGCGGCGAAGATTTTCTATCAGTGGACGATAACGAACCGCTTCGATAAAATAATTATCGGTGAAAACGAAGCCTATATGACGACAAAAAGCGGCGATGTCAGCATGAATATCGGAAATTCGATACCGCCGTTCAGGTCTGGAACGACCGACAGGGAGTCTTTCAGAAGGCATTTGGAGCATTACCTCAATTCAGACGTGAGAAATGTCTTCGGCAGTCTGCTTGATGCAAGTGTAGAGCAGAGATATTCGGAACTTCCGGAGAAAGAGCAGGAGACTTTCATGGTGACGAAAGCGAAAGAACTTGGAGTTCCGGCTGATTTCGTCAAAAATCTTCTCAACTCTTCATACGTTTTTGCGGCTCACGTCGCTCCTGTCGGAGGAACAGGCAAGGTCATCCGTTCAAAGCACAAATCGGTCGTTAAAGGACTTGGCTACTACTCATTCAATGTCGAGATCGAACTTTCGGTGAATGTCGTTTTCATGATTTACCGCTACAACTTCGAGACGAAGCGCTTCGAGCATTATGATGATATAATCGGTCATTCCGGCGCTATTTCAGGTTCAACCGATGTCGCGCTTCAGATAATCCCGACTCCTGCGCAGGTAATGTCTGTTTTCAACGATGTTTTCAGCACTGCGATAAAGGCAGCTTCGGTAAACGCCAACTTCGAGCTGAAAAAAGACAACAATTTCGCTATCTTCATGCCTGTAAAAAATAGTGACGGCAAAAAGATAGAAAGCGAATTCGGAGTTATGGAAGATATCCGTGTCGATCATCCTTTCGAGATCCTTGAAACGGTTGACGGAAAAACTCAGCGCAAAGGTTTTGCGCGAGCCCGCGATGTGGCTTTGAATTGCAAAGATGGCGGCAAACCGACGATCGTCAAGGTTACAAACGGGGACGCCGAAGAAGGCGACCAGCTGCGCGAATATCCCTGGACAGGACTTTATTTCAACCTTGGACTGGAAAACAGCGGAGTGCAGATAAAAAGTGTGGAAACTGACGGTGACTGGAGAGGCGAACATGCCGGATTATGGTCTTTTGGTCCGGGACTCCGTCTTGGAACAACGGTTGATCTGGGTTATGTGAAGAACAGTTCTGCTCTCAGCGAATTTTATCTGAGTGCGTTTTTGGATTTGAATTTCGGTATGAAGGTAAAATATCTTTCCGCTGAAGGCGGTCATGATCTGGAAACCATTCTTGCCTGGCTGGGCGGCGGTCTTGGTATTTCAAAAAGGTTTTATGTCGGTTCGGCCGGATTTTTCATTGCGCCGGCGATCGACGCTTCTTATCACGGCACTCTGAACAATGATTGGAATTTCCAGCATTTTACTCTGACTCCACAAATCCATTTTGGTTTTAGTGTGACGCCGAGTTTTGATTTTATAATCAAGGCCGGTTGGAATATCGGATTGCTAACAAAGGCTGAATACGAGGATTCGCGTGATGTTTCAAGCAGATATTCAAGTTTCGTCCACGGTCTTTATGCATCGCTCGACTTCAGTTTCCATCTTCCGATAGTGAGCGCGATGGCGAGAATGTATAAGCCTTCTTCGAATGTGTGCAGGTGATGACTGAAATATTTATGGAGGAAAAAATGAAAAGATTTTATGCGGTATTGATGGCGTTTGTTATGGTTTTTGCAGGTTGCGGTTCTTCGTCTAAATGTGAAGTCAACAAACAGCAGACACCCGCTTTGTACGAGGCCTCTTTTGTTGAAAGCTCGGGAACGGGCGAAATGATGATCAAGGCGACAGGTATAGGCTGTTCGGTTGAAGAGGCGCGGGAAGAAGCCAAAAAAACTGCCGTATGGTTCGTTCTCGAAGGCGGTGACAAGCCGATCCTCAAGACTCAGGCCGAAAAAACGAAGGCTTACGGGCTTGAGATCCAGATGTATGCTAATCCTGTTAAGTATATCCGCTGGATCTCTGACATAAAATCGAAAAAACAGGAAGGCGGCAAAACGAAAGTCACATACCTTTTTAAGATCGATGTTGCGATGATCCAGCAGGAACTTGCCGCAGCTGAGATCATCACTTCTACTGAGGATTTGGGCGAAAGCATCGGCCTTCCTACGATTTCCGTTTTTGCAGACAAGGGCGGCGATTTCGCAAAAACTGCGGTAAGCGCACTTCAGGAATATCTGCAGGATAACTCTTTTGAAGTTTACAAGGCGGCTCAGGGTGAGGTGGTCAACAAAATAGTTGCAAAAATGGCTGCTCTTGAAGGTGCTGAGACCGATCCGATGCATGATATGGCTTTGAGTTTCGGAACCGACATCTATGCGAAAGTCAACTATTCCGCTGTCAATGGCAGTGTCGGCACGAAAGCATCGGTAGCAGTCGAAGTTTTTGAAACGGCGACAGGAAAAATGCTCGGAACAACGACTGGATATTCGGCTGAAAGGCGTGTCACTGACGCGAACGCGCTTGTTCAGGAAGCGATAAACGACGCAAGTGCAAAGGTCATCAGCCAGATCCGTAAAGAGTGGATGGAAATGAGCAAGAAAGGGAAACCTTTCAAACTTGCAGTCCTTTCCAACAGCACGGACGGCGCAGCAGTCGACGAAGCAGTTTACGGCGCTCTCAAAGGGCTTTCCACAATGCAGATCAAACGTCAGGCTGGCGGAAAATCGACATTTTCATACATCGTTTATCTCAAGGATATTCCGAATGCTTACGAGTTTTTCCTTGCTCTCAAAAAGGCTTACAGTGGTCCCGGTCAACTTGAAAAAGTAAGCGATGCCGGATCGTTCCTTGTTATCAAAGCGGCAGGAAACGGAGAAGTCGAACTTGTAATAGAGTAGAAGAAAAATGAAAAACAAACTTTTGTGCAACTTTTTGTTTTTATTGATGATATGCCTCGTTTCGTGTACCGTTTCGGCAAAGTCTAAAAATTACGGGAATGCGAAAAAAGGGGCGACCTACGCTTTTTCCGAGTTTAATGGCGGCGGAAGCGGCGAAGAGGATCTTATGGCGGCCGTTCTAAAAGGAACAGGAACGGGTAAAGATGAAAAATCGGCTAAAAACGATGCTCTTTCTCAGCTCGCGAATTCGATAGTTACCGACATAGTTTCCAAAACGGTCGTAACTCAGGAGGAACGCGACGGCAAATATACCGAATCATTGAAAAACGACATAGTCATCCGCTCGAATGTCTTTCTGAAAGGGGTCCTTTTCACAAAACCTGTGAAAAAAGAGGAGATAATTGAAGTCACGGCTTTTATGACTCAAAATTCGATAGTAAATACGATAACTTATCTCCTGAAAACCATGCCGGAAGACATTGAGACGCTTTCTCCTGAAAAGTATGACGACGTTCTAACAATGATTTATCTTTCGTATTCTCTGCTTTATGCCGTAAACGACAGGCAGGTTCCCGAAAGAGAAAAGTATATCTCGGCGCTCAGTGCTCTGAAAGCCGAAATAGAAAAGCTCGCTTCTCACGGTTCTCTTTATTTTCAGGCAAGTTCTGATGTTAGGGGCGAGGTCGAAATCGCGGGGAAATCCTACAAACTCAACCAAAAGATATTCCTTAAACCTGCAAACTATAAATTTTTAGTAAAATTAGACGGTTATAGAAATGTCAGCGGAACGGTAAATCTTTTTAAGGGTGATAAAAAATTCATTGAAATTCCCCTTGTTCCTGAACTCGCAGGTAAACATGAGATATTTTTGAGGGTAGAAAGCCCGGTCAGAATGATTGACGACATAGAAAAGGTGCTCCTTGATTTCGGCATTGTTCCGACACAGAAAAAAGAGCTCCCGCATCAGGTCGTCATTGTTGTCAAGACTGTTTCGGTGAAGGTCGACAACTACGAAAAATATACTGTTTCAGTTGATGTCCACACCTTCAAAAACGGTGAAAAATTCAAGATCACGCACTACGAACACAAACCGTTTTTCGCAACTCCGCAGAATAGATCCGAAAAGGTGGCGGAAGAAAGCCGGAAAGTTTCTGTTGCGGTCGTAAAAAAGTTTCTTTCGTCGATAGATCTTCAAAAATTTTTTGACGAGTCTAAGAAAAGTCGTTTAAAGCCGGAATCTGCAAATATATTCTTGAAATAAAGTTTTTATCTGCTACCGTTGCCCGATGTTTTTGTTAATTTTTTGATTGGAGGAAAAAATGAACTTCAGAAAATTTGACGGTAATTTCGACAACATTGATTTTCTCAGCATGCTTATGATCGACATCAACGGCACGATCAGGCATGTGACACTTCCAAAAGGTTATATTTCGGAAAAGATTTTTGAAAAAGGTATCGGTTTTGATGCCTCCAACTTCGGTTACGCGAAAGTCGACAAGTCCGACATGGTCGCAAAACCCGATCTTTCGACGGTTTTTGTAGAGGAAAAGGAAGGACACACGATAGCTCACGTTTTCTGCGACGTTTATCTGACGACGGGAGAGCCTTTCGACCAGTATCCGCGTAACATCGCGAAAAAGACTGCGGCATACCTTAAGGAACAGAAGATCGCCGACGATGCAAAAGTCCTCATCGAACTTGAGTTCCATGCTTTCGACAGTGTCCGCTATTCAAGCGAGTATTCGCACAGTTTCTACGAAGTCCAGAGCCAGGAAGGAATCGGCCCCGATTACGACGATGCTCCGCGTTTCGGAATCCAGAACGGCTATCACAGACTTACGCCGGCTGACAAATACTTCGAAATGAGAAATGACATCGTTGCAGCTATGGAAGCTGTCGGCATTCCGGTTAAATACCACCACCACGAAGTAAGCGCGTCTCAGCTTGAGATCGAGCTCAACTTCATAAGCCTTGCAGAAGCAGGAGACAAAGTTTCTCTTGCTAAATGGATAATCGTCAACGTTGCGCGCGAGCACGGAATTTTCGTAACATTCATGCCGAAACCGGTCTACAACATTGCCGGAAACGGAATGCACGTTCACCAGTTCCTCGTTAAAAAAGGCGCTTCGATATTTGTCGGAAACGGCTTGCACGGTCTTTCGAAAAAGGCTCTTTCCTACACGGCAGGAATTCTTGACCACAGTCTGACCGGATCGCTTCTTGCTTTCTCGAATCCGAGCACGAACTCATACAAACGCCTTGTTCCCGGCTTCGAAGCTCCCGTCAGCGCGACATTTGCAAAAGGATCGCGTGAAGCATCGATCAGAATTCCGGGCTACCTTGCAAAAGGCGAAGAGAGAATTGAATACAGAACCGGTGATGCAACCGCAAACATTTACTATTTCCTGAGCGCAATGATTCTTGCAGGTGTCGACGGCATCCAGAAAGGACGTGATCCGCTTGAAAGCAACTACCACGACAAGGACAACGGAAAAATGTTCCCGCTCAACCTCAATGCGGTTCTTGACGGACTTGCTGCTGACAACGAATACCTCCTTCCCGCTTTCCCGAAGGCTCTGATCGACCTTTGGATCAAGGCTAAAAAAGCTGAAGCGCGCTATGTCTACAACGCGCCGACACCACAGGAATACGAACTTTACTTCAATATCTAGTCTAAAATCTGTTTTGTTATGGGAGCTTAGGTCTGCTCGCCCGCAAAAATCAAGATATTGCTTTGTGAAACTGTGCGCTAATCAGCGTGGTGGATGCAGCGGATGTTATTTATTTCGTTGGATATTCCTTGCTTTTTTCTTCAAGAAGTCTGAAATCACAGCAGAAATTCGCGATTTTTCCTGTTGAAATCTGCTTGTCGTAAAGTTCATTCGCTTTTTGGATTATGAGAGGCAGAATTTTAAGACAAAAGGCAAATTCTTTGTTCATCAGGTTTTTATAATTCCGCGTTTCTACGGAATCCTGAGGATTGGTTGTCAAATCGACTCTCGTATATAAGCCATCTTTTATCGGGAGCATTTTCTTCAAGTCTATGACTGAAAAAATCTGTTCTATAGTTCCATCTGGATTTTCCTTAAACACAGCGTTTTTTGAAAGCGGTTTTTTATTGCTGATTTCATAGATCAGAAATCTGTCTTCCTCAACATTGTTCCAGAATTTGTGCTTTTCTTTGGCAGAAGAAAGTGGAATAACATATTTGTTTTCATCTTCGTTGATCAAAATTCCGATATAAGGTTTGTTGTCGTAACCGATCGGTTTGTAAAAGACTTCAGAGCAGTTTTCGTGCAAATATTTCAAGTAATCCTGGTCAATATTGACGAAAGTGAGTTTGTCTTTTAGTGAAAACACGACACACCTAAAAAACTAAGGCCGCCCACTTTCGTGAACGGCCTTTCTTAAAGTTCATCTCTTCGCGGTAACCCGCAGGTTAATGGAGACCTTACATTTGCGAATTATATGAATGAAAATAAAAATGTCAAGAGAAAAATATCAAATTTTTTAATTAAATTTAAAATTTTCTTAAATGCTGGAGTTGGCGGCTCGCCTGCAAAAATCGAACTCTTATTTTGTGAAAACTTCTAGAAGTTGAATCCTAGCGACGCGTAAGCGCCGCCTTTTGTGGGAGCTACAGCAAGACTTTCAAGTTCGATTCTTGCTTTTCTTTCTCTAATAACTCCGATAGGGGTCATGATTACACCAGTTACAACTATTGCTGGAGCAGCACATAAAATTACAAATCCTCCAAACTCTACACCGCCACCACCAGCTAGCATTGCGCCACCCGTGACCATAAGTGCAGCACCTGCGGCTAAGGTTGATATACCGGCAATTTTTATCGCTCTTCCCGATTCAAACATTTCTTTAGCTTCAGCTTTGGCTCTTTTGTCGCTGAGTTCTTCTTTATTTTTTTCTTTTGCATAATTGTATTCCGAATGTTGGATTGATTCGTAAACAGCGATAACTTTTTCTGCAATATTGTCAAGAGCTGAGCTGAGAGATTCTTCCGAGCCGTCGTATTTTTCTCTTGCTCCGACAACTGTAGCCTCTTTTTCAAGGTCGATAAGTTCCGACGCAATTACGAAAGTCTTGCCTAAACGGGTGATTGTCGTTCTCAAAATTGTGTCGGCAGACAAAGCCTGTCCAAGCTGAATCTGGCAGTTTTTGTCGTTGCACTCTTTGTAGGATTCTTTTTTCATACCCTTTACCATCGCCTTGCTTTGACGCTCGGATGCAATAACAATGTATTTGTTTGCAGCAATCAGTGCTCCACGCAGATATTCCGTTGCGTCTGAAAGCATCTGTTTTGACAAGCTTCCACTTCTGTCTTCAAATTCCATAACTGCAAGACGCAGTTTTTCATCGTCTTCCGCAAACATCTTGAAAAATGCACAAAAAAGAAGCAAAACAACCAAAATTTTTTTCATACTAAACCTCCAAAACAAAAAAAATTATTAAAATTATTGAAAAATTTGTCAGAAAAAGCTTGACGGGAACTATAGCTGGGACACGCTTTTTTAATAATTGCGTTGCGTTGCGTTGCGTTGCGTTGCGTTGCGTTGCGTTGCGTTGCGT
>CAMZDX010000037.1 GCA_947305505.1 uncultured bacterium | reverse complement strand
AGATGCAGGCCTGCCCCGACTGTGCTACATGCCTGAAATTCTTTAAAATCGACGGACGGTACGATGTGATTTGTTCCGGTTCTATGCTCGGAATAAACTACAACGAAGTGGCCTCCGTAAGTGTCGGCTACAAGAAAGATTTAGAGATGCATTCCCTCGATTTTGAGGAATTTCTCATTGCGAAAGGCTTTGCGGAAAGTCAGATCGGAACGATACTGCGACGCATGAAAAATATTGAGCCTTTCAGTCAGACTGAATATGCGGTCTGGAATGAAAACTTTATGGAATACATGATTCTGGGGGGAATGCCGGCTGTTGTAAAGAAGTTTATCGGCCAGAAAAATTATTCGGGAACACTCGATCTTCAAAAGCAGATACTTGCAGCCTACAAAGAGGACATAACGAAATATGCCGCCGGTCTTGATAAAGGCAAAATCGTCAATGTTTTCGACAACATTCCCATTTTTCTTGCGAAGGAGAACAAAAAATACCAGATATCTAAAATCGCTGTCGGAGCGAGAAACCGCGAGTATGCCGGAACAGTCGAATGGCTCCGTGATGCCGGAATAATCAACATCTGCCACTGTCTCGAAACACCGGAACTGCCGCTGAAAGGTAACTACAAAGCAAATGATTTCAAGATCTATTTCCGTGACACCGGGCTTTTAATCGCCTCGCTGGACGATGAAGCTCAGGCAGATCTGCGCCAGAACAGAAATTTCAACATCTACAAGGGTGCAGTTTATGAAAATGTTGTCGGTGACATTCTGAAAAAACAGGATTACGATCTTTTTTACTATAAAAATGAAAAATCGACTCTCGAAATGGATTTTTTCGTCCGCGATGCAGACTCGCTGATTCCGGTCGAAGTCAAAGCACAGGACAGCGCGACTGTTTCTCTGAACAATCTTGTCGAAAAAGAGAAGTATCACGATATAAAATACGGAATAAAATTTTGCGGCAGAAACATCGGATTCAACGGAAAGATCTATACTTTCCCGCATTTCTGCGCTCCATGGCTCAAAAGATGGATTTTTGAGACTAAAATTTCGAAGAAATAATTGTTGAAAAATCGGGAACTTGTTTTGAGCTAGCTCATTTTTTCATTCTTGCCTTCAGCTCGTTTCTGACTTTTTCCAGATCACCGCAGGAAAGCAGAGGCATAAGATCATCTATTTCTTCTATGCTTTTATCCCACCATTTGAACTCAAGCAGCAGTTCAGTCAGCTCGTCGTCAAAGCGTTTTTTTATGACCCGGCAGGGATTTCCTGCTGCGACAGTGTAAGGCGGAATATCAGAAGCCACTACCGAATTCGCCCCGATAATCGCTCCGTCACCGATATGAACACCCGGCATCACCGTTGCATTCTGGCCGATCCAGACATCATTCCCTATGACAGTGTCGCCTTTGAGCGGCAGTTCTTCTGTTACCGGTGCAAGCGCGTTCCCCCAGTTTCCGCCCATTATGTAAAACGGATAAGTGGTCACGCAGCCCATTCTGTGGTTGGCTCCGTTCATCACAAACTCGACACCCTTTGCTATGGCGCAGAACTTGCCGATGATCAGTTTGTCGCCGATAAAACCGTAGTGATGCGTTACATGTTTTTCGAACTGGTCTGCACCGTTCACGTCATCGTAATAGGTGAAATCACCGACAATGATATTCGGATTTTTCACAACATTTTTGATATAGCAGAGGCTCGGAATCTTCGGATTCGGGAAAGCCTCGTCAGGACTGGGTGTTTGCCTGTTTGTCATTTGTCCCTCCGATATTTACTTCTCATTTTTCATCCAACGCTCCGTTTTTCGTCCGATTTTGCTGTATTTCAGACAAAAATCCAATATTTCTGGAATACAACCATTTAGTTTAAAGATACGATAGAAAATATTTGATAAAATTTTCTTAATATATTATTGTTAGATTGTAAGAGTTTGTTTATTGTGGCAAAAATATGAAAAATGAAATTATAATTCACAGCGAAACCGATTTAAAATCAAAAATCTACACCATTCGCGGAATTCAGGTGATGCTGGATTTTGACTTGGCTGAAATTTATGGTTACACAACCAAGCGTTTTAACGAACAAGTCAGGAACAATATTGAGAAATTTGACGAAGATTTCAGATTCCAACTGACTTGGGAGGAAATGGAAATAATATTATCGTTGCGTTCAAGGTCGAAATTTTCGACCTTGAACACAGGGCGCGGCAGCAATGTTAAATACCTTCCTTACGCTTTTACCGAGCAGGGAATCTATATGCTGATGACGGTTCTTCGCGGTGATCTGGCAATAAGACAGAGCAAAATTCTGATCCGGCTTTTCAAAACGATGAAGGATTTCATCATTGAACGGGAACATCTTATAGGCTATGACGATGTTGCAAAACTTGCGATCCAGACTTCGCAAAACACCAAAGACATTGCCTTAATTAAAGAAAACATGGCAACAAAAACTGATGTTGTCAAAATCATTGAAGATTTCAGCAGCAGCGAAATAAAAAAGGATTTTCTCTTTTTGAACGGAAAATCTGTTGAAGCCGATCTCGCTTACCAGCAGATTTATAGCGAGGCGAAAGAAACAATTTTTGTGATTGACAACTATATCAGCTTAAAAACGCTTGTTCTGCTCAAATCGGTGCGGGAAAATGTAAAAATCACGATATTTTCAGACAATATCCGTCATGGTTTACATAAACAGGAACTTGATGATTTTATTAAAGAATATCCTCGTGTCGAGCTCTCTTTCAAAATATCCGGCGGTATTTTTCACGACCGCTATGTTATTCTCGATTTCGGCACGGAAAACGAAAAGATCTATCACTGCGGAGCCTCGTCTAAAGACGCAGGGAAAAAAGTCTGTACAATTTCAGCAATCACGGACAATGCCGTTTATAAGCCGCTGATTAAAAAATTATTGAAAAACCGGGAACTTGTTTTGGTTTAAGCTGCCGTCGCGTTGGCATTGACTTTATCTATCACTTTGCGGATGCCGAGCCAGAGTGAAGTGTCGCTGAAGACTTCCACGATGCTGCCGCGGTCGGTAAACGGTGCTTCCTGAAGGACTGAAAGGTCTTTCATCATGCCGTTGTGAACGATGTATTCCACGATCTGGTTGACGAAATAGATCTGGCGGCTGTCAAGGCTGGTGTTGTTCAGAAACTCAGCGAAAGCCTCTTTTGCCGCGTTCATGTCGAGTCCTACGATTTCACGCACGAATTCGCCGAGCGGTTTCGCTTTATACAAAGCTTCGTAATCTTCCCTGGTTCCGGCTTCGCTCCAGAGTATCGCCTCGAGATCGGTCATATCTTTGCTTGTGAGGGGAAGATTGCTTTTGAGTTTGGCGATGACACCTTCGTTCTGGTGCTTGCGGACAAAGTATTCCGCCCGTTCGCGGTAAGTTGTGAGATAGGTGGTTTCGGCTTCTGCGACGCTCCATTTTGTCGAAAGCACTTCGTCGCTGAAATTCGTGTCGTATAGGCTGTGCGAATAGTTGACATACGTCATCAGATTGCGCAGATTTGTGCGGATCTCCTCAAATTCCATGATCCCTGCGGTATCCAGATAATATGTGTGGAGGATTTTGTTTATTAGTTCTGACTGCATCATAATTGCGGGAATATTGGCGATATTTGCCACGGCATTCACCTTTTTCATGAGGTCGTTCCGTGCCGCGCCGTATTTGTTTCCTGCTAATAATGCAAGCTCTATTCCGTAAAGAAGGGCATCGAAACGCAGTGCTTTGACATCATCGATGTCGGGCTGGATAAGCGGCACGAGTTCGCGCTTCATGTTGAGTGTCTCTTCGTAAGTCAAAGCCTTGTAGTTTTCAGGGTCTGAATAGAGTTCGACATATTTCAGATGCTGTCTTACGGCGAAATTGCCGCGGTCGAGTTCGCGCACTTTTTTCACCATTTCCTCAACCAGTTTTTTGCGGAAAGCGATGAGTTCAGGTGTCTGCCAGATGATCTCCTGAAGTTTGAAGGCGATCTGGGCTTTGAGAAGGAAAAGAGCCCCTTGCAGAGCCACTGTGTCGGCACTTGCGCGCCCTTTGTTCATGCGGAAAAACTCGAAGTTCCCGCAGAAATCGAAGATGTAGAACTTTGTCTTGTCAAATCCGTCGATAAGTCCGGGGCATAAGCGTGTTCCGCGTCCTATCATCTGCCAGAATTTTGCTTTGCTGAGGACGACTTTGAAGAAAACCAGATTCAGCACTTCGGGGACATCGATTCCGGTATCGAGCATATCGACTGAAATGGCTACCTGCGGCAGTTTTTTTGCGTCCGAGAACTCGTCGATCGCGCTCTGGGCATAGTTTATGGTGTTGTCGATCACTTTGGCGTAGTTGTTCAGGTGGGGAAATTCCTTTCCGAAAACTTCGAGGATTTTTTCTGCGTGTCTGTGGTTTTTTGCAAAGATGATCGTTTTGCCGATTTTGCTGTTGTAGTCGATTTTAAGTCCGTCGTTCATCAGGATTCGCAGAACTTTGCGGATGGTGTCTTCGTTGAAGATCCAGTCGTTCAGTGCTGACGGGGTTATGCTTTCGGGGATTTCACCGCTTTCATCGGCAAAAGTCTTTTCGTATTCCTCTTTTTCTTCATTGCTCAGTTCGTCGTAAACTATTCCGCGCTGGATGAATTTGAGTGTCGTTTCGACTGAAAGAAAATCGACCAGATAGCCGTCTTTTACTGCCTGCGCCAGCTCGTAACCGTAAGTCGGAACGCCGTTTTCAAGCTCGAAAACCTCGTAGGTGTTTTTGTCGATTTCGTCTTTCGGTGTAGCGGTGAGACCTACAAGCGGAGAATCGAAGTAGTTGAAAATTTCCTGATATTTGTTGTAGATCGAGCGGTGCGCTTCGTCGCAGATCAGAAGGTCGAAGTGTCCGCAGGAAAAGACTCTTCCTTCTTTGTCGCGCACTGAATCGATGCAGTTTATCATTGTCTGGTAAGTCGAAAAGACGCAGTGAGCTTCGATGTTGCATTTTTCTTCGCAGAGATTTGTGACAGAAAGATCGGGCAGAAGGTTCACAAAGCTGCGTTTCGCCTGGGTCACGAGGGAATTTCTGTCTGCGAGGAAGAGGACGTTTTTGATCCAGCCCTTGTCCATCAGCACTTTTACGAGTGCGATGACGGTTCTTGTTTTGCCGGAACCTGTCGCCATGACAAGGAGAGCCTTTCGGCGGTTTTTCTCTCCGAAACTGTCGCATACCGCTTTTATTGCAGCTTCCTGATAGTAACGTCCGGCGATATTTCTATCCACCATAATGTTTTTCAGGCTGCTGCGCATCCGCTGAAGATTGAACCACTTTTCAAGATCGCGTTTCGAATAGATCCTTGCGACCTTCCGCTCAGGATACTGGTTGTCAACGATCCTTGTCTCGAAACCGTTTGAAAGAAAAACAACCGGGCGGAATCCCTGCTTCTTCTCAATCAGATCGGCGTAAAGTTTTGCCTGCTGCCTCCCTTTTGAAACATCGACGCAGGTGCGTTTCGCCTCGATTACGGCAAGGATGCGGCCGTCGTCACCAAACAGCGCATAGTCGGCAAAACCCACTTCCGACTTGTTCGGCATACCAGGGAGTTCGTATTCGTTGAGCCAGTTTTTTCCCTCTATCCAGCCGTCATCACGCAGCATCGTGTCGATGTATTTTTTGCGGGTCTGGCCCTCTCCGTCACCGCTTGCTGCGGCGACACCTCCCCCGAAGTGGGAGGCAAGTCTTGGCTCGCTCTCTTGGCTCGCCCTTAAGGGAGAGCTGTCAGCAACGCTGACTGAGAGGGGTTCTTTCGAGAGGTTTTCTTTACTGTTCATCATTTTCTTCGCACCTCTTTTTGACAATATTGTCAATATGTTCGCACACAACATCGAACTGCGTATCAATTTCGCGGTTTGAAAAACGCAGCACTTCAAGCCCGTGTCCTTCTAAAATCGCCGTTCTTTCTGCATCATAAGCCAATCCTTGTTCCTCATAATGCTGAGAACCGTCAATTTCTATAACAAGTTTTGCCGCACAACAATAAAAATCGGCGATAAAAGATTCAATGATCCGCTGTTTATAGAATTTTACCGGATATTTTCTTAGAAACAAATACCACAACTTTCTTTCCTGCGGCGTCATATCACGCCTTAATTCTCTTGCTCGTTCAAGCATTTTGTTGTTTTTCGGTATCATGCTATCTCTTTGCCCTCTCCGCACCTTTTTGCGATGCCACCTCCCCCTGGGTGGGAGGCAAGTCTCGGCTCGCCCTTCTTGGCTCGCCATTAGGGAGAGCTGGCTGCGCAGCAGACTGAGAGGGTCCTTGGCTCGCCCTCTGGGAGAGCTGTCGCAAAGCGACTGAGAGGGGTTCTACAATTTTAACGAGTTCCATTATTTTCTCCGAACTTTTCTCCGAACTTTTTACCGTACTTTTTACTGTACTTTTTACTGTACTTTTCTGTGAACTTTTCTGCGAACTTTTTTGGGTAGTTTTTTGGGTAGTTTGGGTAGTTTTCTGGGTAATTGTTTTAGTTTTCTCCACAGTTTTTCTCCACAGTTTCTTAGTTTTCTCCACAGTTTTTTACCCTAGTTTTCTCCCTAGTTTTCTCATTTTCCACCCTAGTTTTTTGATTTTCTACCCTAGTTTTTTCGCATTTGTCTTGGTAGTGTCTTAGTAGTCTCTTGGTAGTAACTACTAAGACTCGCTCCGCTTTCTCGGCTCCCACTTCGGGGGAGCTGTCGCAAAGCGACTGAGAGGGATTGTTGTATTCAAAGTCGGTCATTGGTCTGCCTCTGACGTTTCCAAGTTAAAAAAGTCTGTTCCTGCTGGAAGATGTATTTGATTAAACAAATCAGATTTTGCGTCGGTACCAATTTCTCCAAAAAATTTTTTAATCCATTCATTTTTTGCAATTCTTTCATCATTCATTTTTCTATTCACATCTATTTTACAGTAATTTTTTTGCGCAAGTTTGTGATCAAAGAAGATCAGATGATGCTTTGGGTCTTCTTTCAGCCAATCTAAAACCATATCTCTCCACGTCAAGTCCGATTCGCCAAGAGATACACCAAACGCTACAATTATATTACTTTTGTTGATATCAAGAATAGCATTTGCCATTCTAATACCATCATATTTTTCGATAAACGTAGGTTTTATAATGGCTTCTTTCCCAAAATCGCTGAGTTCATACGGTAAATCAACTAATTGAGAATCATTATCGACACCTAAAATGACATCTTCATCCAATTTTCCATGAATGTGCAATGTTGGTTTGTTGACACAAGAATATACTAAAGCACGATATTCTTCACTCTTTGCCATTACTTCAAGAGTCACCTCTTTTAATTCATCAAAGACAGTAGTGTAATTAAAGTTTATAAATTGAAGAATCCTTTGGTTATGGTCATTCAATACTGACAAAATGTCTCCTCGATCATTGTTTGTAAAGCAAGTGAAGAAAGAAAATAACAAAGCAGACACACTACCTATCAAATCACTTCTTTTTTCAATATTGTTTTGGCACAAGTCATGAAATTTTTTCTGCTCTCGTTTTAAATGCTCATTTAGATAAATTTTGTAGTCTCGAACACATTCTTCCAACTCGATCTCATTGTCGAAATTTTTAGCATATTTACCAAACTCTATTTCAAAATCAGCCCAGGTTTCGACATTTTTCATAAGATCATTTTTTAGATCATCCTTAAAACGCTTGATAGCTTTAGATTCAGATGAAGGTTCGCTGCTTAAATATCCATCATAAGTATCTATAAATCCCTTCTTTACCCCATAAGTATCTTTAAAGCTAGTCTTCAATCCGCAAGCGAGATCAAAACCGTTGCCAATCAAAAAAGTTACTACTGACATTTTTATTACCTTCTCGAAATCTTATTATTATTTCTCATATTTCCTTACGACATCTTCGATTCGTTTTGCAAGTAATTTTAAAGCTTTTTCCTCTGCTGCATTCCAAGCAGATTTTGCTTCCTTAAATTGCTGTAACTCATCACTAATTTGTGCCTTTTTCATTATTTCGTCACACAAGTGATTTTCATCCTCAACCGTATAAGTTTTCATACGCCATTTCAAAAGATCATATTTGGGATGAGTTCCCTCACAAACATCTGATAAAATTAAGTTCCCAATATTACCATAATGCTTATTTTCATTGAGCATTTTATTAATTATATCAGAGTAGATTTTATCAAGTGCTTCAGTCACATTTTTGTGCTTTTCTTGGTACAAATTTATCTTAGCATACAATTCTTCCATTACATTTTTCAGGTCTGCAGGAACTTCAAAGATGCGAGTATCATTCTTGATTTTTCCCCACACTATATACTGAGGGTGTCTTGATAATTCATCTTGCGGTCTTTCTTCAAAATCGATCAAGTTTGGATAAGGATTTTCTTTTAATATTTCATAATGAATAAATCTTAGTTCTTCGTAAAGCGGCTTATATATTGTATCTTTTCGTCTTATGGCACCCTGTGATTTATGCAAATTTCTGTTCGTTATAAGAGATCCGAAAAGGGTAAAAAGACCGCCTACAATGGCTCCAAAAATAATTTTAAGAAAGTCTTTTGTAGTTTCAGACACATTGTCATAGCCGCAATAAATAAATGGAAACGCAAAAAGAAAGCATACGACAATGACAAAAACCCCTATCATAATTTTCTTATATTTTTCCCAAAATGATTTTTCTTCCGAACTCATTTTTTATCTCCTTATTTTTATTCTAAACAGTTCAGGTTCTTCGTTATATAAATCTATTACCCATGGCTGAAGGGCAAATATTTTAAAAATCTCATTATTAGGTCCCACTATAATTTGATGAGTGATTTGGCACGGTTTGAATTTTGGTATTGTTGAATATGTCCAATGATTTCAAATTGTTGTGGTGTTTTTGTTCTTGCGTGCATTTTGGCACAAATTTCGCAAAAAGTTCGCATAAAGTTTGCATTCGGATTTCTTTTCACGAAAAAAAGAGCGTGGAGAGAGACGAAACGCGACAGGGTTCAAGTGTGCCTAATCATTGAGTTTTTGCCGTGGTCGCGGTAACGGTGCAAAAAACCTCGATTCTGTCGAAAAAACGCTGCAAGGCTTCAAAAACACTAAAAAATCTCGTCAATGCACGGTTTTGCTCATTTTGATTCAATGCGCAGTTTGGCACATTTCAGCGTTTTGCACCTTATTTGGCACTTATTTGGCACTTATTTGGCACTTATTTTCAAGTTTCTCGACCCTTTTTTGCAAATCAAGGAGAAGTTTTTTATCCTGAATAAAATGAAGACAATCTTTTCTGTGTTCCTCCGGCATTTCAGCCAATAATTTGACAGTTGCCGAAATATCACTGGAAGAATATTTGATGTCATCCAAAGACATAAATATTTCTCCTTCCCCTGTAAGTAACCAATTTATATTAACGTGAAAGAGCCTGTTCAATTTTGACAAAAACTCTGAGCCGGGTCTAATTTTACCAAGTTCATACTTGCTTATAGCCGTAAATACAGTGTCCAATGATTCGGCGAACTCTTCTTGAGTTAGCCCTAATTTTTTCCTCAGCAATTTCAGCCGATCATTCATGTTGAAAAAATCCTCAATAAATCCAGCAAGTTAATAAAATTTTATTAAAAATCTTAAAAATTTGCTTGCAAACTAATATTTTTTCATTAAAAAGAGCAATGTTTTGTCGGCAAAAATTTGCCATTATTGGTTATTTTACGGAGGAGGAATGAAAAAGCAAAAAAAACCGAAAGCAGTTCGCGAGAGAGAGGTTCTATTCAAGACCTATTTAATACGCAATCAAAGAACGCAAAAAGAGATAGCGGACGAGCTGGGTGTCGAGAGCTCGGCCATCAAAAGATCGATCGAACGCGGAGTGTTCAAGACGGGGCCTTTCGCGGAGTGGTGGAAACAAAACATTATATGCGTTGATGCAAATACCGGATGCTATCCGGCGCAATCGACAAAAATAGAGGTAACGGCATGATTATCAATTTTTCATCGGCTGTAAAGGCTCAAACGCGATTCAACAAAATCAGAAAGAAATACGAGGAAGAGGCAAACCGGTCAGAAGGTGTCGGAACCAAAAGCTGCCTTGGGGTCAAATATTTCCCTGCAAAAAACCTGCTCACGGCAATATTCAATAAATACACAGGCAACCTCCAGCTTATGGGGAACGCTATCGAAATATGGGTAAATGCCGATCTTGGAATTGACGACGTTTACACCGCTGAAAATATATTCAAATTTATGTCTATGTATAAAGGAGAAAATCATGACTAAAACAACCAAAGAAAACATTTTTGCTTTCATTTTTATGGTGATAGTCGCAGCTCTCGCAGTTTTTATGGTGATCAGAGACATTGACAAGGATGTTGAGCGTGAATGCGGTTATGAGCGATTCGAGAACGCGCCTCAAATGTGTGTTGAATGGTGGGATGATAAGGGCGTTAAATAATGCAAGAACTGTTTTCGAAATCTGATATTACCAAAATTTCGATTCCCGGCCGCACGATATACAATCACACCAAAAAGCTCAACGACGCAGGTCTTTTTTCACTTTCGGGGAAAACGACGGCCAACGGCAGACCGGAAAAGTTATACCGGTTCGAGGATCTGCCGAGGAAGTGGCAGAAGCTGATTTTGGAGAGAGAAAAGCAAATCGCCGAATCAAATTCGGCGGCAATGGACGAAACTCAGAGGTCGCAACAAACGAAGCTCAGCGGTAGGAGCGGCGGGAAAGAGAGCTGTGATGCAAATGTGGCAAACCGATTCGCCGAATCAAATTCGGCGGCAATGGACGAAACTCAGCGGTTGCGCAATGAACGAAGCTCAGAGGTCGCAACGGAGGATGCGAGCTGTGATGCGGAGGAGTTCACGGATGCTCCTTCGTGGGCGAGAGCGAAAGCGGCTGAAAAGATCGAGATGCTTCAAAGATTTTCGGCGTTTAACGGTCAGAGGCTTAAAGACAGGATTGCGGAATGGAATAATAATAACCCGAAAAACCGCACTTCTTATCGTTCGATAATGAGAGCAAGGGCGGACTATAAGAAGGACGGTTTGCGTGGTCTGCTCCCGGAATGGGGCAAGTCGGCGGGAAAAACAAGCGTAAGTGACGAGCTTTATGAGTTTTTCCGTGCGCGGTATATGAAGGAAGGCGGCCCGAGTGCGCATTCGTGCTGGCTGTACACTGTCGGTTATGCTGCGGAAAAAGGGATCGATCCTGAGACGATTCCGAGCGAGAGTGCTTTCTTGCGGAGGCTGGACAAAGAAACGCCGGAACAGGCGCAGATCCGGGCGCGTAAGGGTCATTCTAAATGGTACAGGACTTGTGCAAATCATATTGAGCGCGATTACTCGGCTATCCGCTGCGGCGAGGTCTGGGTTTCCGACCATGCGCAGGTCGATGTCGCTGTTTTCGACGAGAGGAACGGCAAGGTGTGTTTCCCGTGGATCACGGCGTGGACTGATTTCAAGAGCGGGCTTTTCGTGGGTTACGATATCCACTGCGAGGCTCCTTTCAGTGACCATATTTTCATCAGTTTCAAGCGGGCTGCGGAGCGTTACGGGCTGCCGAAAGAGGTCATCCTGGACAACGGTAAGGACTACCGGTCAAAAGACTTTGCAGGCGGCAGATCGTTTGTGAAGGTGAAACTGGACGATGCGGAGCAGAAAAAGGCGAACACGATGCTGAGCCTGCTCGGGATCACGCCGCATTTCGCTATTCCATACAATGCGCAGACGAAGCCTATCGAGCGCAAATTCAACACGAACAAGCAGTATTTTTCCAAAAATATGCCGGGTTACAGGGGCGGCAATGTGGTCGAACGCCCGGAAAAGCTGAAAGAGGAGATCGCGAAGGGCGAAATTATGAAATTCAGCGATTTCAAGCAGGTTTTCACTGATTATATCGAAAACTGCATCAACAAGGCGAAATCGCAGGGTAAGAACCTCAACGGCATGAGTCCTCTGCAGCTCTGGAACTCGGAGAAGCCGCAGAAACGGATGGTCACGCCGGAGGCTCTGAGGCTTTTCTGCACGAGAACGAGCTCGCCTGTCAGGATCGGACGCAACGGTATTACCGATAGTAAATTAGGTGTCACCTACTGGGCGGAGTGGATGATCGGACGGAAAGGAGACCTTGCTTATTTAAGGCGCGATCTTGACCACTACGAGGAGGCGTGGGTCTTTGATGAGAATGATGATTTCATGGGCAAGGCTCAGATTCACAGGGCTGTTCCGGCTCTTGCGGTCAGCGAGACTTCAAAGCAGCAGCTTGCCGACGAGATGGCGCGGAAGAGAAAAGAACAGAAGATCATAAAGGGTTATATCGAAGTCAAGGTGAAAGAGAGCCCGTCGGATCTTGTGAGATACCTCGGGAAAGGAATCGAAGCGGTGAACGGCGGCGATACGACGCTTGAAGAGCAGAAAATCATCGAGCTTGCACGGAGCAAGATGGACGAGGTCGTTCTGGAAGCGGAAAAAATGGAGAAAGAGGGAACGTGGGATCTGCCGGATGTGGGAAACCTGCCCTCTCCAAACGGAACAGATGCAGGCGAGCCGCCTGCGCTCCGACAAGGCAGGAAGAAACTGGTTCTTTTTGAGAGTGATAAGTGATTGATGCAAGTGCCGGATGGTATCCGGCGCAATGGACGAATTTTAAAGGTAGGAGGATGCGATGGCAAAGGTGATTGAGAGGCTTCAGGCTTTTATGAAGCGGAAGAAGAAGAGCGGAAATGCTGTGGCTAAGGAGCTGGGTATTTCGCCTGCTGCGTTCAGTCAGTGGTTAAAGGGTGTTTACACGGGCGACAATGACAAGATCGTTCGTGCGGTCGAGGATTATCTGAAGCGCGAAACAGAAAAGACGAGTATTGCGCCGAACGAGATTCCGTTTCAGAAGACTTCGATTGCAATGAGGGTCTTTGATGTTGCAAAGATGGCGCATATCTGCTGCGACATCGGGCTTTGCTACGGTGATGCCGGTCTGGGAAAAACAAGGGCTGTGAAGCAGTATGCGGCGGCGCATCAGGGTGTCATTCTGATCGAGGCGGACTGCGGCTACAACGGAAAGATCCTGTTCCAGGAGATCTGCCAGAAGATCGGGATCGACACTAAGGCGAGGAATGTTCACGCGCTTCTCGAAGCAATCGTGAAAAAGCTGAAGGATTCGGGAAGGCTCATCATCATCGACGAGGCGGAGCAGCTGCCCTACCGTGCGCTTGAGATGCTGAGACGGATCCACGACAAGGCAAACATCGGAATTCTGCTTGTCGGGATGCCGCGCCTGCTCTACAACCTGAGAGGAAAACAGGGTGAATATGCTCAGCTTTTTTCGAGAGTCGGCGTTTCGTCAAAACTTGAACCATTGAAGCCGGAAGATACCGAAATGCTTGTAGAAAGCGTTTTCGAGGATGTTTCAAATCCGGCGATAAAGGCGTTTCAGAAAGAGTGTTACGGCAATACGCGCCGCCTTGTGAAGCTGATTGCGAGAGCCGGGATGATAGCACAGCTCAATGAGTGCGAGATCGACAAGGCTGTCATCGAGGGCGCAAGCGAGATGCTGATTGTGTAGGAGGACGGGAATGACAAAACGGGATGCAAATGCCGGATACAATCCGGCGCAACGGACGAAGTCAGCGGTAACGAAAGAGCAGATCAAGCAGATCCACACGCTGAAAGGCAGGCTCGGCTGGGATGATGATTTTTACAGGATGGTTCTGAGCAAATACGGGGTTGAGAGCTCAAAACAGATGTCTTATTCGCAGAGGAACAGGCTGATTGTGGAGATGATGAAGGCAAGCGGGCTTAGAAGTGATGCAAATGCCGGATATTATCCGGCGCAATGGACAAAGCCAGAGGTGGTGAAGCCGACCAAGGCGCAGGTTTACGCGATTGTTGCTATCTGGGGACGGGTTTCACGCGCTGAAGGAAACGAGGCGAAGAAAGCCGCCCTGGACAGCTTCATTGACAAGAAATTCGGGAAGACGCTTACAACGCTCACGAGAGCGGAAGCGTCAAAAGTAATAGTAATTTTGAAGAAAATGGAGGAACAGTATGAAAAAAAGTAACGAGAGAAGATTCGTTGATTTCGATCCGGCGATGTATGCCGCGGTGAAGGACAAAATGCCGGTCAAGGTCTTCTACACTGATGACGAGATCGCAAAAATGAAGGATTCTCACTTCGAGAACAGCGCGAAACTCGCATTCGCGGAAGAGGAGAAAAAGCAGATGGTTGCAAGGAAAAACGAGGAAATCAAACTGATCAAAAACGAGATCGCAAAAGACATGGCAGCAGTCACGAAAGGCTACCGCGAAGAGGTCAAGGAGGTTTACCTTGTTCCCAACTTTGACGAAGGAAAGATGGAGTACATCACGGCTGACCGCGAGATCGTCCAGACAAGAAAGCTGCGCAAGGACGAGATGCAGGACAATGTTATCAGGCTTGCAAATTAGGGGTGACAAGATGTGTGAAGAAGGGAAAAAGATGATCCAGGTAACTCTGGAAGAGATGACGAAAGAGAGCATTACAAGCGGCGGGAAGGTTATGTTCCTGCGCACGGGCGAACTTCCGAAAATCGAAACAAAGAAAGGTGTCTCCTATTCGGGAACGCTTGAATCTGTTGTCGATTTTGCGAAGAAAAGGGTTTTCGAGGAGCAGGAGGCGCACCTTGAAATCAACTATTCGGCAGGGACGGCGACGCTTGTGACACGCGAACAGTATGACAGCGGAATCACGGTCAAGGGAAGCCTTATTCAGGGATCGGCTCTGA
>CAMZDX010000036.1 GCA_947305505.1 uncultured bacterium | reverse complement strand
GACCGTCCATGATGAAGTTGAAACCTTCTTCGCAGCAGAGATGCTCTACAAGGTGAGTTCCTGCGTCGCAGTTGTCGAAAATTTTGAACGACGGAGCAATGCAGGTTTCTGCGTCGTCGCGGATGTAACCTTCAGCACATTCGCCGGAGTTGCTGTATTTGCCTACGATTTTGAATTCGCCGAGGTAAAGCTCGCCGCCTTTGAAGCTGCGGTCATATTTGAAAACGTAAACGTTGCTGTTGTCGGGTCTGTCGACGATCATAAGGAAATCGTAGTTGCCGGGAGCGAAATCGTATTTTTTCTCGGTGTTGAACTCAAGCTCGTCCCAAACGACCGGCTCGTTTCCTTTCATGAGGAAAAGCATTACGTTCGCACTCGAAACATAGTCGCTTTTGATGTGGATTCTTGCAAAATTTCCGGGAACCTGAACGTTTCTGTTGGGCGATTCTTTGAACTCGGCAAGCTTGTGCGGAGCAACCTTTCCAGTGACTTCGGAATAGATACTCATGATCGATTTCTTTATGAATTCTTCGTTCTCACCTTTAAGTTTGAGAATCTCGACCATCTGTTTTACAGGTTTGCCCTGATTGTCTTCCTTGATCATCGTGACTTTCTTTTCGATCAGGGAAGTTTTTCCGTCTTTTTTATCACTGCTGCCGCAGGAAAGAGCGAAACACAGTGAACAAACAAGCATGACCAACAAAATTTTTTTCATTTTTAACTCCGTAAATAAAAAGTTACAAAAAACATAAGCAAATTATTATAATTACAAAAATAAATAAATCAAGCCGCCGCAGAACGGCAGCAATAATTATTCCGCTTCGAAAGTTATGATTTTGGATTCGATTCCTTTGCCGCCTGGCGTGTAGTAAACTACAAGGATTTTGTTGTCGGGAAGTTCAATCATGCCGGGATAGCCGCATTCAGCCTTGCCGCAGTCAAGAATTTCGATCAGATCGGACCAGGTCTTGCCGCCGTCAAGAGAATAGATCATCGAAACGGCTTCTCTGTTTACGTCTGTTCCCCAGTCGAGCCAGCGGAAAGAGCTTACGATTACGCCGTTTTCAAGTTTTAAAAGTTCAGGGGCATGCGCTACAAAGCCCAGACTTTCATACGGAGACCATGTTTTGCCGCCGTCTTCCGAAATGCTCTGCACTAAATCACCTTTGGCACTCGGGCTTGCACCTTTTGCCGTTCTGACATGTAAAAGCCAGCGTTTGTCAGTCACTTTGAGCAGTGCCGGTTCGCTGAGCCAGCTTTTTTCGTCGATCGCAGCTTCGACTTCATTCGGAGTCCACGTTTTTCCGCCGTCACTGCTTTCGTAAAGAACTACTCTCGTTTTGGGCGTTTTCGCCATAGACTGCCAGTTGAGTGCATTGCCGAAATATGCCGGAATTATTATCTTTTCGCCGTCTTCGACAATTGAACTTGAAGAAGCCGCAACTGTAATTTCCTCTCCTTTTTCATCGACCCAGATTCCGGATTCATTCATTTCAGCAGTTTCGGAATAGTCGAAAACACCTTCGTCTACCTGAATATGTTCGCCGAAATTAAGCCCGCTGCTGTCGGAAACGGCAAAAAACAAATGGTGCACCCAAGGCTCTGAATAATCGGCAGGATAACGGTATTTGAACCAGTTCATAGCCACTCTTCCGTCAGAAAGAACGGCAATCGAAGGATCTCTGTCGTCAATCGTGCTGTCGTTAAGCAGGACTTCAGGCTCGTCCCAGTTTATTCCGTCGTCGGAAAGCGATACGATTATCGAGCCGCTTTTGTCGGCGTGCGTGTTACCGTTTCTGTAAACAGCCATAAACTTTCCGTTTTTAAGTTTTACCACGTCGGGGAAAGCGAAATGACCTGAAAATTCCGCAACAGTCGAAGCTTCCTGCGGAACAGTGAATTTTATCGAAGAAACGCTCGCCACGCAGCTTTCATCTCCGCTGTCATTAGTTTCATCGGCATCGTTTGTTTCAACATCGGTGTCATTCTTCGGTTCTTCATCTTTTGAGGATCCGCCGCATGAAACTGCAAAAAACAAACAAAGAAAAATAGTTGAAATAAGTAGTGTTTTATTTTTTATTTGCATATCGTGAACCCCGCAGTTTCAAGTTCTCCAGTCATATCGCCTTCCGGAGTTGAAGCCGGCAGATACAAGCCTATTTTCGAAGTCGTAAATTTGAAGTTTCCTGCAGCACCGGCAGCAATATTGACCGAATCGACTGTTAAAGTGCCGTATCCTACAAGCATGACGCAGTCTTGTTCCTGATCAGTAGTCAGGACGTCTTCTATCAGCATATTGACCTGATTTTTATCGGCAATACCGATCGAAAGTTCTTTTCCGGCCTTAAGATCCGACAATGCCCCTCCGAATATAACGCTCGGTGTCGTAAAATTGCAGTTCATTTCTTCGTCGCATAAAAATGAATTCTGGTAGAAAGTGAGAACTGATGAATCATAGTATGCCGCAATCCAGTGTACATTTGCCTGAGGATTGGGAATGGAATAAGTTTCGCCGCTCATAGTTATCGAAGCGTTGAAAAGAGCTGACTTCCAGAGCTCGTCTTCCTGATTTGCCATTCCGCTAAAATCATCCACACCGTTGTAAAGATAAGTCAATTCATGGGTTCTTGCCGGAAAACTTGCAAGCGGCTGAGCACCCTGCTGCTGTTGTGCTTCTTCACATTCATCGGTATTCCAGCTGCTGCAGGATCTGCATATTGCAAAATTTGAAGAAGAATATTTATCGTCGACTTTCGAACAGGTTACATATTCACCTTCTTCACAAAGCTCGCCTTCTTCCTTTACGCCGTTACCGCATTCAGCTTGTTTGTTCTCATTTCCCGAATCGGTTGAATCGTCAGGATCCGTGCTGTTGCCTGAATCAGCGGAATCACCGTCTTTTTCACAGATGTTATTTTCTTCTGAACAAACGAGACCGCCGTCACAGGTTTTGTTAGGATAACAGCTTCCGCCGAGAGCACCCTGAACAGCTTCCGCTTCCGGATCTTCACCGCAGGAAACTATCAGAAAAAGCGCAAAAAGAATTAAGAAGATTTTTTTCATGTAAATACCTCGAAATTATTTTAGATTTTTAAAAAGAAAGGCTATTCAGCCGGTTTTTCGAAAACTTCTTTTCCGTCAACGCATTTCCAGCCCTGTTTTTCGAGCTCTTCGTGATCGAAGTTGATACCTTCTTTCGCGCAGTGTTCAAGAAGGAATTTTTCCATTTCGGTGAATTTACCGACTCTCGAGTAAATAAGCGCAGTGTTACCCATCTTTCTCTCTTTGTGGTTGATGTTCGCGCCTTTGTTGATGAGAAGCTTTACTATGTCGGTGTGACCGTATTTTGCAGCGAGTGCAAGAACATGCCAGCCTTCGTAGTCGTATTCTTCAATGTCGACTTTCGGAGCTGTGACGTCTTTCCATTCGGTGTCGAACGGGTTCTTTTCCCACCAGTTTTTCGATTTTTCCTTCTCTCTCATCTTGTCGAGTTCTTTTTTGGTAAGTCTGACTCTCTTCGTCCAGGTCTTTTTGCCCTCTTCGATGATGTAGTCAGCCGTTGCGACAAGTCTTGCTTCTTTGCCCGGATCTTTCGGGTCGATCTCCTGAGCTACGACGTAGAAGAGCGGACCTCTGACGTTTTCGCCGTCGGTTTCTTCAAGTCTTGCGCCTTTGGAGATGAGGAACTTCATGATTTCGACATAACCGCCTTCTGCCGCATAGTGAAGAAGGTTTTTCTGGTCGCGGTCGTAGGAAGTTCTCGTGACTTTTCTCTGGAAAAGCATATCGCGCTCTTCTTCCTTGCCCTGGCCGAACTCATAAATTATCGTTTCACGGCTCTGCTCGACATCGTCTACAAGGACCGGAGATCCTTTCTGGACGAGAAGTTTTACAAGGTCGAGATCTCCTGTTTCAACAGCATAGAAAAGCTCGGTTTTCTGGCGGAGATGAACGTCTTTTTTATCAAGATTCTCGATAACTTCCTCCATTCCGGGCTGTACTTTGCCTTCGATCTTGAGGACAAGGGGTTTTTCCTTGATAACGAGAGGTTTCTGTTTCCAGACTTTCGCGCCTTTGCCGAGGAGATATTTCGCAAGGTCCATTTTATGAGCCTTCATCGCGAAAATAAGAGCCGAAAGTTCGTATTTGTCTGTTGCGTTGAGGTCTGCTCCGTTTGCAAGCATATAGTCAACAAGCTCTTTTGAACCGCTGGAAGCAGCCATCATAAGCGGAGTTCTGCCGAAATTGTCAGACTGAGCGATATCGGCTTTCGCATTTATAAGTGCTTCGACAACAGCTTTGTCGCCTTTTCTTGCAGCAGCCATAAGCGGAGTGTCGCCGTCATCGCGCTTCGTGTTGACGTTTGCACCTTCTTCGATGAGGTAGTCAAGGACATCTTTTTTACCCTCGGAAGCAGCCATGTAAAGTGCCGTTCTGCCGCGTCCGTCCTTGGTATCGACAAGAGTTCCCTTGCTGATTTCAGCCTTTACAGCCGAAAGATCACCTTTCGTTGCAGCTTCAACGACAGCCGGAAGCTCTTCTTTGATTTCATCGTCTACGAAT
Organism: uncultured bacterium; assembly: GCA_947305505.1. GTDB lineage: Bacteria > UBP6 > UBA1177 > UBA1177 > UBA1177 > UBA1177. The sequence continues at coordinate 10,445 of CAMZDX010000036.1, read as the reverse complement.
TTCGGTTTTTCTTTCTTTTTTGCCTCTTCAGCCTCGTGATAGGCTTTGTTTCTTTCAGCCGCTTCTTCCATTTTCTGCATCATCACGTCGTGACTGTTTCCGCATGCGATCATGGCAACAAGACAAGCCGTAAGTACGAAAAATTTCTTCATCTCTGACTCCAAAAATTATTAAAAACAAAAAAACGGTGGTTTATACCCATAAGAATAAAGTTTATCAATTTTTTTCTATTTGAATTTCTGCAAAGTTATGCTAAAAACGCTTTTTGTTTGGTTAAGAAAGGAGACACTTATGGCAGAAAAAACTGGGATCGTGCTCGAAGGCGGCGCGATGAGGGGAATGTTCACGACCGGCGTGCTTGACGTTATGATGGAAAACAACCTCACTGTAGACGGTGCAGTCGGAGTTTCGGCAGGCGCGACTTTCGGCTGCAACTTCAAGTCGAAACAGATCGGGCGTGCGATTCGCTACAACCTGAAATATGCCCACGACAAACGTTACTGCAGCATTCATTCTCTCATAACTTCCGGCAATCTCTACAATGCCGAATTCTGCTACAATGTTCTGCCGAACCAGCTGGATTTGTTTGATTACGAGACCTACATCAACAATCCGATGGAGTTTTATGTCGTTGTAACCGATGCAGAAACAGGAGAACCGTTTTACCACAAACTGGAAGACTGTCATGAAAAAGACATACTCTGGATGCGCGCTTCAGCCTCGATGCCGATGTTTTCCAAACCTGTGGAAATAGACGGAAGAAAATTTCTCGACGGCGGCATTGCCCAATCCATTCCGCTCAAATATATGGAAAGCATGGGATTCACAAAAAACATCGTGATCCTTACTCAGCCGAGGGATTTTACCAAACAGCCGGTATCCGGCCTCGCACTAGTTAAAATTTTTCTCAGAAAATACCCTGCACTGATAAAGACTTTATCACACCGCCACGAAGTCTACAACGAAGAGAGACGCTATGTTTTTTCACGCGAAAAAGAAGGCGCAGCGTTTGTCATCTGCCCTGAAAAGCCGCTCGGAATAAGCAGAACCGAGCATGACACGAACGAACTCAAACGCGTCTACGAAGAAGGACGTGCAGTTGCGGCGAAAAATCTCGAGGAAATCAAAGATTTTCTGCGCCGTTAAGCCTTATCGAAATGACGATATGTCGAAATATCGATATGTCGACGGCGCGAATCGTTCTTTTCGATTATTTCGAAATTTCGACCCAATTTTTCGGCGCGAAATTATTCGATGTCTTTGACCGGCAGAAAACCCTGCCCGTAAATCTCGTTTGTCTGAAAAATGATTATGAAAGCCTGCGGATCAATCGATTTGATGTATTCTTTGAGAAATGCCGATTCGCGTCTGCTCACTGCTGTGAAGATGATTTTACGCTCGTCATCCTTGAACATTCCGCGTCCGTGGATCATCGTTCCGCCGCGTCGCATCTGGTTGAGGAGCTTTTCCTTGACCTCGTCGTACTTGTTCGAAATGATGAAAATCCCTTTGTAATAAGAGGTTCCTTCAAGGATTACGTCAAGCACTTTCGCGGTGGTAAACTGCGCGACTATCGCATAAACTATCATTTTGAAAAACTCGGTCGTTTCTGGATTTTTGAGATGGATCGACAAAGCACCGAGCGAAAGGAAGATTATGTTTGTGAAAAGAACGACTTTTCCTGTCGAAAACTTGAATTTAACATGAAAAAGCTGGGCGATGATGTCGGTGCCGCCTGTAGTAGCCTTCGCCTTGAAAATCGAAGCAACACCTGCTCCTACCAAAGTTCCGCCTATGATGCAGCTCAAAAAAATGTCGTCTGTCAGCGTAACGTCATGCCAGAAATAGTTCATTCCGTCGTTGAAAACCGAAAGGAGCGTCATTCCGAGTATCGTTTTGTAGCCGAAACGGTTGCCTAAGATCTTCATTCCAAGCAGGATAAGCGGTATATTCATAATTATCGTGAGAAGACCGACCGGAATTCCGACCAAGTGGTAGAAAACGCTGCTCAACCCCATGAGACCGCCGGGAATTATTTTGTAGGGAATGAGAAAAAAGTTGTAGCCGAAAGCGGCGATCAGCGCGCCCTGAACAATCAAATATAAACTTTTAAACCACTCTTTCGAAAAGAGCTTATCTGCATAAAGCATTGATGTCACTCCTAATCCGCATTATTTTTGACATACCAGCGGTAGACATGCTCGATTCCGTCGGTAAGTTTTGTGCGCGGTTTCCAGCCGAAACTCTTTATTTTCGAAATGTCGAGAAGTTTCTGAGGCGTTCCGTCGGGCTTCGAACTGTCCCAAACGATGTCTCCGTCGTAGCTGACGATGTCTTTGATTATGTAGGCAAGCTCGTAAATCGTGATGTCCTCGCCTGTTCCGACGTTTATGTGGGTGTTTCTGATCTCATCCATTCCTTTGGTCAGATCGGAGAAAGAGACTTCTTCCATGATTTTGACCAGAGCTTCGGCAAGATCGCCGCTGTAAAGGAACTCTCTGCGCGGTTTGCCCGTTCCCCAAAGTTCGACAAAATCGCGCCCCTGAACCTTCGCCTCGTGGAATTTTCTTATCATGACCGGAAGGACGTGACCTTTTTCGAGGTCGAACGAGTCGTTTTCTCCGTAAAGATTGGTCGGCATGACTGAAACAAAGTCCGTTCCGTACTGAATGTTGTATGATTCACACATTTTGAGCCCTGCGATTTTGGCTATCGCGTATGGTTCGTTGGTGTATTCAAGTTCGCTCGTTAGGAGCACGTTTTCGTTCATCGGCTGCGGCGCAAACTTAGGATATATACAGCTTGAACCTAGGAAAAGGAGCTTTTTGACGCCGAATTTATATGAATTGTGGATAACGTTCGATTCGATCATGAGGTTGTTGTAGATCATGTCGGCGCGGAAACTGTTGTTCGCACCTATTCCGCCGACGCGCGCCGCTGCAAGAAAGACGTATTCAGGCCTGTTTTCGGCGAAAAATTTCTCCGTTTCGACCTGATTTGTAAGATCAAGCTCTGAAGAAGTCTTCATTATGAGATTGTTATAGCCTTTTGACTTGAGTTCGCGGACAAGCGCACTGCCGACAAGACCTTTATGACCTGCAACGAAAATCAAAGAATTCTTTTCCATATCAAACCCCCGAAACAAAAATTCACGGCTTTATAGCAGATTTTTTCGACGCCGCCAATTTTATCGGAATCACGGGATCTCGGGATTACGACAGCGGCAAACCGGGATTTCGGAATATCGGAATCACGTTATTACGGCAAGATCCGGCGGCATGGCGGCGACATTTGATTTTTTTTGGTTTCTGATTAAAATTTAATGTTTTATGGTATTGATTTTGGAGTTTCACATGAAAAATTTAAACCTCTTTTTAGTTTTGGGAATCTTAACACTTCTCCTTGTTTCATGCTCGGGAGATGAAGACGGAAACGAAGGCGGCAGCCAAAGCGGTTCGACATGTTCTTCGACTTTTGACTGTCCGGTAGGATATGTCTGTGATACGGAAAAGAAAACATGCACCTCAGAATCAGGAAACGGCGGAAATAACGGCGAAAGCGGAAATAACGGCGAAGGCGGTAACAACGGTGAAAGCGGAAATAACGGCGAAGGCGGAAATAACGGCGGCGGAAACAGCGGCGAAAATCCTGGCAAACAGGACGGTGACGACGATCCTATAGTCGGCGACTGCACTCCCGGCAAAAAGCAGACCTGTCCTTATCAGGGCTCACCTGAAACGGAAAACGTCGGTCCGTGCAGAGCCGGTGTCAGAACCTGCAAGGATGACGGCAGTTGGGGAAAATGCGAAGGTGAAGTCCTTCCGGTTACCGAAATCGGCGAACTCTGCAGTGACGGCATAGACAATGACTGCGACGGTACTGTTGACAACGGAAAAGATTTCGACGGCGACGGCTACGGCGCATGCTCCGACTGCTGCGAAACCGAATCAGAGTGCGAAGGTTACAATCCTGCAGATATACATCCGGGTGCTTACGAAATGATCGGTGACAATGTTGACAACAACTGCAACGGCGAAGTTGACGAGGAAACTTCATGTGACGGAGAGGATGCTCCCCTTGTACTTGACGACTACGCAGGAAACGCAGTCAAACTTGCACACGCAATGGGCATCTGCGGCGACCAGCTCGTCTCGGCTGAAATTTCGCTTGCGGGAACTCCTGTAACAGAACAAATCGCTGATGAGCAGTGCGTAAGTGTAGGAAGCGGCTCCAGAGGCCCAAGAGCAAGTTTGAACATGCCTTATTATAAAAGCGATTATCAGACCTTTGCGGCGACTACTCAATTCGGATCCCACATTACTCCGAAAGAAGGTTCAAAAATCGCCGTTCTTTCAACAGGTCCATGGAATGCTCCGACACAGGAATTCCACTGTGCAAAACTCTCATCCGGCGACATGAAAACAGCCAGCAAAGTTCCTGAAGACTGGATCAACATGATGCCAGGCTGCACTATTCCGAAATCTCCTTCATGCGGCGGAACAGCAGTTACGGAAGGACTTACGAATCAGTGCGATGGAAAAGAAATTCCTTCGGTTCAGGATCCGATCATGCTTACCCTTAAAGTGAAAGCTCCGATGAATGCCCGTGCTTTCCAATTCAACCTTTTCTTCCTCTCTGCCGAATATCCCGGCACAGTATGCTCTTCAGGTGCTTTCAACGACTTCTTCTTCGCTCTGCTTTATTCGGAACACAATAATAAATATCCGGACGATGAATTTCAGAATCCTGTCGACAAAAATCTCGCAAAAGATGAAAAAGGCAACTTCGTAGGAATCGACCTTGCTCCTGACGGACTTTTCACCGTCTGCGATCCGAATGACAGCAGTAACAAATATGCTTCTTACTGCTCTCAGGGAGCAACCCTTCTTGAAGGAACAGGCTTTGACGGAATGAGCCAGGGAAGCGGCGGAACAGGCTGGCTCACGACACGCGGAAATGTCGTTCCCGGCGAAATCATAACTTTGAAACTTGCAATTTTCGAACAGGGAACCGTTTGGACTTACGGTCCTGACCACTCATACGATTCGACAGTTCTTCTCGACGGTTTTAAATGGCTTCCTCAACCTGCAAAAGCTGGAACAGGACAATACTAATACTATAAAACCTGCCCTACAAATTCCTAACACTTGATTATTTTCCTCAAACCAATACAATAATATAATTTTAGTCTGCTGGAGGACAAAATGAAACTTTTAAAATTTGTTTTGATGATTTCGGTTCTTGTATTTTCCTTTGTTTCATGTACGGGAGAGGAAGATGAAAACGAAGGCGGCATTCAGGGCGGCACAGTATGCACTTCGACTTTCGACTGTCCTGTAGGATATGTCTGCGACACAGAAAAGAAAATCTGTACATCAGAATCAGGCAGCGGAGGGAATACCGACAATCCCGGTGAAGGTGGGAACGGCAACGGCGAAGGAGAAAACAATCCAGACAAACTTGACGGCGACGACGATCCTATAACCGGCGACTGCACTCCAGGCAAAAAACAGACATGTCCTTACCAGGGTGCACCCGAAACCGAAAACGTCGGTCCGTGCAGAGCCGGTGTCAGAACCTGCAAGGATGACGGCAGTTGGGGAAAATGCGAAGGTGAAGTCCTTCCGGTTTCCGAATTCGGTGACGAACTCTGCAATAACGGAATCGATGACGACTGCAACGGCGTTGTTGACGACGGAACAGATTTCGACGGCGACGGTGTCGGCGCATGCTCTGACTGCTGCGAAACAACCGAGCAATGCCCGTTTCCGGAACAAGCGTGGGATGCAAGCATTTCGACACATCTCTGCGAATACGAGGTAATTGAGACAGACTGCGAATCGGGCATTTCAGAATCTTCGACCAATCCTTTCGATTACGCAAAAGCAATAGGCATCTGCAAAACTACGACCGAAGATTCCAACGAATGGGGACTTATCAGCGCAACGATATCGTTTCCGACCGGCAGCGGGACTCCGCATGTCGGCAGCAACGGACTTCTTTCAGCTTTCGGAAACGTTATCAAACCGAAAGAAGGCAATTTGATGCTGGCTTTGACCTCAAGCAAACTCGGGAATCCTGTTACAGATCCTGATTACAGCGGAGGAACGACATCCGGTGCACCAGGAGATTGGGTCGCAGCAAACGGAGGAAAATTTCCGTCAGCGGCTTCATGCTCGTCGTCGGGAACAAGCGGAGCTGTAAACGATGCGGTAATGCTCCAAATGAGGATAAGAGTTCCCAAGACTGCCAAATCATTCAGTTTTAACATATATTTTATCACCAAGGAATATCCGAATTATATTTGCAGCAAATATAATGACTTTTTCATTGCACTTCTTGATTCGAACTATACAAGCACTAATCCGGATCTTCAGAATCCGGCCGATAAAAATCTGGCAATGGATGCGGCCGGCAACCCTGTCGGCATAAATCTTGCTCCTTCAGGACTGTTTACCCAATGTTCCCCTGTAAGTTCTTATCCTGCGACCCAGGAATCCTGTCAAGGAACCGAGGAACTTAAGGGAACCGGTTTTGCGTCAAACGGAGGAACAGGCTGGCTCACAACTCGCGGCAACGTTGTCGGCGGCGAGGTCATAACTTTGAGGCTTGCCATCTGGGATCTGTACGATCACGTATATGATTCGCTCGTTCTTATCGACAACTTTAAATGGGATGCCGCAGAATATAAGCCAGGAACCGGAAATTACTAATAAATGCACTTAAAATTAGAAAATTTGCGTTTTTTATGAAAAACACTAATTTTATACAGCATTGGTTTTTTATATATTGATTTTTACTGTCATTCAATTTTTTGGAGGATCTTATGAAAGAATTTGTTGAATTCATCACGAAAAAACTTGTTGATGTTCCCGAGGCAGTCGAAGTTAGCTACATCGAAGGAAAGAACACCGCTATAATCGAACTCAGGGTCGCTCCGAAAGATGTCGGTAAAGTCATCGGCAAAAGCGGAAGAACCGCAAACGCTCTCCGCACGCTCATCAGCGCAGTTGCAAGCCGTCAGAATCAGAAAGTCGTTTTGGAAATCATCGAAGAGAACAAATAATGTCTCCCAAAAGAAAAGTTCGCGCCTCGGAACTTGCCACTGGAAGAAACGGCAGTTCTCACTGGCGCTATTTAATCCTGCTTATCATCGTCGGCGGACTTTTCCTCTATTTCATGATCAAGTGGACGAGTGACAAAGAATATGACCGGTTCGCCGCAGCGAAACAGTATTCCGATTACTACAAAGATTTTTTCGTGGAACAACCGGTAACCTACACTGTTTTTGAAGAAAACAAACTTGTGATAAGAGCTACGAACTTAGGTTCAGACTTCTGGAACAAAGATTTTTACGCTATGATCCGGCAGTCCGAAAACGAAGTGAACGAAATGCTGAATGTCGCCAAGCTCATAAACGAGACTCACTCGGAAACCGGCGAAACTATTAAGGAAGAACAGAATCTTTCGTCATTCCCCGCGCTTTACGGGCTTCTTGAAACCGGCAAAAAAATGTCGGAAATTTCCTACTACAACCTGGCTTCGGGTGAAATTTCGGAATTCTGGGATCGTCAGTATAGGAATTACAAAAGGAAATCAACAGCTTACGCCAAAGCAGAAGTTGTTTTGAATTATCTTTTCGACAACCCGATGTTATCGCCCAGCGAAATTCAGAACAGAAAGAAACTTCTTGACACTTTGACAAAGGAAAAGACCGATTCGGCCTCTTCGGTAGAGGATATAGCAAATCAGATCTACAAAATGGCGGATAAAACTTTCGCAAAAATGCTGAAAGACGCCCTTTCGAAACCGTCTTCTATCTCCGAAAACGAGAAAAAAGCGCTTCTGCTCAACATTTTAGCTTACATCAAAATCCACTCGACGATCGATGAAGCTCCGAAATTCGAGAATGCAAAAGCGTTTATTCCGTACGCCGATCCTAAAAAAATCGAGCTCAACGACGAGAAAAAAAGCGTAAAAATCCTGAGTCCGAACGTCAGCATCGACGTCAACTTCTTCAGGGAAGCCCTTTTCATGAAGCAGCTCAAGGAAAAGCTGCCTAAAGTAAAATTTAACTATCTCATTTACCTCGGCGACCGCCACGGAATGTGGAAACTCCCGAAAGAGTACGTCCGCTGGTCTGTTTCGATCGACGATCCGTTCTCGGTCACCGACAAGATACGCGGCGCGATAAAACTCATGCCTGAAGAAGGTTACTTCGTCATTACGCGGCGCAACGAGAACGTGATCATGGTGAGAATGGAGGAGCTTAGCGAAAAAATAAGAAAAGACCTCGATTCCATCAAGGAATACGACGCGAAAAACGCTTATCTCATCCAGCTCAAAAAGGATTATCCGGATAAAACCTATTTCTTTGATCCGATCAAGAAGACGATGTTCAGGAAATACGATACTCCGGTAGACTGGAGAACAGCTGAACAGGTTGAAAACAATCTGGCTGCGTTCGTAATTGACGAAGAAGATCCGGTCAGAGCGCGCATGCTATCCTACTCTCTTTTCATCTCGGATAACGCAAGGATCGCCGATCACGAAAAAGGTTTTCCAGACACGATTTTCGCAGTCCTCAAAAACGATTCGACCGTATTCGTTCCTGAAAAACACAAAGAACTTTTCATGACTCCGGAAGATATAAAAGAGGCTAAGATCAAAGCCGACTACAAGGCGCGCGGCCTCAATCCCGACGGCACGGTTCCGGCCAAAAAGAAATGAACGATTCAGCTTACATTCCTCTGTATTCGGTGCTCCGGCCCGAAACTTTCGATGACGTAGTCGGTCAGCAGAATGTCATTAAACTTTTGAAATCGTTCCTTAAATCAGGCTTTCTGCCGTCGATGGTCTTTTACGGTCCTCCCGGAACAGGAAAAACAACAGTTGCCCGCATTGCAGCCGGGCTTTACGGAGCAAAACTCTACAAATTTTCGGCAGTTACCGACAGTTCTGCCGACATTAAAAAGATACTTTACAAAGACCGGGAATCGGTTTTCGTCGACAAGCAGATCGTCTTTATCGACGAGATCCACCGTTTCAACAAGGCGCAGCAGGATATTTTCCTGCCGATGATCGAAAACGAAGGGGTAATTTTTATCGGCGCAACGACCGAAAATCCGTCGTTTTACGTCAACAATGCCCTGCTCTCCCGCGCCAGAAGTGTCCGTTTTTCGAAAATTTCGGTTTCCGACATAATCAAAGTTTTGCATCGGGCGGTCGATTATCTTAAGGCCGAAATTGATGAAGAACTCCTTGAAATTATTGCAAAAGAGGCTTCCGGAGATGTACGCATCGCAGTTTCTATCATGGAAAGCGCATTCCACCTTAGCGGAGGCGGCAAAATCACGCGGGAAAACGTGATGGAGTTGGTCGAAAATCCCAATCAGTACGACAAAACGGGAGATTTCCACTACCGCACAATTTCTGCTTTCATCAAAAGTCTTCGCGGAAGTGACCCCGACGCGGCACTTTACTACCTCGTCAAAATGATCGAATCTGGCGACAACCCGCTCTTTTTACTTCGCAGAATGATAATTTTCGCTTCTGAAGATGTCGGAAATGCCGATCCGAGAGCGCTTGAACTCGCAGTCGCGGCACTTCACGCTTTCCAAGCTGTAGGTTATCCCGAAGGAAAGATAATTTTAGCCCACATCGTGAACTATCTGGCAACCGCTCCCAAAAGCAACGCAAGTTATCTTGGACTTCACGCCGCCGAAGATTATTTCAAGGAAAACCCGACACTTGAGATCCCGAATCACCTCATCAACGACTCCTCTTTCGCTCCAGGAGAGGAGAAAGGAAAATACAAATATCCGCACGATTACGAAAACCACTGGGTCGACCAGCGCTACTTCCCCGGAGATGTCGAGCCGCCGCAATTCTACAGGATGAAAAACATCGGCTACGAAGCGAAAATCAAGGAATACTGGGAAAAAATCAAAAACAAGAAAATCTCCGATTAACAAAGGTTTAAAATATTTGATATTTTTCACTATTTGACTAAACTATTTGCCGTTGAAAGCGGATTGCAGCGCAGAGGTGAAAAAATGAACGATATTAAGGATATAAAAATTATTGTATGCCGATTGGCAAAGCAATACGGTGCTGACCGCGTCTATCTGTTCGGCTCTTATGCACGCGGAGACGCAACAGAACAAAGCGATATAGACCTCAGAATCGACAAGGGAGAGATCAAAGGGCTTCGTTTTGCGAGCCTGCTGGGTGATTTGGAAGAAGCTCTCGGAAATAAAGTCGATCTCATTTCCACAGCAGGTATGAACGAACAGTTTTTACAGTCAATACAGCCGAACGAGGTATTGTTATATGAAAGAAACCTATAGATTCTGCAAAGAAGTCCTTCAAAAATAGAGTCGCGATGACGGCAACACAACACAACACAACACAACACAACACAACACAACACAACACAACACAAC
>CAMZDX010000035.1 GCA_947305505.1 uncultured bacterium | reverse complement strand
TTTACAAGAGCGTAGACGGCTTCGGAAAGATCGAAGACATCCAGAAAAAGATAGTAGAGATCATAGAAAACATTCATTAATTCGTCATTCACCGCCGCCGATTTTTTGTCGATATTTCGAAATTTCGATATTCCGATATTTCGACATGGCGGCAATCCGGCATTCCGACACGGCGCCATCAAAAGACAATCGAAATTTGACTTTCAGCTGTTTTTCCGTATTATACCGCCCGATTTTGCCGGAGTGGTGAAATAGGTAGACGCACTGGACTCAAAATCCAGCGGGGGCGACCCCATACCGGTTCGATTCCGGTCTCCGGCACCATTTTTTATTTCAGGAAATTATTTTTTGAAAACGCAGTTTTTAGAAGAAAGTTCTGTCGGCAGACTTTCTTTGTACGGCGAAGGATATGTTCCGAGCGGGTGGTCATAGAAAAATTTTACCAGAGCCTTGATGTCGTCCGGAGAAGCTTGAGGAGCATGACCGCCGCCGTGGTTGCAGAGAATGGCACCGTGTCCTTTATTCGAAAGATAGGTTCCGTCGTTGTTTGCCATTTCGTTAAAATCGATTGTAAAATCAAGCACGCTTTCATGGATAGACCAAGTATCGACGCCGGCCTCGCCGAAAACGAACATCTGAGTGTATTTGTTGTGGTTTTCTTCAAAATCAGGCCAGTAGATAAGAGATCCTATCGGAACCATAGTTCCGCTTCCGATATCTATTGAACCGAGGGCGTCAAGATTGTCGGCATTTGACAGGTATGCTCCCGAATATGTCAGAACGCTGGCGATTTTTTCAGACTTCATCAAAGCAACGCTGTTTGCAGTAATTGCACCGGCAGAAAATCCTGAAAGATGGATGTGTTCTTCATCAACGATTTCTTTTGATTCAAGACATTCCAGAATTGTGTCAAACATATCGGCTTCAGCGCTTCCGTCGGTGAGATTTGTTATATCCCAGTCCAGACCGGTCGGCGGCAGACCGAGAGAAAACTTGTCGGTTCTTGCTTTCGGAAGAACGAGGATAAAAGGCATGTCAGAGTCATTGGCAAGTGAAGAAATTATACTGTCAGTCTGAGTAAGTATTGCATCTACATTGCCGTCCGTGTAAGGATGATAGAAGAAAATGACAGGGAATTTTTTGCCTGAATCGATGCCTTGCGGGAGATGTAAAATAAAATCCCTTAAAAGTTTGTTCGAGTCTTCACCGACAATCAGATTTCTGTTGAGTCCTTCAGTGAAATCCTCGCATTTAAGCGGTTCGCCATCAGTCGGTTCTTCGTTGTTTTCCTCATCATTGTCAAGACCTTCGAGGTCTTCTTCGGTGAAGAAGTGGCAGATTTTTGATAAAGCTTCCGGCATTTCTTCGCGATATGATGATTTTTCAGTTCCGAAAGGATGATCAGCGAAGAATTTTATCATAGCTTCAGTGGATATGCCTGCAACGGTGTGATCTTTGTCGTGTTCGCAGAGAATCGCATCATGACCGTTTTCCGAAAGATAATTTGCTCCCAAACGACCCATCTTGTTGAAATAGATCGTGAACATTCCGCTCATGCCCCACGAATCCGCCTCTTCGTCACCGAAAACGAAAACCTGCGGATATTTGTTGTGCTCTTCGGCAAAATCAGGCCAGCTGAAGAAATCGCCGACTTTCATACCGTAAATTTCACCCAAAGCATCGCGGCTTGCCTTATCCGAGAAATACGCACCGGAATAGGAAAGGATGCTTGCGACTTTGTCCGGTCTCTGAAGACCGATGCTGTTTGCAGTGATTGCACCTGCTGAAAATCCGGAAACGTGGATATGTTTTTCATCGACGTTCCATCTTTTTTCAAGGCATCCGAGAATGGTGTCGAACATGTCGGCTTCTGCACTTCCGTCTTTAAGATTTATCATATCCCAGTCCAATCCTTTGGGCGGTATGCTGAATCCGAATACATCACCTCTCGATTCGGGAGTGACGAGTATGAACGGCATTGTTTCGTTGTTGACGCTGCCCGAAAGTAATTTTTCGAAGTTCTTGGCAGTGTCGCCGTAACCGTGATAAAGGAAAATTACAGGAACCTTTTCCAATGAATCGACCTTTTCAGGCAGTCTGAGGTAGAAAGAACGCTCAAGGTCTCCGACAATCAGATTTTCGTTGAGTCCTTCAGCAAAATTTTTACACTCATCACTGATTTCATCAGGTTCAGTGTCTGCATTTCCATCTGCATCTGAAATTTCATCTGTGTCATTGCTGTCAGGAGTTTCTGTCTCCTCTTTCTTTGAATCTCCGCAGGAAACTGCGAAAACAAAAACAAAGGCAATTGTTAAAAGCCAGGTAAATTTTTTCATGGTATTCTCCTCAAAAAACAGTAAAATAACCGTAAAAACTTTAAATCATTGAATTTTTCTTGTCAAATTTATTTTTGTAACCGCCGCAGAAGGGCAAAAAAAATGGCGACCTTTGGGGGACTCGAACCCCCGTTACCGGCGTGAAAGGCCGATGTCCTAACCACTAGACGAAAAGGTCACCAAAAAAAGTGAGAGCGAATGGTGGGTCGGGCGGGACTCGGACCCGCGACCCCCTGATTAAAAGTCAGATGCTCTTCCATCTGAGCTACCGACCCATTCAACTCAAGAAATCGTTTCTGTAACGAACCAGAAAAACGGCGGTATAATAGTGAAAAGTCTTTAAATGTCAAACTTATATTTTGTTAAATTTGTAAGTATTTGAATTTGCTAGATATTGTTGTAGTGGGAATTTGTTTTACATTATTTCGAGCGTCAGATTTATATCTTTTGCAACGGCAGAGTGAGTGAGTGCACCGACCGAAATGAAGTCTGCACCGAGTTTTGAAAGCTCGTTGATTTTTTCAAGCGTTACGCCGCCCGAAATTTCGATTTTTGCACTGTCTCCGATGATGGAGATCGCCTCGCTCATCATTTCGGTATCCATGTTGTCGAGCATTATGACATCGGCTTTTGCGGCAAGCGCTTCTTTGACTTCATCTAAATTCGTTGTTTCGACTTCGATCTTGAGAAGATGGTGGATTTTGCTCCTGACATTTTCGACAGCCTGTGTGATAGAACCTGCAAGAACGATGTGGTTGTCTTTTATCATGACTCCGTCGTCAAGCCCGAAGCGGTGATTGCTGCCGCCGCCCGTTCTGACAGCATATTTTTCAAGCGTTCTGAGTCCCGGTGTGGTCTTGCGCGTGTCGGCGATCTTCGTCTCCGAATATTTGTCGATTTCTTTTACGTATTCGGCAGTGAGTGATGCTATTCCGCTCAGCCTCTGCAGAAGGTTGAGTGCAGTGCGCTCTCCTTTCAGAATCGAGGATGCGTTTCCGCTGATGTTCATTATTTTTTCACCCGCGCAGAGTTTTTCACCGTCTTCGGCAAGAAGTTCGATATCGAGATCTTCATCGATGAATTTGAAAACATACGCCGCAAGGTCGATCCCGCAAAGAACGAGATCGCTTTTTGCCTTGATGAAAGCTCGTCCGTTTCTTACTTCATTCGTGACGAAGTTCGTCGTAACGTCGCCGCGGCCTATATCCTCGCTGATTATGCGGGAGACGAATTCTTCAGTTGCATAGTCGGGACATCTCATTTTTCTCTCCTATTTAGAAATATTTTTTGCGTTTCTTACAAGTTCGCTTCTTTCCGCAGCTGGTTTGCCGAAGAAATACGAACCCATGACGGCGATATCTGCTCCAGCTTTGATTATTTCAGGCAGAGTCTTTGCGTTCACGCCGCCGTCAACCGAAATTTCGTAGTTGAAGCCGCATTTTTCGCGGATCTCTGCTGCCTTTCTTATTTTTTCGGATGCGCTTTTGATGTATTCCTGACCGCCGAAACCGGGGTTTACGCTCATAACGAGGAAAAGGTCGCACAAGTCTCCGACATAGGGAAGAAAATCGACCGCCGTGTGCGGATTTACCGAAATTCCGGCTTTAAGCCCGAGCTTTTTGATGAATTGAATGGTGCGGTGAAGATGCTGCTCCGTCTCGGCATGGACAGTGATCATTTCGCAGCCGGCGTCGGCAAACTGCGGAATGAACTGCGTCGGATTCGAAATCATGAGATGTGCGTCAAAAGGAAGTTTCGTTAAAGGTCTTATCTGCTTCACTATCATCGGACCAAACGTGATATTCGGAACGAAGTGACCGTCCATGATGTCGAGATGAACGAGGTCTGCGCCGCTCGTCTCTATCGACTTTATCTCGTCGGCGAGTTTTAAAAAATCGGCTGAAAGGATCGAAGGAGCGATTTTGATCATTTTATTTTCCTCATTCTGCAGATGAAAAATATGTCTCTGTTGTCGTCGGGACCGGTGACGGTGAAATACGATTTTTCGACCGAAAATTCGGGATGTTTTGCCGAGAATGCCTTGATCTGGTCGAGGGTTTCCTCTTTCGTGAAGGTGCAGACGGAAAAAACGAGGATGCCGTCTTTTTTCAGATATTTTCCCGCTCTTTCGAGGATTTTTCCCGAAACTGCCGCCATTTTTACGGGGTCGTTGTCGTTTTTTATCCACTTTATTTCAGGATGGCGTCTTATCGTTCCGAGCGCGCTGCACGGTGCGTCAAGGAGAACTCTGTCGTATTTTCCGTGCCATTCGGGATTGTCTTTTGTTGCGTCGTGAAGTTTCATTTCGATATTTTTCTTACCGTGCTGGATGATGACGTCGGCGAGAAGATTGAGTCGGTTTCCGTTGACGTCAACTGCCGTGACGAAGCCGTCAACTCCAGTTAAATACGAAGCAAAAAGGGTTTTTCCGCCGGGAGCCGCGCACATATCTAAAATATTGTCGCCCGGCTTTATATCCATTTCGAGAACCGAAAGCTGCGAAGATTCATCCTGAATGAAAATGTTGTCGAAACCTTTGAGCATCGAGAAATTTACCGCTTTGTTCGTGTAGATTCCGTACGGGCTGAGTTTTGCCGGTTCAGCCGAAGCCCCTTTTTCAACGAGCTTTTCAATAAGTTTCTGCCGGGATTCTTCGTTACCTTCGATCCTGAGCGTGATCCCGAGCGGCTTGTTCACGATTTTAAGATAATCTTCGATATCCTGTCCGACAGTTTCAGCCTGAACCTTTGTTCTTTCGAAAAGCCACTGCGGAACGGAATAGTAGGTCTGAAGAAACTCATCGCGCCTTTCTCCGAAATCAGCTTCCATGTTTTCACGAGTCGGATTTGTGCGGAGGATTTCTCGCAGAATGAAGTTGACGAATCCCGCTGTTTTTTCGTTTCCGCAGCGTTTTGCAAGTTCTGCAGCCTCGAAAACTATCGTCGCAGCCTCGCGGTTCGACATGAAAAGAATCTGGTAAAGCGAAACCCTGATGAGTGCAAGCAGTTCCTTATCCATCCGTTTGAGCGGCTTTTTGAACACTTTCAGAATCCAGAAATCGAGGTGGCTCAAATGCCGCACCGTGCCGTAGACAAGCTCTGTGATAAAGCGGCGTTTCGGAAAATCGAAAGCCGAAAGGCTGTCATTCAAAAGTTCGTTCACGAAAAACGACTGGTCGAGAACATCCTGAATCAGCGAACTCGCAACGAGCCGCGGATCTTTTGTTTTTCTGCTGCTCACATCTCCTCCTGAGAAAAATCCGCTGCCTTATAACATACTTGAAAAAAATAGCACTTTTATGAGTTGTTTTTTGTCAGAAAATGACGACGGAACATCCGGAAGATGAAGAAGATTCTTTTTTCTGCTGTTTTTTCGGAGTACACAATCCGTAGTCGCAGTATCCTTCTTTACCGTCTGAAGTTGTGCAGTCGTTCCAGTTTTGCGAAGGATCGGAGACTTCAAAAAAGCCGTTTGATTCAGTACATTCCGTCTTTTTGCACTCTGCTGCTTCTGGCATGTCGGGTGCTTCGCCTTCGCAGAATCCCTGTGTGCAGACTTCATTTTTTACGCATATTTTTCCGCTGCTGCACGGTTCACCTTCTTTTTCAGGAATTATTACACATTCTCCGCTTTCAGGGTCGCACGAACCTTTGGAACATTCCGAATCAAGGTGAGAGCAGTCCGTTATGTTTATGTCGGTGCATTTTCCGCTTAAACACTGCTTTCCTCCGATGCATGCGTTTTCCGGTATGCCGCAGAATGAACCGTCTGCCATCGGCGATACTTTGCACGATTTTGTAGTTTCGTCGCATACATTCGATTTACATTCGATCCCTTGGTCAGGACACGGTGTGGAATTTGCCAATTTTTCGCAGAAGCCTTCGACACATACTTCCAGACCGTTGCAGAAAATCGAGTCGTCGCAGTCGGTGTCGCTGTCGCATTGCTGCATATTCAGATTCAATGAAGGGTCTCCAAGATAGTTGGTTTCATGTTTTATGATAAGACGGACGCCGCTGTTAGACCATTTTTCCTTTGTTTCAAAGAGAATCTGTGCCGGGATCTTGTTTTTTATGACGGCATCGGTGAAAACTGTGCCGTATGAAAAGATATCATGAGAACTGGTATTGTAGTCGCTGAATATCGTGCCGTAAGAGACTTGGGAGGCTCCGACGACGCCGACTGCCGTGTTTTTAAGGATGTTGTAGGCAAGGCTTCCGCTGGTTTCTATTGTTCCGTTGAGGCAGCTGCCCTGGAATACGAAAGCATTGACGGTTGTTATTTTTTCTGCGAGCGGACTGTCGACGAATGTTTCGCTTGTCAGTTCATAATTGGATGTCTCGGGAATTCCGTTGTCGTTTTTGTCTCTTTTCCAGATAGTCCGCACAGAATAGTTGGGCATTCCGTGAGCCTGCCAGAAGACTGTGCCGTGGTCTTTATTCATGTGGTTAAGCATTGAATTGTAGTTCAGACCCTCTTCATTGGAAAATTCCGACGGGTCAAGGCCGCTTTTTTCAACGAGAAGTTTTGAAGAAAACGGTTCTTTTATCGAAGTGCCGCGTAAATATTCTGCAACGTATGCCCCGTCCATTTTAGGTGTTCCGAACTGATTGTCCTGTGATTCGTAATAAGAAATCGTTGTTGGAAAGAGTATTTTTAATCTGTAATCGGCATCAGACGGTTTTTCCCTGATGAAATCGACGGTTCTTGCAAGAATTCTGTCTGCATCACTGAGGTTTGTGCCGTATAGCGGGATTCTTCCTACAATTAATTCGAATTCATATTTGATATTGTCGCTGTTTTCACCGTAGATTCCGTTTTCATTGCTGTCCAGATCTTCGGTAAGTTCGGCATAGAAAATGTCGGTAGGAACATCGTCATATACCGGTTCGCTGGTTCTGTACGGTCTTGTTATAAGCATGGGAACTTCGTTTCCGCGCGTTTCAGTGCCTGCGATGATGAGGAGAAAATCGTAATCTTTATAAATTTTCCTCAGATATTCTCTGATTTTTTTAACACGTTCGACGCCTTTGAGTTTGCCGCCCTCATAATTGTTTTCAGTAATTACATCGACTCTGAATCCCGCATCTCTTTTGGCTGCAATGTAATTCGAGATCTCTTTGGATGCCATCATAAAATATTCGGTCGTGAGGATCAGAAGAGAGTTTCTGCTTTTTGTATTTATCATTGGAAGAAGAGTTTTTCCTTTTGTCGTAACTCTGATGCGGTCTATTTTTACGACTTCTTTTTCTCCGACAGGAATGATCGGATAAAAATTAAATCCGAAAAGCTGCTGCGTGCGTTTGAAGGTCGAAAAATGATTAAATGTGAACTTTGAAAGCGAAGGCAGCTCTCTTTTGCCGAACGCCGACTGGTCTATTTTGCGCATATCGCTGAGTCTGTAAATCGCTCCGCCCTTTTTTAAAGGAGCTTCCAGAACTATTTTGTGCTGCCTGATTATCTCGACTTTTTCAATTTCGCTTCCGAAAATCATTTTTTTGAAGGGAAGAACAGTTTCTTCGCCTGTTCCGTCAAGTTCGAAATCCTCTATATTCGGAATAGTGAAGCCGTTTTGAACATTTAACGTTACTTCGGGAACGTCGATTTCCACCGTATCGGCAGAAACCGTGGTGAAAAACAGTACTAAAGCCAAAAAAAGGAAATATTTTTTTATCATCGGAAACTCCGTAAACTGTAAACAAATCACTCTACACGATCACAGTTTTTTGTCAAAAGTAGAGGTGTCGTTGTCAGTGAAGTATGAAGTATGTTGTTTTTGTCAGAAAATAACGACAGAACATCCGGAAGACGATGACTTTTTCGGAGTGCATTCTCCTGAGGAGCCGCAGAAACCTTCTTTTCCCTCAGCTGTGGTACAGGGACCGCCTTCATTTGCGGGAGCACTGATGCATTCGCCGTTTTCAGGGTCGCAAGATCCGACGGAACAGTCAGAATCAAATTCGGAACAGTCTTTCAGGTCGATGTCGGTGCATTTTCCGCTTCGGCATTCTCTTCCGCCTGCACAGGCGTTTTCAGGCATACCGCAGAACGAGCCGTCCGGCAGCGGCGAGGTTTTGCACGATTTCTTCGATTCGTCGCAGATGCTTTCCTCGCATTCCGCGCTCTCAAGACACGGCATCGAGCCTGATTCTTTTTCACAGAAGCCTTCAACGCATATTTCCCTTCCGTTGCAGAAAATGGAGTCGTCGCAGTCGCTGTCCGTACTGCATGTCTGGATATTCAGTTTAAGAGAGGGGTCACCCAGATAGTTTATTTCGTACTTGACTGTCAGAAGAACGTCTCTGTACGACCATCTTGTTTTCGTTTCAAAAAGAACTTCTGCCGGAACTTTGTTGTTTACAAGTGCATCGGTGAAAACGGTTCCGTAAGCGAAAATGTCCTGTGAACTCAGATCGTAGTCACTGAAAATCAGGCCGTAGGAAACCTGTGAAGCTCCGACAACTCCGACAGCGGTTTTTCTCAGCATATTGTATGCAAGACTTCCGCTGGTTTCTATTGTTCCGTTGAGACAGCTTGCCTGAAAAACGAAAGGATTGACGGTGTTTATTTCATCAGCGAGATTGTTGTCGACAAAATCGTCGCTGTAAAGTTCATAACTGTATATTTCCGGAATTCCGTTGCCGTTTTGATCATTATCCCATATCGTTCTGGCGGAGCAGTCCGGCAATCCGTGAGCCTGCCAGAAGACAGTGCCGTAACCTATGTTCATGTTCTCAAGCATGGAGTCGTAAGTCAGTGCGTCTTCATCAATGAATTCCGACGGGTCGATTCCCTCTTTTTCAACAAGCAGTTTTGTGGAAAACGGCTTTTTTATCGAATTTTTGAGCAGGTATTCGGCAATGTATGCTCCGTCCATTTTAGGTATATAGTCCTGAAAGTCCTGTTTGGCGTAGTATGTAATCGTAGAAGGAAACAGAATTTTACGGCGATATTCGGCTTTCGAAGGTTCTTCCTTAATAAAATCAATAGTTCTTGCAAGGATTTTATCGGCATTTTTGACATTTTTGCCGTAAACCGGAATTCTGCCGACAATAAGTTCAAATTCAAATTCTTCGTCCAAGTCATCGTATTCGCCGTAGATGCCGTTGCCGTTGCTGTCAATATCTTCGGAGAGTTCTGCATAAAAAATATCGGTCGGAACATCGTCGTAATCAGGTTCGTCGGTTACGCATGGTCTTGTTACGATCATGGGAACTTCGTTTCCGTCAGGGTCGGTTCCGGCTATTATGAGAAGAAAATCATAGTTTCTATATACATTTTTCAAATATTCCCTGATTTTTTCAGCGCGTTTGATTCCTTTGAGGTTTCCGCCGCCGTAATCTTTTTCGGTGGCAACGTTGACTTTGAACCCCGATTCTATCTTCGCTTGGATGAAGTTTTCGATCTTTTCCGACTCTGCAAGAAAGTATTCGGTAGTGAGGATGAGAAGAGAGTTGCCGCTTTTTGTGCTCATCGGAAGAAGAGGTTTTTCTTTCGTGGTGACGCGGATTCTGTCGATTTTGACAACTCTGTTGCCGTTAATCGGAATGACCGGATAAAAATCAAACGAAAAGAGTTTTTTATCCCGTTTGAATGAGGGTTTTCTGTCAAATGCGAACTTCGAAAGAGTGGGCATGTTCCTCTTTTCGGAAGGTGCTGCGACAACTTTGCGCATATCGCTCAGCCTGTAGAGTGCCCCGCCTTTTTTCAAGGGAGCTTCAAGCGTTATCTCGTGCTTTTTTATGATTTCGACTTTCGTCACAGCGCTACCGAAAACCATTTTTTTGAAAGGAAGAACGGTTTCCTCTCCCGTTCCGTCAAGATCAAAGCCTTCGATATCAGGAACGCTAAAACCGTTTTGAACATTGAAAGTTGCTTCCGGAACATCGATTTCCACCGTATCGGCAAAAACCGTGGTAAACAACAGTAACAAAACTAAAAAAAGAAGAGATTTTTTTATCATACGGAACTCCTTTCAAGTCTTTTAAGCTAATTTTTTTTCAAAGCGGCCGTTATTTTCGGAAAAACCCATTTTCAGAAGATATTTGCGGTGAATTTCGGAATTTGTGTTTGCAAAAATAGCCGGAATATGCTGAGAGGCGAGGTAGGCGTAAAGATATTTTCCCGCCGAGCAGTCGCGGTAAACAGGTGTCGTATAGTCGATTTTTACATTTATTGAACCGTCTGAATCAGCATTTCCCAAAAGGATTCCCGCCGCGTCGGTGCCGTAGCAGACTAGATATGCGCGGTCGAACTGCGAATTTTTGTCGGCTTCGGGGAAAAACTTTTTGATGTCTTCTTCATAAAGACCGAAAAAGTGGCTTATGAGAGCGTTGTCGGGGCGGACTTTTATCACTGAATACTCTTTTTTGTTCCTGAAAAGTTTTATCAGGTTGTAAATGTTGATGAGTGCCAGGCAGAAGTTCATCGCGGCTGTCGGATAAGACTGGATCATCAGCGCATAACCCGTAAATATCAAACTGCCGACAGTGTTGATGAGGCGCAGTTTGACGACGGAAGTCATCAGCATCGAAATAAGGACAAGTGCGGAACCGATGTAGCCTATAGCTTCGATCATAACTTTTGAATCCATTTTTCCCTCCCAAAAACAAATTCCTTTATCGTAAAAATACGCGCTGGAAAGGCAAATTTTATAAAAAATCGGAAACAAAATTTTTTCTGCTAAAATATTCCGTTTTTTGAAAGGAGGATACCATGGTCAAATTCATAGGAGCACACGTTTCGGCTTCAGGCGGAGTTGAAAACGCTCCGAAAAACGCGGCTGAAATCAACGCAACGGCTTTTGCTCTCTTTACTAAAAACCAGAAACAGTGGTTCGCTCCGGCGCTCACGTCCGCTTCGATAGAGGCTTTCAAGAAAATCTGTGCCGATTGCGGTTTTGCTGCGGAATCCATTCTGCCGCACGACAGCTATCTCATAAATCTGGGACACCCGACTGATGACGGGCTTGAAAAATCGAGAACATCTTTCACTGAAGAGATGAAACGTTGCGAAATATTGGGGCTCGACAGGCTCAACTTCCATCCGGGAAGCCATCTGCGCGAAATCACGGTAAGCGAATGCCTGACGCGCATCGCAGAATCGATAAATATCGCGCTCGACAAAACTCACGGCGTTACCGCAGTCATCGAAAACACGGCAGGGCAGGGCTCCAACGTCGGCTTTGAATTTGAACATCTTGCCGAAATCATTGAACAAGTCGAAGATAAGTCTAGAATCGGGATCTGCATTGACACATGCCACGCTTTTGCTGCAGGCTACGACCTTACTACCGATGTTGCGTGTGAAAAAACTTTCGCAAAACTCGATAAAGTCGTCGGGCTTAAATATCTGCGCGGAATGCACCTCAACGACGCGAAAAAAACACTCGCAAGCAAAGTTGACAGGCACGAAACGCTTGGAAACGGTGCGATCGGGCTTGACTGCTTCAAATGGCTCGTCCGACAGCCTTTTACCGACAATATTCCGCTCATTCTGGAAACACCCGAACCCGAAAGATGGCCCGAAGAGATAGCGCTTCTCAAAAGTTTTATTTAAGGAGGAAAAATGAGGCTTCTCGTCACGATACTTTCCCGCCAGACTGTCGTTCAGGCTTCTCTCATCCGTGAAGCTGCGCCCGATGTCATCATTTTCGTTTCGACCGTGATGGCGGCTGAAAACGACTGGCACCGCAATATCCCGATGCTCATCAAGCGTGAAAACGGCGAAGATATAAAGTATCTCAATGTTTTTATTGAGAAAAATATGAAATTGGGCGAAATAATAGAAATGCTCAAAAGGCATGTCGGAAATGTCGCGACGCAGTACGGGATCACAGAAATCTGCTGCGACGCTTCGTGCGGAAAAGGTATCCACAGAATTCTTTTTGCAGAATATCTCAAGCGTTTTTCTGAAAAACACGAGATCGATTTTTCTCTTGTTTATTTCGATCTCGATACGCGCCAGATCAACCGCATTGCCGTCAAAGATCAGGCTTTTCATGAATACCGCTCAAGCGTTTCGATAGACTGGCATCTGAAAGAAAGACTTACTCTTTACGGCGCCGAACTCACAGATTTTCTTACTATTTACAATACTGGAGAAAACTATTTTGCTGAAAACGGCGAGCAGTTTGAAGAGCTTTACGACAATTTGTGCAACTCCATGAATTTACGGGCGTTTTTCTCGTCCTACGACAACATGAAAACGATCATCGACCTCAAAGGCGAGCTTCACGAATTCATGGTGAAAAACAACCGCGAAGAGCAGATCGACAAGTTTTTGCAGCGCATTTTCGGCGTTATGCCGCATCTTCGCCCTGAGATAAACGACGCGAAAAACGAAATAAGGCGGAAACTCACCGCGTTTTTTGACGAAATGAGCTCAAGAAAAGAGCTGCGTTCCTTCTCTGATTCGTTTGATTTCAGAACTACTCTCGCAACTTGTCAGAAAAGGTTCAACGCCGAAATGCCGGAAGCAGTCATAGAAAAGATCCTTCCGCTTGCCGGAGCAATAGACAAAGCCGACCTTAAAAGCGATGTCCAGCACTTTTTAGATGTCCTTTTCTCGAAAATTTCGGAAAAGATCACAACACTTGCCGATGTGCAGAATGTCGAAGTCTCATCTGCAGTCTTCAACCGCTTCAAACAGAAATATGTCCGCGAAATCGAGCGCGAAAGCACACTCAACACCCGCTCGCAGATATCGATAATCTTTGAAAAACTGATAAGTTACGCCGTTTACCGCGCGATAGAAAAGTATCCGCTTTTGAAGGAATCCATCGCCTCGGTCTATCAGAACGTAAAACTCAGCGGCAAAGCGAGTTCTCTCATCGAGATCGATACTCTCGTCGTCTTCAGAAACGGTTATCTCCACATTCTGGAAGCAAAAAGTTCGCACGTTTCGAACAAAGACCTCAATTCCCGCATCCTCGTCATGAAAAAATATCTAGGCGAAAGCGTCGGAATGGACATCGTTTTCCCGTTCACCGCACATGACATCGAACTTTTCAAAGAGAAAAACGACCCCTTCATCCGCAAATTCTACAGCAAAGGTCTGAAATCTGCAGCCGGCTGGGGCACTTTCTTCGCCACTACCGACAAGGAGATCACTCCGATCGACAGGATTGCAGGGAGACTGCTTGATCTGGCGACGAAATACAGCTGATAGATCAAGAAATATGTCTGATATATTGACAATAGACATGAAAACAATATAATAACGTCAAGTTTTGGTTGGTTTGGAGATTAATAATTATGGCAGCAAACACGGACACAAGTATGACTATCAGGATGAACAAAGCGGTAAAACGGGAGGCACAGCAGCTTTTTGCGGCTCTCGGAATGGATATGACGACCGCGATCAATGTCTTTTTGAGGCAGGCAATATATCATCACGGATTTCCGTTCGAGGTGCGTATCGAAAACCCGAATGCCGTTACAATAGCCGCATTGAAAGAGGGAGACAGCATGATCCACGATCCTAATGCAAAAAAATTCTCAAGCGTTGACGAGCTTTTCGAGGAACTTGATTCTTAATGAAATACTCGATACAGGCAACTACTCAATTTAAAAAGGATTATAAATAGGCTGTAAAGCGCGGCTGTGACATTTCAAAACTCAAAACAGCAATAACTTTGCTTGCCGATGGTGAAAAACTGCCTCAAAAATACTCGGATCACGCTTTAAAAGGCAAGATATACAGCGGTTATCGCGAATGCCATATCGAACCCGACTGGCTTTTGGTTTATAAAATTTCGGAAGATGTTCTTGTTTTATCCTTGTATCGGACAGGAACTCACAGCGATTTATTCTGAAACCCACTCCGAACTTATGATAGAGTTTTTCAGCAAGTTTTTTACTAATTTGTTGAAACTTCCAAAGTATTTGTTACTTTGAAAACTGTCGGAGTTACCTTACACAACGGACTCGAAGTGTGCTCAATGATTTAACATAACCTTGGACAACACCAAACTTAAAATCTACACATACAGCTCCTTCAGTTTGTGCATTATACGAAGATGATGATAAAAATGGGAAGGTTGATGTGCTGTTAGTATTATGAGGTAAATCGGGAAGATCGGAAGCGGGATCAGATTTATCGTAATCTATTAAAGAAGCCAGTTCATTTTTGTTAGGCATCCTCCAATCGGAATAACCTGCGTAGGTCAGTTTTTCACAATAGTCGAGAGCTTCTTCCCATGTTTTGCCTGTTACCCAGTTATTTTGCCAAATCAGTCCTGTTGATATGTCGGTAAGGATGGTTTCATCATTTATTGTAGAAGTTGTAAATATGCTGTTCGGCAAATTATTTCCCCTTACACAACGGACTAATCCCCTCTTGTTGGTGGTTGTTGTAGAAAATATAGTGCCATGTTCGAAACTTATAGCCCAAGCCAAAGATGTTGATATATCAGTGGCGATAGCAGTAGACCAATATACAGAGGTATCTGTTGTTGATGAATGAGTGTTGGGAAAGTATGTCTCATCTACGGCAAGATTATAGCTACTATTATCAAAAATGGTTAAAAACTCTTTCGGAGTTGGCAGCCTCCAATCAGAATAACCTGCATAAGTCAAATTATTACAGTAACTAACCGCATTTTCCCAAGAATAACCTTCACTCGGCATAGTCTGCTGCCACATCAAACCTGTGTTGTTGTCAATAACAACGTTTTTGCTTGAAATAGTCTGAACAGTAAAACTCTGCGGTGTGCAGGTACCTTGTGCTGCATACTGTGCATCCTGCCCGTAAAAATTTTCACCACTTGCCGGACAGATAGTCATCTCGGCCGAATC
>CAMZDX010000034.1 GCA_947305505.1 uncultured bacterium | reverse complement strand
TCGCTCCAGTCAGTTCCGTCTTCCACACATTCTTTGTAACCGGCCTTGCATATTCCGACACCGGCTGTGCCGCTCGGACCTTCATAACAGTCCATGCGTTCTCCCGGAGTACATGTGACATAGATTCCGCTTGAATTGTGATCTGCGTCGTCAGCCGGATGTCCGTTGCCGCCGCCGTTATTTCCGTCAGGAATTTCTCCTTCATTGGTGCTGCCTTCCGGGTCAGGAATACATTCACCAAGATTCTGGTCACAGATGTAACCGCTTCCGCAGTCTTCGTTCTGTACGCACGGTTCGCTTTCGCCGTCGCACGAAACCATGAGTACAAGCGATAAAAACATGATTGAAATCAAAACAATTTTCTTCATTTCTGCCTCCATGCAGCGAAAAATAGCGAATAATCTTACAAATAAATCGATTTTATGCAACTTATGGAATGATTTTTTCGCAGAAATATTTCTAAGAACCGGCCGCCGTTTTTTCTATGTAATTCGAAATCAGGTCATGTAGTCTTTCGGCAAGTTCGTGCCTTGTTTCGTCTTCCCGGATTCTGGTGGACGGGAAAATTTGTATTCTGACGTGCCCGCTGTGAATGGCAAGGCTGCCCGTTTTCATGATTTTGTCGAGGCCGATTATTGCCACAGGCAGGATTGTACAGCCGCTTTCCGTTAAAAACAGGGCTCCCGACTTGAATTGTCCGACGTGTCCGTCTTTTGTCCGAGTTCCTTCCGGAAAAACCAGAAAAGAACAGAATTTCATCTTTTTTTCAACCGTTTTCAATGTTTTGACTGCACTTCGTTTGTTTTTCCTGTCTACGGCGACAAAATCGTAAAGAAGGAGTGTCTGACCGAAAACGGGTATCTTGAAAAGTTCCTTTTTTGCCAGAATTCGCATGTTTATCGGCAGAGCCGCGCAGATTATCGGAATGTCGGCAATGCTCTGATGATTCGCGGCGACGAAGTATGTCTCGTCCGGATTGATGTTTTCAAGTCCTTCGACATCGCATGTAACGCGGCAGATTTTCATGAGTATGCGGGAGCAGCTTCTCAAAAAGATTCCGCCGAGTCTTCTGCCGCGGCTGAAGAAATAGAACGGAAAAAGAAGAATCGCAATGACGATGTATAATGCCACAATGTGAGCTGATATGATGAAGTTGAAATTAATCATTCTGCCTCTAGAAAGACACAAAAACGTGGCATTGTAGCGAAAATTCCGGTCGTCCGCAAATATTTTAGCGGAATAACCGGCAATTCACTTGATTTTTCCGAAATAATATTTAAGACTACCTAGGTTTTTCGGTTTTTTATATCTTATTTTTATGGAGGTTTAAATGCGTAAATTCTTTTTTGCTGCGTTGCTTTGTGCAGTGTGGTTTTCTTTGTCCGCTCAGGACAATTCGATGGATCTCTATCAACAATATCTGAACCAGTATAATCAGGATACAAAGAAGGAAGAACCGGCTCCTGCTCCTGCACCGGCTGCCGCTGAAGAAAAGAAGGCAGAACCTGCACCGGCTGCTGTAGAAGAAAAGAAGGAAGAACCGGCACAGCCTGCTGCTGAAGAAAAGAAAGAAGATGCGGCTCAGCCCGCTGAAGAAAATAAAGAAGCTGCTCCGGCTGAAGAAAAGAAGGAAGAGGCTGCTCCGGCTGAAGAAGGTGATGACAAAATCGCTCCTTTCGAGACAAAGCCTTTCTTTTCGGTTGACGCTTTCATGGCTCTTTCAAACTCGATCTATACTTTCGGCGGCAACGTTATGCCGCACAGCAGCTACAGATTCAGCATCGATAACGCTGTCGTAGACCTTAAAGGCGGAAACCGCATGTTCAACGCCAGAATCCTTTTTGATCTGGCGAAAGGTTTGAAAACCACGAAAGATGTAGAATTCAATTATGACCACGATCCTGATCTCCCGTCAGACTATACCAACCCGCTTGAAATCGTAGAGACAGGCGATTCGCCGAACGCTCTTGACATTCTTAAGGATGTTTCCTTCGAAATGGTTCACCCGACTTACAGAAACGGTAACGGCACGTTCGGTCTTAATGTCAAAGTCCAGGCAGGTCTTTTCGGACTTCCTTTCGGTATCGAAAGCGGATACGATCACGAGATCACGTTTGCAAATTCTGCGATCAAAGAGGGTTTCCTGGGCGGAGCTTTCAGAGATGTAGCTGTTTCTCTCGGTTTTGATTTCCTGATCGGCAGCAAGATGGATCTCGACCTTACTCTTTTTGTTTTCAACGGCAAAAACGAAACAATGCTTGACGGCGAAGACAGATTCAAAGATCCGGCATTCGGTTTTGATCTCAGATATAAATATGAAAGCAGATTCTATGCAACGGCTGCTTTCTCGCTTGTTTTGGGCAGCGCATACATCGGATACGACGAAGATACAAAAGGCGGCATCTTTGATACGACTAATGACACTTATCTCGACAAAAACGAAATCGCGGAAAATAAAGTTCTTAAAGATGACGCCATCGGAAGAAATGATTACGCGGCAAATAAAAAGAACCTGATCATTGCAATCGGTGCAGATCTCGGTTACAACGTAAACGATGATGTCAGCGTCGGTTTCAAAGGTGAATTCGCTTATTCCAACAGATCGATTTTCAATCCGTATGCAAATCTGAATCTTCATCTTGATAACGACGGGGCAACTGACGAGGAAGGCTACTACGAAGCTGGAAAGGAAGGCTACTACGAAGGTGCTCGTTTTATCCGTGACGGAGCTGCCGATATAACCGGAAATATCTGGGGTAAAAACCATTATGATTCATGGGGATTCTTCGTTATGCCGTACGCTCATGTTTACATGTTTGACATGATGGCAAGATTCTCCTACTACAAACAGCCTTACCTTTACACTTTCGTCGAAGACAGCAAAAATTCGACGATGGGTATAGATTTCGCTTTCATCTACAATTTCTGCGATTATGCAGGTGTTGAATTCGACTATAATTATATCAGAGAGGAAGTTCACGGATTCCAATTCAAGGATGAAATGATGAATAAAGCATCTTATTATAAGAGCATCTACAACACTCACGTTTTCACGATCGCTCTTACCGGCTGGTTTGATTTCCTCTGGGAAGGCAAAGAAGAGTCCGGCGCTGACGGCGAATAGTTCTTTCCATTCAACTTCCTTTTTCTTCTGATATTTTTTCTCTTTTTCAGTTTTATTGATTTTATTTGATTAATTTCTATTGTTGCACGATTTTTTTTGATCGGGGGAAAATGACTTTAGTTCAGATGCTCACGTTTGCCGCAGTAGTGCTTATAGCTGCGGTTTTAATGACAAAATATTTTCTTTTTTCGCTTAAGGAGGCTTTTCCTAAGCTTAAAGCGATAAGTAAGCTGTTGAATTTATTGTATGTTTTTAATCTTGCCGGTTTTGCTCTGTTTCAGGAAAGAACATTCCTCAACACTGAAGCTGCTGAAATATTCGCTCTGGCTGTTTATTTCTATTTCACTTTTATGTTTGTATTCGTGGCTTACGGTATTTTTTTCGAGATTTTGATTTTCTGCCGCCGTTTTTTTGCGGAAATTTATGAAAAAAAACTTTCAGTTTTGAAAAGAAGATTCGTTTTTTCCGTTCTTTTTTTAATAGCTTTCGAAACCGTCGCGGCAGGATGGTTTCTTGCCGGGAACGTAGTTGTTGAAAAAGTCGTGGTGAAAAACCCGAAAATTACGGAATCTACCCGCATTGTCCAGATTTCCGACATCCATTTCAGCCGTGTCATCGACGAGCGTTTTGCAGAAAAGATCGTGCCGATGATAAACGGTCTCAAACCCGATATCGTACTTTTTACAGGCGATTATATGGATAAAGGTATGGCAAATCCGCAGAAAATCGCCGGAATTATGAATAAAATCGAGGCTCCGCTCGGAAAATACGCGATAAGCGGCAACCACGAATTTTACACCGGTTACTTTGACTGCATCGAATTTATTGAGAAAAACGGTTTCGAATTCATGGACGGAAGAGTCGCCGGAGTCGGGCGGAACATCGTTATCGGCGGCGTCATGGACAGAAGCGCCGAGCAGGCAGACGTTTTTTATCACGAAGACGAAAAGGTTCTGAAACAGTTCAAAGACGAAAATTTCAATATTTATCTGAAACACAGGCCGGAGCTCGAGGAGGGTGATTCCTCTCATTTTGACCTCATGCTTTCGGGTCACACGCACGGCGGGCAGATTTTCCCGTTTACGATCCTCGTGAAAATCACCAACAGATATCTGGCGGGGCTTTACGAGCTTGAAAACGGTTCGAAGCTTTATGTCAGCCGCGGAACAGGGGCGTGGGGACCTCCGGTAAGATTCGGCGCAACGCCTGAAATCACTCTGATAGAATTGAAACCTTGAGGCTGAAACGATGAATTTTTTCAGTGACAAAATCAAAGATTCTCTTGCAGTTTTTTCGACTGGTTCGGAAAAATATTCGGCTTTTCTTGAGAAAATCGGCAAAGTTTGCGGCGAAAAAATCGCTGCTAATGCGGCAATAGTCGATAAAATCGGAGTAAAACTTGAAGAAAATTCAGTCATTCTGCCGCCGGAAACGCTCGAAAACATAGAAACTCTTAAAAATTGCGGCTATATCGGAGCCGCGCTGCCGGAAATTTACGGCGGAAAAGCGCTCCCGAGGCTTGTAAACACCGCTGCGATCGAGATGATTTCGCGCGCTGACGCATCGCTTATGACCCTTGTTTCTCTGCAGGAAATCGGAGAGCTTATACATTTGTACGGTACGGAAGAGCAGAAAAAGCGTATTCTGCCCGGTATAGCTGATGGAAAACTAACGTGTGCAATGGCTCTGTCTGAAGCTTGTGCAGGAAGCGACCTTCAGGCGGTTTCGACGGTAGCGCGTGAAGAAAACGGTGTCTGGTATCTTACTGGTTCGAAACATTTCATAACGAACGGCGGAGCCGATATCATGCTTGTTCTTGCCGGAAGCGAAGAAGGAGTTTCCGGCGGACGCGGACTTTCGCTTTTTATCCGTGAAAAAAATGCCGATAATAATTGTAAGATATTGAAAACGCTGGATAAACACGGAATATGCGGTTCTCCGACATGCAATATCCGATTTGAAAAGGCAAAGTGCGAACTTTTGGGCAGAAGAAGGTTCGGTCTGGTAAAATATACGATGGAACTTCTGCTCGCAGCGAGACTTTCCGTTGCAGCTCAGGCTCTTGGGATCGCAGAAGCCGCCTTGTCGGAGGCTGAAAAATATGCGGATAACAGGGTCCAGTTCGGTAAAAAAATCGCGGAACTTCCGCAGGTTTCCCGAATGCTCGAACGGATGAAAGATGCGGCCGGGGCTGTCAGGATGCTGCTTTATTTTACGTCGGCGAAGTACGATGAAATGCAGGAACTTATCTTTTTGCCGCAAAGTCCGGAAACTGCCGAAAAAGTTCGTAAAATACGTGCTGAAATCGAATTTCTGGTGCCGCTCGTCAAATTTTTTGCGGCTGTTACTGCCGAAAAAGTCACGCGTGACGCTCTTCAAATCCACGGCGGAACTGGTTATCTTCGCGGAGTTGCCGTAGAAAGATCGGCAAGGGATGCGCGCGTAACCTCTATTTATGAAGGAACAAGCCAGATCCAGATTTCAGCTGTCGTGCAGAAAACTGCAAAAGGTGCACTTGAAAATTTTGCGGAAATGCTTTTTGCCGGCGGTGAAAATCCGGAAACAGCAGAAAAAATTATGCCGCGGGTAAAAGTTCTGACTTCGCTTGCCGCAACAATGACCGAAAACGGAAATGTTGAACTCTGTGAAGAAGAATTTGCTTTTTCGGCGGTCTTTCTTTCGGTTGCCGCACTTGCCGCGGTATATAAAACAGAAGAATTTTCATGCGGAAATTTTTTCCGCCGTATTTTGCTTAAAGTCGATTTTTTTCTCTCGGTCATCAAAGCGTTGTAGCCGGCTTTCCGTTGAAAAAAGCTCCATAAAAAATTGCAGTCAAGCTGCCATGTGTAAAAAAATCCAATAAAATCAATTGGATAAAAAGTTGATTAGCTCTGTAAAAATTCTTGACATTATTTTCAAATCCGCTAAGTTGCTTTCCGACTTTTTGGTGGTTTAACAATTCTATTTAGGTAAGGAGTCATGAAACACAGTAAATTAGTCGCTTTAACACTTGCTTTTTTTGCATTTGTTTCTTTCCAGGTTTTTGCAGATGACCTTTTTGATTTAGACGGCGGAGCAGCCGGTCCGGAAGATCCGACAGCTACAGAAGCAGCTCCGGCTGAAGAAGCTGGTGCACCTGCTGCCGAAGCTCCTCAGACGGATGCGCCGAAGACAGCACAGCTTGATGTCAATGCTTCTGCTGCAGATTTGGAGTCCGAGCAGGAACTCAGAGATCTTAACATCGAAAAGAAGAAACAGATCAAAGTCGTTCAGAAGAAAGACTTTACGAAGGACAAACGTTTCGAACTCGGTATAGATATCGGTTTCGCATGCGGCGACTGGGAAGATCTTCTTGCAGTCGGCATCAGAGCGGCTTATCACTTCAATGAATACATCGCTTTGCAGGTACGTTTCCTTTACGGTGCCGTTTCTTGGGAAAACGAAACTCTCAAGCAGGCTAAGGAAGCAGATGCATATGTCGCAAAGAGCAACCTTATGCTTACAGCCGGTGCAAGCGCTGTTTTCACTCCGCTCTACGGCAAACTCAGCGTTTTTGGCGATTTCATTCCGAAATATGACCTTAACGCATCTGTCGGTGTTTACTACTACAGAACAGTTGCTGACGGCGAAGGTGTTGATAAGATGAACAACAACGACATAGCTTTCCAGGTTGGTTTCGCTCCGAGAATTTTCCTCGGCAAAAACGCAAGTCTGAGCTTGAATTTCGACTGGTTCATCATGAAGGATAAACGCCCGAAACAGGA
This sequence comes from uncultured bacterium, assembly GCA_947305505.1. GTDB lineage: Bacteria > UBP6 > UBA1177 > UBA1177 > UBA1177 > UBA1177. The sequence continues at coordinate 8,257 of CAMZDX010000034.1, read as the reverse complement.
AGGCGGAAGCTCGGCTTATCTCAAGTCAGACTTTTTGTTCACGATCAATGCAAGCATGTTCCTTCCCTTTGCTAAGTAGTGGGGTGGTACTATGAAAAAAATACTGACTCTTGTTCTTATCTCCTTCGCGGTGATGTTGGTTACGTCCTGCGCGACGCAACTCACTGTCCGTGAAAAGGAAATGAAAAAATACGAGAAGATCGATGCTTCTCTCGTCGAAGGTATGCCTGAAACAATCACGGAGGTTGTTAAAGCATACAATAAAGAAGACTACTTTACTTCGGCTGTCGGTTTTTATGCCATCATGAAAAACAACGAATGGGACAGACTGCATGACACCGCAAGGTATTACTATGCAGAGTCTCTTTTCAGAATGGGACTTTATCAGGCTTCAGAATATCAGCTTGCCGAAATCCTTTTCGAAGGCTCTGAATCGCACTATTTCGTATCGAGTCTTCTGAAGCTTCTTGCCGTTACTTACAAAACGGAAGATGAAAAGGTTCTTTTCGCAGTCCTTTCGAACGTTGACTTCGAAGCTCTTCCGAAGAAGTTCGCCAACGAGTTGACTTACTACCTCGGCAAAATCAACTTTTACAACGGTCAGGACGAGCAGGCGCTTAAAATGTTCTCGCAGGTAAAGGACTACAGTTCCTTCTATCCGAAAGCAAAATACTTCCTCGGTGTCATTCAGGTTCGTCAGCAGATGTTTGCGGACGCAATGAAGAGCTTCACCGAAATCAAGGAAATGCCGGATGACAAATACATCGGCACCGACATCAAAAAGCTTAAAGGTATGGCGGAACTTGCACTCGGTGAACTTTACTACGCAGCTGCATGGCAGTCTGAAAACAAAGTCGCAATGTTCAACGTTGCACTCAACTACTTCTCGAACGTCGGAAGAGACAACGCACAGTGGTTCGAATCACTTTTCGCAAGAACATGGGCTTCACTCATGATCGGAAGATTCGATTCGACGCTCGGTACGGTCGTAACGCTTCGTTCACCTTTCTTCACCGATATTTATTTCCCTGAAGTAAATGCCGTTGAAGCTGTTACATACTACAGCCTTTGCCAGTATGACGAAGTAAACAAGGTTATCGACTACTTCTTCAGCGTTTACCCCGATTATCAGAAGAAGATGGCTTCATGGCTTGAAAATGTTTCCACGAAGACCGGTCTCGATATTTATAAGGAACTTCTTGTAATGTACAAGCAGGCTCAGGCAGGCGAAAACACGGAACTTCCGGAAGCGGTTCTCAGAAACATTTTGACGGAAAATCTTTTTATAAGAAAGTATAACCACATCAAAGAGATCGAAAGAGAACTCGAAATCATCGAAAAATCTCCGGAATCTTTCAAGACCAGCGTTATCGCTCAGGATATTTCCAAAAAAATGATGTATCAGCTGACTACTCTCAGAAATGAAGCCGGTGTATGGCTTGTTCAGAGAGTCCAGAATCTCAATAACGAGCTTCTTCAGGTTACTGCTGATATGAGAGCAATACGCTTCGAGATGACCGATAGTATGAAGTCGGCTTACGAAAAAGAAGAGCTGTACGGCAAAGAAGTAAAGGAAGAAGAAGAGACTGTTCAGAAAAAATCTGAAATGAATCCTTCGGTTCCGCAGAATTCCTACTACTATCCGTTTGACGGCGAATATTGGGAAGACGAGCTCGGCTACTACTTCTTCAATGTAGATAATTTGTGCAAAGAGTAATTTGTAAATTAGTCAGAGGTTTCTAAAGATGTCAAATAACAAAACATTAAGAATTTTTTTAGCAGTTTTGTTAGTTCTTACTTTCTCCCTGACGCTTTCTGCTCAGAGAAAGAAAAGAGATGACGAGACGACGGCTTCGAGCGGTCCGGCAAAGGCACGCGTAGAAACAAACGATGTCAAGGTCGACAGCCGTTCGATGAAAGCAAGAGATAAATCGATCGAAGAACTTATCAATCTTCTGAAAGATTTGCCGGAAAGCCCGAGAAAAGCTGCACAGTACAGACGACTTGCAGAACTTTACTGGGAAAAAGCCAGAGGCATCAAGGCCGTTATCATGGACGAGTACAACAAAAAGATTGACAAGTACTACGAAATGAACGACCCGAATGCTCCGATGCCGGAACTCAATCTCGAACCTTCACTTGAATGGAACAAAAAAGCTATCGAAGTCTGCGACTACATTATAAAGAAGTATCCGACATATCAGGGACTTGATGAAGTTTACTTTTTCATGGCTTCCAACCTTATGGAAACCGGTCAGAGCCTTGCAGCAGTACGTTACTACACGCTTGTTGTCGAAAAATTCCAGAATTCGAAGTTCGCTTCCGACGCATACTTTGAAATGGGTGAATATTTCTTCAACAACAACAACGTTTTCAAGGCTATTCCGAATTACAAAGCCATCATCGACAAGTATCCGGACAACAAATTCTACGGATTTGCTCTTTATAAGTATGCTTGGTGTATGTATAACGTCGGTGAATACGAACAGTCGGTAAAACTTTTCCAGCAGGTTGTCGAAGTTGCTGAGAAAATCAACGACCAGTCACTGAAGGAAGATGCTCTTAACGACATGGTTGCTCCGTATGCCGAGGCAGGTTCGGTTGACGAAGCTGAAAAATACTTCAAAACTATCGTCAAAGAACAGAAATACTTCATTGCCGTTCTTAAAAGACTTGCTCAGATCTACTTCGATCAGGACAGATCTGAAGAAGCTATAAAAATCTACAGAAAGTTGCAGCAGGAAGCTCCGGAAAGACCGGAAGGTCCGACTTGGCAGAAACAGATTGTTGAGTGCTACAAAAAACTCAACAACAAAGATGCCGTCAGAAAAGAAATCATCGTTTTGGTTGCAAATTATGCTGACAAAAATTCACGTTGGGTAAAGGCAAACGAAAAAGATGAAGCTACTTTGGAAAGCGCTCTGCAGACTGCGGAAGCTGCTCTCAGAATTTTGACGGTTGATTACCATAACGAAGCAAGAAAGACGAAAAATGCGGAAACATGGAAGATTGTCGGCGAACTTTACCCGACATACCTTAAATATTTCCCGAAGTCTGAAGCTTCTTACGACATGCGTTTCAACTACGCTGAATATCTTTACGACCACAAAAAATACACGGAAGCCGGTGACCAGTATCAGGCTGTTGCCGATATGAACCCGAAAGGCCACCACTTTGAAGATGCTTCCTACGGTGCGGTAAGTTGCTTCGGCGCACTTCTTGAAGCAGAGCAGGAAAGAGCTAAAAAAGAGGCTCAGAACAGAATCGCAAAGGCAAAACAGGAAAAATCGGGCGAAATCAGTGCTGATCTTGTAAAGGCGGCTGATGACAAAGATGCCGACAAAAAAGACAGAATTGCTGATGAAAACAAGGAGAAACAGATTCCCGAGCTTCACCAGAAGTTCATAACCGCTTGTGATACCTATATTAAAAATATTCCGAGATCGAAATATCTCGTCGATATCATTTATAAACAGGCTATTACTTACTACGTTTTCAACCACTTTGAAAAGGCCGTTCCTGTTTTTGAAATGATCGTTCAGAAGTATCCGAGACACGAACTTGCAGAGTTCTCGGCTGATCTCATCATGGACTCTCTCAACATGGCGAGAGACTGGGAGGCAATTAACAATAAGTCTAGAGAATTCCTCAAGAATTCAGCTCTTCTTTCGGGAAGAAACAGACTTAAAACAGACCTTGAGAAGTTTAAAGAAATGGCGACGTTCTACTCAGCTGACATTCCGCACAAAAACGGAAAGAGCCTTGAGTCTGCTGACAGATACATGGCGTTCGTAAACGAATTCCAGAAGTCGAAGTTCAACGATGTCGCAATGTATAACGCAATCGTTTACTACCAGAAAGGCGGCGACCTTTATAAGTCGATCCGTGTTCAGGAACAGTTCCTCAGAGAGTCCGATGATGTTTACAAAAAATCTCCGCACAGAGACAAAATCATGTTCGGACTTGCAAAGAACTACGAAGCGATCGCTTACTATGACAAGGCGGCTCAGCTTTATATCGATTTCGTTGAAAAGTCTCCGCAGAGCAAAGATGCGGGTGATGCGGTTTACAACGCTGCTGTTCTTTATGCTAGCCTTGGTGAAACCGAAAAATCTATCGACAATTACACGCTTTATGTAAACAAGTATGCTAAAGACGACAAGGAAAAATCCGAAATCGCTCTCAACTACGGTTACATCTGGATGAGAAAGGGCAAAACTTTCTACGATAAAGCCAATAAAGGTTTCGACAGATTCGTTTCGGAACACACCGCTATGAACGGGCTTAAGGATTACTATTATATCGATGAAAACGGTAAGAAAAAACCGGTTGATTCGGTTAATAAAATCAATGTCGAGAAGGGTGAGCCGAACACCATTATCGCTCTTTACGGTGCGAAAATGAAGATGGCCAAGGAACTCAACAACACGAAAGAATACTACAAGAGTGTTGACAAAATTCTCCAGATCTCCAGAGGTGCAGAGTTCAAGGAAAAGGCAGATCTCAACGAACTTTCGAGAGACACTATTGCGGAAGCTCTTTTGGAAGAACTTATTCCTGAATACAATGAATATATGGCTATCAAATTCGACAACATTCCTTTTGCTAAGAAGCATAAAGGTTATGAGCTCCTGCAGCTTGGCTTCGATGTCGAAGACGGCAAGATCATCCATCACGGCGATGCAAATCCCGATGAGTTGTATCCTGAAGAAAAGGCTAATTTGAAAGCGGCTGCAAAAGTAAAAGACGAGTTCAACAAGATTTCTCAGGAGAGAATGACCAAGAAGATCGAGCTCACGGTTTCTCTTTCCCAGAAATACGAGCAGATTATTGAGATAACTGCTTCACCGAGATTTACTCCGGCAGTCCTTTACTACATCGGTAAAATTTACAAAGACCTGACCGACCAGATGTTCAATGCTCCGATCGCTCCTTGGCTCAGCGAAGCTCAGATTTCCGAGTATAAGAACTATTTGGATGAAAAGGCTTTCGGTGCACAGAAAAACGCTGTTACCTATTTCGAAACGGCTATGAAGAAAGGTTATGAAAGCTCCGTTTACAACGAATGGGTTGCAAAGGCAAAATACGAACTGCGTTTTTTCCAGGAAGTTACCGGCGGTAAATATTATGATGAAAACGAGATCGTTCCGCAGTCAGACATGATCGAAACATCGTCTTTGATCGGAAAGATCGATACCGATTTCAAATTCCCGAAGATTTCCGATGAAGAAAGGGCTAAACTGAAAAAGAGCGCAGGTCAGCCGAAGGCGGTAGAAGCTCCGGCGGAAGCAGATCCGAAGGCAGAAGGAGCTGAACAGCCGGCTGCTGAAAATGTTGAGAATAACGAGGAACAGGGAGAATAATCATGAAAAAAATAGCATTATCTTTCTTGTTGGTATTTTCCTTGATTTTGACTTCCTGCGGAACTGCTCCGGAGAAAGCTAAGGAAGAACAACCTGCACAGTCAAAGGCAGCCGCGGCGCCTGTTTCGAAGGAAAAACCGAAAGAACCGGAAGATTGGGCAAAATATTATACTGAAGAAGGTATGAAAGCTCTCGAAGTTAAAGACGGTAAGGTTAATTTCGATGCCGCAATTAAAAATTTCGAGCTTGCGATCGAAGCTTATCCGACGGCTCCGATTCTTCACTATAACCTTGGTCTTGCTTATCAGCGTAAAGGCGATGACCAGAATGCAGTAAAAAATTACAACAAGGCTCTTGAACTTGATCCGAAATATTCTCTGCCGGTTATCAACAAGGCGGCTATCTATGCCAACAAACTTGAGTATAACGCTGCAATAGATGTTTGCGAAAAGTTCCTTGAGAAAGAAAATGACAAGGATAAAGGCGTTCTTTCGGCAGTCGCAGGTTTTTACCTTTTGAAAGGTGACTACATCAATGCGATTCAGTCAGTTAGAAAGATTCTCATTCAGGATCAGGCTGATGTCGATGCGCTTAAAAACCTTGGTATGATTTACTTCAAAAAGAACGATGCAGGTCTTGCTTCGATGGTAACGACGAACTCTTACAATCTGAAGCCGGATGATGCAGGTATTGCGAATAACCGCGGTGTTCTTTATTCGGCACAGAACGACGACTCGCTTGCTATGCTTTACTTCACACGCGCTATAGCAAACGATCCGAAGAACAAAAGTGCAAATTTCAATGTGGGATCTATCGCTATGAAATACGGCGATGCTGAGACTGCTTACGAGAGATTTTCGGTTGTTTTGTCTCAGGATCCCGACAATTTGAACGCAAGAATCGGTCTTGCGATGGCTTTGAGAGGTCTTGGAAGATTTGAAGATGCCGAAAAAGAGTATCTTGCAGTTCTCCAGAAAGATCCGAACAATGCAATTGCAACATTCAACCTTGCTGTTCTTTACAACGATCATATGAACAAACAGGTCGAAGCTAAGAGAAATTTCAGAAAGTATATTTCCCTTACCGGCGGCAACTTGCCGGCTGACCATATTGTCAATCAGTATCTGAATGACAAAGTAAACATCAGACCGGTTGAAAAAACAGAGTAGGGAAAATTTGATATTTGGAGCTTAATGGCTAAACTGGGTACGTTGGTTTTTATATGACGGAGGTCGTTGTCATGAAGAAGTTGGTCGCTGTTTTGTTTTTGTTGTTCTCTTTCATGTTCTTGTCTGCGCAGGAAACTGATGAAGAGGGTCGACTTATCAAATACCGTGAGAAAACAGTTATCGATTTTGAAGATGTTATGCTTGAAGGACAGATCAAGAAACCTTCAGGTTCATTCCTTATGGACAGATCCAAAACCAAATTCGATTCTTTGATCAATCTTAAACAGGATTTCAACAAAGAGTTGGTGAAGTCGGTGGATTTGCTTAATTAGAGTGTTATTATGTTGATGTTTAACCACTAATATGAGGCCGAGACTATGCCTGAGAAATCAAAAATGAGAAAAAGATTGCTTTATGATTTGTCTCCTATTCCGGGTGTGCCGGTAAATGACGGGGTCAAAGGAAAATTAGAGCCGGAAATCAGGGTCGTTTACGACAACAAAGTCCTGCTCGATTTGCAAAAAGTTGACAACAAATTCACCTTGGGAACGGAAATCGGTGCGGATTGTGTCGTAGACGAAGTTTTTTTGTCTGAAAACAAGTTCGAGTTTGCTTCCGTTTCGGGAAAGAATTTTTCAGTAAATCTCAAGAGCGGATTCAAAGGTGCTCTCTACAAAGGAACCGAGAAGACCGATCTGGAAAAGTACATCGCTGAAGGTCACACGAGTGTCGAGATCGACGATACAACACTTCTTGTCGTTGAGTTCGGTCCGATCTCAATCTGCGCTCTGAAGTCACCTGCGGAAAAATACAAAGGCGGTGCTTTGCAGTTCGATTTCGCGTTTGCGATAATCCTGCTTCTCATCTTTATTGCCGGCGGTTTTGTTCTTAACATGATTATTGAGACTCCGCCTATAGAAGTCGATATTTTCGAGCTCGACAACAGATTCGCAAAACTGATCGTTGAGACGAAAGAAGAAGAGATAAAGGTCGAAGAGATCGAGGAAGAAAAGAAAGTCAAACTCGAAAAGCCGAAAGAAGGTCTTGTCGAAGCTACTTCGCAAAGAAAGTCTCTCGGTGAAGAAGGTAGAGTCGGTGACAAGAAGAGCCGTGTTGCAAACGCACAGGGTTCCGCAAGAAGAGGTCTCGATGCAAAGGTTGCTCAGAGCTCCGGTATTATGGGTGCTCTTTCATCAGGTGCTGCAAGCTTCGACCGGGTATTCGGCGGCGGCGGTCTTGGTGCCGGCATGGAAAAGACACTCGGTTCCGTAACAGGTCTCGCAGGTGTTGACCAGTTCGGTTCGGGCGGTCTCGGAACAAGAGGTTTCGGTACAGGCGGCGGCGGTAACGCTCTCGGAATCGGCGGTCTCGGAACAAGAGGACGTGGCGGCGGCGGTGCCGGCGGAAAATACGGTATGGCAGCTGGTCAGATCGGAAGAAAAGGTCGTTCGGATATTTCTGCGGGCGGCGGTCAGGCAGTCATCATGGGTGCTCTTGACAGATCCGTCATTGACGCGTACATCAGAAGAAACCTTGCAAAGATCAGGTGGTGTTATGAGAAGGAACTTAACAAAGATCCGAAACTTTTTGGAAGAATTGTTATCAACTTCATCATTTCTCAGACAGGTGCTGTAAGCAGTTCCAAAGTTCAGAGAACCACGATGGGCAATGCAACGGTTGAAAGCTGCGTCGCAGATCAGATCAAAAAGATTCGTTTCCCTGCTC
>CAMZDX010000033.1 GCA_947305505.1 uncultured bacterium | reverse complement strand
CCGCCGTTTACATACGGAAATGCGGCTAAATCATCATTCAAATACGGATCTCTGTCTTCAGGTTTTGTGTTAAGAATCGCGAACAAATTCAATATCTTTTCACGAACTTCATCCGGTTGGAATTTTGCCAGATAACGCCCGAACATATCTTTTTCAGGGAATATTCCTGCATCCTCGGCATAAAGCAGAAAAACAAGTCTGACGCAGAGAATGTTCAGAGATTTAAGAGTTTCTGCACTTTCAGGATTTTTATACTGCTTCAGAATCGCGTCGTAGAGTTTTCCGACAAGTTCTCCTGCTTTGAGTGAAATTTGTTCTTCAGGCGAAATTGAGGTCTTTTTTGTATCGATCATAAACTGCAAACATTCGAATTTATTCGGCAAATCCTCAAGCAGAACCTGAAGCGGCTCGCCTTGCGGTTTTTCCATGTCATAAATCAGAAACTCCTGAAAGTTGCAGGTGATTATCCAGCGCGGACGGCTTGAATAAGGTAATTCCGAAGAATATCTTTTTGCCTGCTGGAACGGCGTAAGAAGACTGCCGTCGCTCTGTTTTATCGGTTTGAGTAAATCTTTGTCGATACTTTTCTGCTCGATCATAATGTGAGTTGAGGGAATATAGGCATCAATGAAACTCGTATGGTCAAGATGAACTTTGTCTTCAAAAATTATGAAATCACTAATGTTTTCGACACCAAACACATTCAAAAGTAATTCTATCCAGAAAACTTGGCTTTCTCCTTTTTCGTAGCCTTTGCCACGCCATTTTTCCGCGAATTCCTTTGCCGCTTTTTTGCGATTTATTGCAGTTTTTGCCATACTTCACTCCGCTAATCACGATTAAAGCGTGGCATTATATCAGATAAACAAACAGAAAACAAGTTTTAGACGTAATTTTATTTTTAGGATTTTAATCGTCGTTATCGGGGTATCTTTTTACTTTTTTGCATTTTTTACCCCCATAACTGCCGATTTTAGATCGTGAACTCCGCGAAATCTTCCTCGCTCTCATCGGAAACGGCTTCCGATTTGGTGTAGGTAAAATCGTCCGACTGCATGAGGTCAGACATTGTCATGCCAGGATGCTGATACATCAGATCAAGGAGTTCGATGAAATCTCTGATGACTTCGCGCGGAGTTATGTTCTGGTCTGCTCCGATCCTTCCGTATTCTAGCTTGATAAAGGCTGTGAGGTCGTCAACATTGATCTTGCGCTGGTAACCGTAAAGCGAGGCGTGCATATCGGCAAGTTTTTCGCAGAGAACAAGCATCTCTTCCGCAGTCAGAGGCTCAAGTCTTATCACCGGAGCAAGCATGTCGCGGGCACCCTCTCTAGAAAATTTTCCTTCAGCAAGGCGAGAGCGGAGCGCTTCATAGCTGTAAACTCCGCGTCTTTTGTCGTCGACCGCCTGAGGTGTGGCACCCATGATTATCCCTAAATACCGGGCTTTCCCCTGCAATGTGTCGTTATACATCGTGAGCATTTTTTCGTAATTATACTGGCGTGTTATCGAATTCGGGATCTTGTAGATGTTTACAAGTTCGTCGATCATTATCATCATTCCGGCGTATCCCGCGAGCCTGAAAAAGAGGGCGAAAAGTTTGAGATAGTCGTACCAGTCGTCGTCGGTTATTATGATGTTGACTCCGAGTTCTTCCTTTGCCTCGCGTTTTGTCGCGTATTCGGCACGGAACCAGCGGACGACTTTCATTTTTGTTTCGTCGTTTCCCTCGGAATATGCGCGGTAATAGAGCGAAAGAAGCCGTGCGAACTCAAATCCGTGGACAAGTTCGCTTACCGCCGAAGTGACGGCGTAGATTTTCCTGTCGACAGCCGCGGCCAAAGCCGGATCATCGGGCGAAAGGCCGCATTCCTGCATCGTTTCAGCCTGAACCGTGTTTATCCAGCGGTCGAGAACAAGCGTCAGCGCACCTCCTTCAGGTTTTGTTTTGGTAGAAAGGTTGCCTATCAGCTCGCGGTAAGTCGCCAGACCCTGTCCGTGTGTTCCCTGCAAGCGTCTTTCGGGCGAAAGGTCGGCATCGGCGACAATAAAACCTTTGTCCATCACATAGTTTCGTATCGTCTGGATCAGAAAACTCTTTCCAGAGCCATATCTTCCGACGATAAAGCGGAAAGAAGCCCCTCCTTCCGCAATGATCCCGACATCGTGAAGCAGAGCTTCGATCTCGCTTTTCCTCCCTACAGCAATATACGGAAGCCCGATCCTCGGAACAACACCGCCTTTCAGCGAATTTATGACCGTCTGGGCTATACGCTTTGGAACGATTCTTTTTTCTTCAGCCATTTATTTCTCCGGAATTCACATTACAAGCGTCTCAAAAAACGACGGATTATAGCGGAGAAACGATTTTTAACAAGGGTTTGAAATCTGTGAATTAAAATGTGTTTACATGTGTTTCCTGACGCAGCGGACTTTTTTACTTTGATCTTTGTGGTCTTGCTAAAATAACTTTGGAAAAATTACAAAATATTAGAAAATAGAACTTGATTTTTTATCAAAAATTTTATTTTATTTATCGAAAAATTTTCTTTGATATCTTTGGAGGTTTAAATGCAAAAGTTGACAGTAAAAGGTGAGACTATTTCGGTAATTCGCATGAACAACGAGGATTATCTTTGTCTGACCGATATGCTGAAAGCAAAAGACGGCGATTTTTTTGTCAGTGACTGGCTTAGAAATAGAAACACTTTGGAGTATATTGGCATTTGGGAGGAAGTTTACAATCCGAATTTTAATTATAGCGAATTCGCCTCAATTAAAAGTCAATCGGGGTTGAATAGTTTCAAGATAAGTGTCAAAGAATTTGTCGCACGGACACACGCTGTAAGTTTGCAGGCAAAGGCAGGTCGTTACGGCGGAACCTACGCACACAAGGATATAGCCTTTGAATTTGCGATGTGGATCAGCCCGGAATTCAAGATATATATGGTCAAGGATTTTCAGCGTCTCAAAGCTGAAGAACAGAAACAACTCGGCTGGAGTGCTAAACGCGAACTTGCGAAAATAAACTATCACATTCACACGAGCGCAGTCAGCCGTAACCTGATCCCGCCTGAACTTACAGCGGCTCAAAAGTCTTTTGTCTATGCCGATGAAGCCGATATGCTTAATGTCGCGCTCTTTGGAATGACTGCAAAAGAGTGGCGCGATAGCAATCCGGAACTTTCCGGCAATATCCGCGATTATGCCACGATAAATCAACTGATCTGCCTTTCAAATATGGAAAATCTGAATGCAGTTTTCATAAATGACGGGTTTCCGCAGTCCGAGCGTATAGAAAAACTCAACAAAATCGCCATTCAGCAGATGCAGATACTTGAAAATGTCGCTGAACAACGGTTGCTCGCAGATAAAAATTCCGAAAAAACTTGTTGAAAAATCAACCCGTTATTTTGTAAAAACTCTGGGAGCTTAGGTTGGCTTGCCCGCAAATTCAGCACGCGGGCCGCTTGCGCTCCGACAATGACTGTGGTTGCTGAGCCTATCGAAGCAAGCTCACAAAAATAGTATTTTACATTTCATTCCTCGAATACGAAAGGATAGTTCACGATAACAGTACCGCCACCTTTAGGAGCAGGGAATTGGATCTTTTTGATCTGATCTGCGACGCAGCTTTCGACAACTTCGTTTTCCAGAGTAGTTCTCTGCACTTTGGAACTGTTCACATTACCTGTTGCAGAAATGACAAAGTTGACAGCTATTCTTCCGGAAAGTTTCGGGTCCTTTTTAAGTTCATTTTCATAACACGTTCTGATATCCGGCCAGTGCTTTCTGATTACATTCTTGATGACTGATTTGTCAAGAGTCCCCATAACAACCGCACCCGTACCATTGAAGCCGAAATCAACTTCAGGATCAGACTTCTGAGAGTTTTGAGTTATGCCGTCCCTCACACAACGAGCATAGTGACGTTTTGACAACTTGTTATTTTCCATCACATACCCTCTTGCGAAATCCACGCCCCATGCAAAACTTGTCAAAAATAATGAAGTAGAATAAGACCAAAACCAGTCATCATCTCCAAGTTTGTTATAATAGCCTTTCTCGTTTTTTCTTTCACAATAGCAGGTTTTATTATTCCAGCATTTCTCGGTCAAGCAGCCGTTCTTCTCGCTGACTTTGCACACTCCGCCAGGCTCTGTGTTTGGACAGTTTTTGATAAGAGTCCTGAGTTCATCAATATCCGGCAGTCTCCAGTCGCTGTGACCGCTTTCATTCAAGTTGCGGCAATACTCTATCGCCTTTGGCCAGTTCATTTCGTCTGGCGAACGGTTTGACCACTGCAATTTGTGGCAGCCGACCATGAAAAACATCACTGTAAACACTGCAAAGATAACTATATTTTTTTTCATTTTCTCTCCACAAAAAACCGCAAAATTACAGGTGTTATGAAACACAATGCAATATCTCCGCAACTTCTTCAGCATAATCTTCAATGATTCTGAGTGTTTTTCCGTCACATTCGATGACGTTGTCGCCGATCTCGTCAAACAAGGCGGCATTTATGGTGTCGGCTACGACCGAGGGCATCAGGTGAGCCGATTTTATGTATTCGTCGGCGGAGCCTTTTTTGAGGAGATTCCGCAGGATTTCGGTGTGAACTGCATCGAGAAGGCCGTTTTCGTTGTTTTCTGCAGTTGTATTGCTCTCAATTTCATCTTCAATTTCTTCTTCGGTAAGAAGGCTTTCCCTTGTTACGGCCGCATCGCTTCTGATTTTGTCGAGTCCCGACAAATCGATGTTTATTTTCGGTCTTTTTGCTTCGATTTCAGCTTTTTTATCGGCTGCAACGACTGCTTCGGCATACTGTGTTGCCCAGGTCTCATCAGGTTTCTGCCGCAGAGTCCTTCCCAGTTTCAAATATTTTCTGAAAACTCTTTCAGCTTCGTGAATAAGCGCGCAGAATTTTTCCTTGTCGAACATCATTTTTTCGTAGTATTCCTCATACCACACGCCGTTTTTGCAGAAATACCGTCTGCATTCGTCAATGCGGCACTCTTTGTCGGAATCGGCGCAGTCATCGTGGTAGAGGGCGTTGAAAAGGGGATGCCATTTTATTGTGTAGATCTGTCCGAAACACTCGGTAAAAAAGTCGAGACCGCATTCATCGTACTTAGCCGAAACGCATTTCCAGAGTTCGGCGAAAAGGTGTTTGCCTTTACTTCCGTTTTCAGTGACAAGCGGAGACTGAAAAAGGTCTTTTTCGGCAAAAAAACTGAGTGCCATAAATATCTCATCATCCTTTTTCGATGAGGGTTTCCGCAGTATCGCAAGGTATGTGTCCGAAGCGAGCATGAACGGGTCGGCATACTGCGTGATCGTGTCAATAGGTAGCAAATGTATCACGGCAAATTCGAACATCCACTGCTTCAGATCTTTCTGAAGGAGCTTTTTCCCGAAACCGTAATCGGAAAAATCGGGAAAACTTCTGTCAAAATCCTCCATTTTCCTGAAACCTTCTTCCGGCGACCCTGTTCCGATCCCGCAGAGCAGTTCGTAGAGATAAAGATACGCGAAAGGCGGTTCGATCGGGCTGAATTTCCCTTTTCTCGCGGCTGTTCTCCAGGTGAAATACTTTCTCAGCTGTCCCGCCGAAAGATCGTGGTATGACGGCGAATAGTGCATGCATACTCCGCTCCAGCCGTGGAAATCGTCCTCGTAGTCCTTCATGAACTCGCCCTGGCGGCGGAAATTTTTTTTCTGCTGCTCAAAAGAACCGTCGCCGTATTCGTAAAGTTTCATCATCTCCCAGATCTTCTGCGGGATATCGGGGTCGTTTACTTCTGATGCGGTGATTGGAGTGTCGTAGTACTGACTTTCATTTAAGTTGGACGAGTTTTCAAGGACGATTTCTTTAGCCATTAAGCGCCTGAAAGGATCTATTTTTTCTCTTTTTTCTTTGCCAAAGCCGCTTTGACGAGACCGTTGAAAAGCGGATGCGGATCGGTCGGTCTGCTTTTGAATTCAGGATGGAACTGGCATGCTTCGAAATATGGATGATCTGCAAGTTCGATCATTTCGACAAGTTTTCCGTCGGGCGAAGTCCCGACAACTTTGAGCCCCGCTTTTTCAAGTTCTTCGCGGAAAGAGCTGTCGTAGCTGAATTCGTAGCGGTGGCGGTGGCGTTCACTGATGGATTCGCTCTTGTAGAGTTTTGCCGCTTTCGAGCCTTTTACAAGGTTGCACGGATATGCGCCGAGCCTCATCGTGCCGCCTTTTTTGGTAACTTTTCTCTGCTCGTCCATGAGGTCGATCACAGGGTATTTCGTCTTGGTGTCGAATTCAGTCGAATTCGCGTCCTTCCAGCCGAGAACGTTCCTTGCGTATTCGATTACGCAGCACTGCATTCCGAGGCAGATTCCCAGAAGCGGAACTTTGTTTTCACGGGCATATTTTATCGCAATGCACTTTCCGTTTACTCCGCGTGTACCGAAGCCGCCGGGGATGAGGATTCCGTCAGCCTTTTTGAGGAGTTTCGGATTTTTCTCAAGATCCTCGGCTTCGATGCATTCGACATGAACTTTCGCGTTATTCGCCATTCCCGCGTGCTGAAGTGCTTCGTGGACCGATTTGTAGGCATCTCTGATCGCGATGTATTTGCCGACAAGGGCAATAGTGCATTCGTATTTCGGTTTTGTCGCCTTGCGGACAAGGGTGTCCCACTCGGTGTGGATAACAGGTTTTATCGGAAGCTTGAGCTGTTCAAGGATCCTGAGATCGAGCTCCTGTTTCAGAAGTTCGCGAGGGACTGCATAAACTGAATCGGTAACGTCTTTTTCCTCGATGACGCATTCTGGGCGGACGTTGCAGAAAAGGGCGAGTTTATTGAGATGATCCTGCGGGATCGTCATTTCGGTGCGGCAGACAAGGATGTCGGGGATGATACCGATGTTTCTGAGTTCGGCTACAGAATGCTGCGAAGGTTTGGTTTTGAGCTCTCCCGCCGCTTTCAGATAAGGAACAAGCGTGAGGTGGACGAAGCAGCTGTTTTCTGGGCCCACTTCAAAGCGGAACTGTCTTGCCGCTTCGAGGAAAGGAAGCGATTCGATGTCGCCAGCGACTCCGCCGATTTCGCAAAGAACGATGTCGGCACCGCTTTCAGCCGCGCTGCGGAAGGCGTCCTTGATCTCGTTCGTGATATGCGGAACGACCTGGACTGTGCCGCCCAAATATGCTCCGGCGCGCTCTTTTGCGATAACAGACGAATAAATTCTTCCCGAAGTGTAGCTTGAAGCCCTTGTGCAGTGGACACCTGCAAAACGCTCGTAGTGGCCGAGGTCGAGGTCAGTCTCGTAGCCGTCATCGGTGACAAAAACTTCGCCGTGCTGATAAGGACTCATCGTGCCGGGATCGACGTTGAGATAAGGGTCGAGTTTCTGCATAAAAACCTGATATCCGCGGCTTTTAAGAATGAGTGCGAGCGATGCCGAAGTGATCCCTTTTCCTAAGGAACTTACGACTCCTCCGGTGATAAAAATGTACTTTGTCTGCTTTTTGCCTTTCGGCGATACGGTTTTTTTCTGCATAACTTTCTCCCATGAAAAAATGTTGCCAAAAATGTTTAAAGAGCCTGCATAGCATAGGGATTTTTGATCGAAAAACAAGAATTTGGAGGCGATTTTTTAAGAAAATTCACCTGTCTATTTGATTTTATTTTCATTGTAAGACATTATCGATAGATGGAGGTGAAACCATGAACAAATATATGGAGATCGCTCTTCAGGAAGCAAAAAACGGCATAAATGCCGGTCACGGAGGTCCTTTCGGATGCGTTGTCGTCAGAAACGGCGAGATCGTAGGACGAGGTCACAATGAAGTGATAAAATGCAACGACCCGACATGTCACGGCGAAGTCATGGCGATCCGCGACGCATGCAGAAATCTGAACTCGTTCGACCTTTCAGGCTGCGAACTTTACACGACGGCAGAACCGTGTCCCATGTGTTTCGGAGCGATCCTCTGGTCAAACATCAGAAAAGTTTACTACGGCTGCACAATTGCCGATACCGACAAACTCGGTTTCCGGGACGAAATTTTCTGCACTTCATCTTTCGACATAAAAACGGAGATGGATAGAAAGGAATGCCTCGGTCTTTTTGAGGAATACAAAGCGATCAAGGACAGGAAAAGTTACTGACAACAGAAACTTAGTCGGGTTTTTAGTACAATTTACCAATCTTCATCATCTGTTATTTTGTTCCTTGCGTTTCTTTATCGTTTCGTCAAGGTCCATCTTGAATCGCATCCATGTTTCTTTATCGCACTCATCACCCCAAGAATTTCCGTATTCAGCGAAGTCATCGAAATCTTGTTTCATACGCTCAAGTGTTATAAGCGATAAATCCGTCATAATTGATTTCACATAATCGCAAAAAGTGCCGACAATATAGGTTCTTCGCCCCATGACGTATCTCATGGCACAATTCAATATTAACTCTAAATTGTCGCTAAGTTCTATGGTTTTGTTAATAACTTCTGTTTTCATTGTGGCCTCCAAAGATAAAATTCGTAAAACTGCAAAAGTATTGTAGAATAATTATCTAAAAAAGTCAAATCATTTTTTCAAATATAACAAAATAAATTTGTTGAAAACTTTCTAAATGTTTGCAAAATTAAATTTTGGATGTAAAATGTGCGGTGGTTTTTGTTTGGGGTATGCGATGAATAACAAAATAACAAAGCAAACAGAAAATGAGAATCTAATTAAATCTGAAACAGTCTTTGTAAATGATATAAAGAAGATAATAAATGAAGGGAGAAAGTCAGCATATAGTGCAGTTTCTGCCGTTATGATTCAAACATATTGGAAGATTGGCAGACGAATCATAGAGCAGGAGCAGAAAGGAAAAACACGTGCTGCGTACGGTGCGCATTTGATAGACTTGCTTTCAGAAGAACTCACTAAAGAATACGGCACAGGATTTTCCGCAAGATATCTGAGACAATTCAGAAAATTCTATGTGATTTTTCCGGAATCAGAGATTTGGAAAACGCGATTTCCAAATTTGACATGGACACACTATCTTGCGGTTTTGCGTGTCGCGGATGAAACTGCATGCCGTTGGTATATTGAAGCAGCTTCTAAAGAAATGTGGAGTGTCAGGACTTTAAACAGAAATATAAGCACCCAATATTTTGAACGCCACATGTCTAATCCGGTTGACGCCAAAAAAGGTAAAAAGAAAATCTCAGCACCAAAAGTTCTGAAAAATCCTTTTGTTGCAGAATTTTTGGGGTTCAAAACCGACGATAGTTTTTCTGAATCTGATTTGGAAAGTGCCATAATAACACATTTGAAAGATTTTTTGCTCGAAATGGGCAGAGGATTTGCATTCGTGGCCCGGCAGCAGCATATTCATACTGATGCAGAAGATTATTATATTGATCTCGTGTTTTATAACATAATCTTAAAATGTTATGTCCTTATTGATTTGAAGGCAGGTAAAATCAGGCATCAGGATGTCGGTCAAATGGATATGTATGTTCGTATGTACGATGAATTAAAACGGACTGAAGGTGATAATCCGACAATCGGTGTTCTGCTTTGTTCAGAAACGGATGAGGCTATTGCAAAATACTCGGTTCTTCGGGAGAGTGACCGTCTTTTTGCCACCAAACTTATGACTTGTATGCCTACCGATGAGCAGCTAAAGGCAGAAATAGAACATCAGAAAGAAATTTTCAGACTACAGCATGAAGAATGAAGGCGAGTCGTTGAAAAAAAATGCCCAAAGTGGCAAAAATTTTCAGTGGAGGTTGGTTTTCGGCAATAATTCCACTGCACCAACCTTCATCATCTGTCATTTTGTTCCTTGCGTTTCTTGCGCTGAATAACTCAATTTCTGAAACAGTGTCTCGGAGATTTTTGCAATAATGAACATATTAACCAGATTGTTTTTTTTCTAATTATCTAAAAATAACTAAACAAAACCTTGTTTTTAAATTGAATCGCACCTGATTTTGAATAATTTTTTTTATTGCTTTGTCAATTTGTTTATTTAACTTGCATTTGAAAATATGCAACAAAATCAAATAGTTATCCTTGACACAGGGGGCACTTTTTGTATTATGCGAAGGTCATTTTGGATTTGGAGTTTATAGAATATGTGGAGAAAATTGGCTATGAGTCACACATTAAACAGCAATATTAGTATCGTGGAAAATGAACGTAAGAAGCATTCAAAAGCATCCGAGGAATATGTTCATGTCGAGTTTAAGTATCCTGACATAACTTGGGAAGGTTGGATTCCTGTCGAGTATAGAAGAACTGGTGTATCTATCAAGCAAGACGAAACTGATAAGCTCATTGCATATCTTAACAAGGTTTATGAGCAAATGAATCCCATAAACTTTCAGTCTTGGCTGAAAAAGCAGGAGAAATTCTGGTGTGAGGAAAAACCTAATGCTGGGACCACAAAGGCTTTTTTTGATAGCCTTGTCAAAGGAGGATGGCAGTGTGTTGAATGCACACTACCTAAAAACCCAAATTGGGCAAGGAGAATACAAGACTTGAAAGAGTTCGGATATACCATCGCTACAGATACTAAGCGTTATTGTCCTACTTGTGGGGAAAACAAAACCCATTTGATTCTTCTTCCCATTGAAAGGGGTAGCATAGAGGGAAATGGTTATGAAATGTGGTCTCCAGCATTGAGGAAAAGAATAATTCGGTTGTTAGGCAGTATCGACATATATGAAGGGGCGTTCTCTGCGCATTGCCTTCCCGATCACAAGTTTTCTGAAATTCGATGGGATGAGAATACTAAGGCAGGAAACCCTGACACTATGTCCGATGAAGAAATTCGGGCAAAGTTTCAACTTCTTACAAATCAGCGCAATCAGCAAAAGCGAGAAGTGTGTAGAACTTGTTTCCAAACTGGGAAACGAGGTTCTATATATGGAATTCAATTTTATTACAGGGGTGGTGAAAACTGGGATACTTCAATTCCTCAAAGAGGAAAGGATGCAGAGAATGGTTGCATAGGATGTCCTTGGTATGATATTGCTGAATGGAAAAAGCAACTCATAGCAAGGTTGGGAGGAGAAAATGATGATAAATGAATATGAAGAACTCTTAACCAATGGCTCACTTCAAAAAGAGTATTTTAATGTTCTGAAAGATACGCGTTGGCATTGTCGTGATTGTGCTGGAAGGCAAATTGGATCAACTCAAATTGCTGGAGGTGGTGGAATCCAGGGTTTACAAAGAGGCACAAAATCACGTCCGGGGTTGATTACTGAAACGAAACGTGAATACTGCGATGTTTGTAAGAAAACTTCAACGTGGGACAGATGGACAGGTGAATATACTGAATCAAGCTCTGCGGCAGGACTGCCTAGAAAATTACAGACTCAGATATTTGAATACTATGATTATACGGATTCTATTGAACAACGTCGCCGTCAAACACATGAATTGGTTATTGATCATCGTTTTCCAATGGAACGTTGGGGTGCCATTGAAGAAAGAAACCCATCAGATATGAGTGATCAATATATTGAACGGAAGTTTCAACTTCTGAAGAAAGATTCATCTGGGAATCACAATCTTTTGAAATCCAGAGCTTGTGAACGATGTATTGCTACAGGAAAACGCGGGTATCCCATGGGAATAAAATATTATTATGTCGGCGATGAAAACTGGCCTTCTGATTGTCCCGAAAAAGGATCTGAAGCAGAACGAGGGTGTTATGGTTGCGGCTGGTATAATTTTAATTTATGGAGAACGGCTCTTAATCGATTTATTGAACAAAATAAAACAAAAGAAAAAGCGTAGATAAAAAATAATAAAAATATCTGATAAATATGCTTGACAAATTAAAATTTGCAAATAATATGAAATGATTTTTGAATTCTTTGAATTGAGGGGATTGCATTGACATATTTCAAATCAGTGGGAAGTATTTGTTCTGGCATAGAGGCCGCGTCCGTTGCTTGGAAACCGCTTGGAATGCACTTCGAATGGTTTTCCGAAATAGCTGATTTTCCTTCTCGCGTTTTAGCTGAGAAATATCCTGATATCAAAAATTTGGGGGATATGAATAAGATTCCAGAAAAAATCGAATCAGGAGAGATTGCCGCTCCTGATTTAATTTGTGGAGGAACCCCGTGTCAAGCATTTTCACTTGCTGGTTGGAAAAACGGACTCAATGATGATAGAGGGAATTTAACCATTCGTTTTGTTGATATTATAGATGCAAATGATAAAAGGCGGCTCAAAAACGGTGAAAAGCCTTCAATTGTTTTTTGGGAAAATGTAGAAGGAGTACTTACAGACAAAACCAATGCCTTTGGTTGTCTGGTTTGTTCTTTGGCTGGATTTGATGATGTTATCGATTGGAAACATTGGCCAAATGCGGGCGTTATACATGGAATAAAAAGAAATGTTGCATGGAGAGTCTTGGATGCGAAATATTTTGGTCTGCCGCAACAAAGAAGACGTCTTTATCTTATGGCGGGCGGTAAAGATTTCTATCCGGAAAATGTGCTTTTTGAATATCACACAAGGAATTTAAGCGAGTATCCTTCTGCGCCGTTATTGTTCGAAAAGGAAAAACATAAATTCGAGGTGTTTAGAGAGTATACTGATTGTTTATATTCTGCATATGGAACAAAATGGAATGGAAATGCGGCAGCTTATAATGGATCATTATTTGTTGTTCAGGATGATCGTATTCGTCGCATTTCTCCGTTAGAATGTGAACGTTTGATGGGGTTCCCCGATGGTTATACTGATTTGCCAGGTGCAAAGAAAACAAGTAGATATCAAGCTATTGGAAATTCATGGGCTGTTCCTGTAATAAAATGGTTAGGGAAACGCCTCGTTGAATATTCAGGTGACACAATGAAATTAGATTCCAAAGAGTTTTATCTGTTTGCTCGAACTACCGAGGTTCCTAAACAAGGATTTTTCATAGATTTCGGAAAGGATATTGTAGAAATTGGAGCTGAATATGCAATCAACTGTACACCAATACCTGAAGTTTGTGAGTTTAGAGATATGAGTGCAATTGTTTCCCCTGATGCGTCAGAAGATATTTATATATCACCAGTAGGCTGTTACGGAATTGTCCGTAGAAAACAAGAGCGTAACTTAAAAATTAATTCGCGACTGGAAGAAGTGCTGCTATCAATTTCTTCTCAGATGCCGTTAGAAGAGATAGAAAGACGTTCACGTGCGCAAAAACGTGGTAAATTTAGTGACTCTGTCTGAAAAGCTCTTGGCTTGTTCATTATTCTTTAAAATAAATTGTGGATTTTTACAATTGAAGTTGAGGGCAAATAAGGAGTGTAAAATATGCCTGAATCACAGAATATCGAGTACAAAGAGTCGTGGCGCGATGAATACATCAAATGGATCTGCGGTTTTGCCAACGCGCAGGGCGGAACTCTTTTCATCGGCAAGGACGACAACGGCAAAAATATCGGTGTCGCAAATGCCAAAAAACTGCTGGAAGATATTCCGAACAAAATACGCGATATTCTCGGAGTTGTTCCGGAAGTAAATTTTCTGCAGCAGGACGGTTGCGATATAATCAAAATAACCGTCGAGCCAAGTTCTTTTCCCGTCAGCTACAAAGGGGAATACCATTATCGCTGCGGTTCCACGAAACAGCAGCTGAAAGGCAACGCTCTCACACAGTTTCTCTTCAAAAAGACAGGTCTTTCCTGGGATGCTTCAGAAGTGAACAATGTCGAACTTTCGGCCTTGTCAGAAGTTGCGTTCCAGATTTTCAGAGACAAAGCAATACAATCGAAGCGGATGAACCCGGAAGATGTCAACATTCCGAATAAAGAGCTGCTTGAAAAGCTGAACCTTTTCACCGATAGCGGCAAATTGACCAAAGCCGGATATCTGCTTTTTGCGAAAGATACAGAAAAAAGAGTTATTGGCTCATTTATAAAAATCGGATTCTTTGAAGGAGCCGAAATCATTTATCAGGATGAGGTAAAAGGGCCTCTTCTGGAACAGGCGCAAAAGACTGTTGATATCATTTTTAGCAAGTATTTGAAGGCGGCAATCAGCTATCAGGGCGTGACCCGTGTTGAAACTTTCCCCTTTGCTTACGCCGCTATCCGTGAAGCCGTCTACAATGCGATAGTTCACAGAGCATACAACAGCATGAATCCGACACAGATCCGTGTTTATGCAGACAAAATCGTCATATCAAACGATGCTGCCTTGAGTGCAGACTGGACCGCTGAAAAATTTATGAGTAAACACAAATCAGTGAGATACAATCCGCTTATTGCGAATACTTTTTTCTTCGCCGGATTCATTGAATCGTGGGGACGCGGCATCGAAAAAATGTGTGACGCATGCAGAGAAAACGGCAATCCGCTGCCGGAATTTGATATTTCAGCGGACGATGTAACGATTGTTTTTCCGGCGAATAATGTGGCGGTTGAGCAGAATGAGCCTCTAAATGAGCCTCTAAATGAGCCTCTAAATGAGCCTCTAAAATCAATCTTAGAAGTAATTCTTAAGAATCCGTATTTTTCAAAGGAAGTGATTGCTACTGAAACAGGAAAATCCCGTGCAACAATAACAAGAGCTTTGTCAAAACTGCAAAACGATGGGATAATTAAGCGTGTCGGCAGTGATAAAACAGGTCACTGGGAAATAATTTCTCAAGACGAGGATTCAAAATAAATGCAGCACCAGCTTGAAATAAACGGCAGGATCCTGGAATACACTCTTGAACGGAAGAAGGTGAAAAACCTGAATCTGAGGATAAGGCGGGACGGAAGTGTCTATGTTTCGGCAGACAAGTCTGTTCCGCTGGATTACATCGAGAATTTTTTGAGGTCGAAATCGGACTTTATTTCCAAGGCAGTCGAGCATTATTCAGAAGTCGTTTCTCAAAAGGAATCTCCGAAAAAATATGTCGACGGGGAATCGTTCCGCGTTTTAGGGCATGATCTGAGGCTGAAAGTGATCCGCGGGGCGAGGAACGAAGTCAAAAATGACGGTGTTTTCATAACTTTGCGGGTGAAGGATCCTTTTGATACGGATATGAAAGAGCGTGTTTTCCGCAAGTGGCTGGCAGCTGTCTGCCGCGAGACAGTCACGAAACTTTGCGAGGCGGCTTATCCCAAATTCGGCAAATACGGGATCCCGTTTCCCGAAATAAAGTTCAGAAACATGGTGTCGCGCTGGGGGAGCTGCATGCCGAGGACAGGGCGGATAACCTTCAACTACGCGCTTGCATCGGTTCCTTTCGTTTGCATCGAATATGTCGTGATCCACGAATTCACCCATTTTCTGCATCTGAACCATTCGCCCGATTTTTACCGTCAGCTTGCGGTTTTCATGCCTGACTGGCGTGAACGGAAAAAACTTCTTGAAAAAAGCGGAGTTGTCGTTTTTTAGTCTCTTTTTTATCGAAAT